>JBDSLD010000080.1:0-8830 GCA_039916545.1 Ferruginibacter sp.
TGATATTGGCTTAGCTGGGCCATTATACGACAACATTATTATCCCAAGAAATTCCACTGCTGGTATTGTCATTAAAAATCCAGGTCCGGGCAATTATTCGTTATCTGCAAACCCGGCAGGAACACCAATTTTACAACAAAACGCGACAGGGAATTTTACAGTTTCAAACATTTCTTCGGATACCGCCTTTTTTATAAAGAATGTTTCCGGCAATTGTTCGAGCGTGCTTGTCCGCGTTAATATCAAGGTCGTTGACGTCTCCTATTTTGCCATTCCGAAAGCCTTTACCCCCAATAATGACAAGACAAACGATGTGCTTTCTGTAAGGGCCATCGGCTACATCCAATTAAAAAGTTTTAAGATCTATAACCGCTATGGAGAGGTTGTATTTGAAACAAAACAATTAAATGATAGCTGGAACGGGAAATTTAAGGGAATTCTTCAACCGACAGGCGCATTCATGTGGATAGCGGAAGGAACGGATCTCAATGGAATAATTGTAAAAGACAAAGGCAGTATTATTTTGATAAGATAGCACCTCCACTGAAGCTGGCAACCAATGTCAGGCCGGATCCTACTAATTTTTTAGCTTTTCGTGTGTGTTACGTATTTTTGTCCCCATATACAAGCACTGCCGGATTTGAATAATGATAAATCAACATTATTTAATTCAAATTAAATAATTTGCAGTCTTAAAATTTATCGTTTTGACACAGATCAATTTATATATATACTTAGGAGTAGCCTTCATTGCAGGCTTTGTTATTGCATGGATAATCCGCACTATAAAAGTGGCTAAAATCGCGAGAGCACAAAAGAGTATTGAAGGTTACCTGGAAAGCGAAAAGCTGATGAAAGAGACCCTGCAAAAGGAAAATACGCTTTTACACCAAATAAAGCAAACTACCGAACTGGAACTGACAAAAAAATTAAAAGAGTCCCGCGATTTAAACAAGGTCCTTGACCAGGACATTCTACTATTGCAAAAAAGCAACGAAGAAACCGAAGCATTACTACAAAGCGGTCAACCTGCCCTGCATGATTTAAAATTAAAATTAATAGAAGCCTACAATACGATTGCGCGATACAAGGCCCAGGCTGAATTAAAAGAAAGCAATTAGCCGGGCAATTGCCAGGTATGGTGCGTCCGGATGTGTAGTGTTTGAATAGGTATTCTTCTGCGCCATGCAGAAAGTCTTATAAATGAAAGCATTTTCCTTTTATATTCTTTTAACATTGATACCTGTTTTTTTCAAGCCTGGCGTGGTTAATATCACCTGGGTTGACAAATTAACAGGCGACTATTCTTTTGCCAAAAAGTGTACCCTGCAATGTAACGCCTGGTGCTATGAATATGCCGGCACAAATAAACTAATAACTACTGCGGGAAAAAATGACACGTTGTATTGTTCTACCGCAATGAATGAAGCTACGCATTGCAGCCTGCATTTAACGATCACAAAAAATTATTGTTTGCCAACAATCGTTCTAACAAGTATCGCGCCGGGTGGTGATAAGGTCTATGAACATAAAGATGGATATATAAAAATTGACAGTATCCTGTGGAAGCAACATATTTTAAAAGCAGTGTTTGATTTCACGTTCCTAAACAATGAGAACGATAAGAATATTTTTTGGAAGGGCAAGATCTATACAAAATACGGAGCTCTAAAAAGAAAATAATCTCGTTAACAACAGGGTTTTACGGAACCTGCTTTGCAACTGCCGGATACCTGTTATAAAACCCTCGCTGTGACCAACTGTGATAGCCCTGGAATAAAACCAGGCAACGTCAATCGCGAATATTACGCCTTAATACAATAGCCGCAAAAAATCAATCTTCGTTCCCGCTTTTGATCTTTTATTCAGTCTTTTAACAGCCATAATAAAACTTAACATTGAAATAGCCAACCTTATATTAAATTTGTGTTATCATTTAACCGAAATATAATAGAATGGCCAAACAAATAATTAATACAGAAAAAGAAAGTCCAAAAGGAAAAATGCTTAAGGACATCGTTCAGCAGTTGTCACAGGCACTGCCAGCTCTAAAAGAAATGCTGGGCGAAAAGAAATTTGAAAAGAGAATAAAAAAAGCTGCGAAATTATTAAGCGAAGGAATTAAGCCAGTCAGCGGAAAAAAAACACCGGTAAAAAAGGCGACGGCTGTCAAACCACCAATAAAAAAAGTCACAAAAACTGCGTTACCGGAGAAAAAATCAGCCAAGCCGGCGATTGTAAAATAATAAGACCAATGTTTGTCAACAACATATTTTAAGTATCCGTTCTTGTACGTACATAAAAAAGGTTACTCCTAACTGGAGCAACCTTTTTCTATTTTAAATTAAATCAATTATTATCCGTTTGCCTTTTTCTTTGAAGTAGCACCTGCTTTCTTTGTTTTTTTACCTTCAGCCGGAGGATTTAAACCAATAAACTGGCCATTTTTCAATTTGGTAGTACTACCGTTCTTGAATATAACGCTACCATCTTTCTTTACAACTGCCCCGCTGCTTAATTTTATACTATCAGCAAGTTCTGTTGAATCACCGTTCTTTACCACGATGATCTTGTCATCCTTCATTACCACCCTATCTTCAACAGGTTTTGTTGTTGCCGCAGTGGCTGTCTCTGTACCGGTTGTAGTTGTAGTTGTTGTCGCGGTAGCTGTTTTTGTATCAGCCTCTGTTTTTGTTTCGGCAGGTGGTGTTGGTGGGTTCAATGCGATATACTGACCATTTTTCAATGTGGTAGATGTTCCGTCTTTAAATTTTACGGTCGCATCACTTTTTACCAGTGCGCCACTTTTTAATTTGATGCTATCCGCTAACACAGTTGAATCACCGCTCTTGATAACATATACTTTATCGCCAACCATGATCACTTTATCCTCATCTGCAGCCTTGGTAGCAGTAGCAGTAGCATCGGAAGTGCCTGTAGCTGAACTGCTATCAGCCTGCGAAGTATTGTCAGGAACTGCAGTCAGACTTACATATTGGCCGTTTTTTAACTTAGCCGACTTACCACTGGTGTAAGTAACAGTACCGTCTTTGGTTACCACCGCACCACTTTCTAATTTGATACTGTCCGACAATAAAGTTGAATCACCATTCTTTACTACCATTACTTTATCATCCGTCATTACCACCCTGTCAGCAGCTGTCGTCTTTGCAGTAGCTGCAGTAGCATCAGGCGTTGCAGTGGTTGTGGCCTGGGCATTAGCCGCCATACTATCAGGCTTATTTTTATTAATTGATGTATCAGGCCATTTTTTATTTTGATTCAGCAACGAAGTATCCCCTGGAGTTTTAGACATTGAGTCTGTTGTAGTCATCCTGCTCGAGTCCGGGAAATTCTTCTTAGCCGGGATAGTATCCTGTGCCGAAGCAGCTGCAATTATTACAACTGTTGCGAATAGACTTATTAACTTTTTCATACTAGTTTGTTTAATGATTTAATTTGAATAGTCAGATTGTGTTGAAAATTCATTTTCACTTTTACCAACTTCCAAAAACCGAACCAAACGGAAAATTATACGTAAAAACTTATGATAAAAGGCAAAATTCTTTCTCAATTTGGGGAAAAACTGCACTGATATTTTACTGTTTGGGATAAATCTGACAATTTGAATAAGTCATTGTGACAAATAATTTTATACTTTACCTTGTCATTGAAGTGACAACAGGCTGATTGCTGGTTGATGATCTAAATGCTCACTGAAAGACATAAAATATAAAGTAGCAAAAGAAATTATTTGTGAGATTTTGAAGATCATTTCCAAGAGGAGACTAGAATATCGGCGGCTGTAAAGTTTGTGAATCATCTTTGACCACACCCCCGCCTTCTCCAGGGAGAGGGAGCCGCACCATGAATATTGAGGCTTCTTTTCTTATGTAGATAGATGAATATTATTGCTCAACGCTTTAAAAATTTACCTTTCAATAATTTGTCCAGCACTTCATCTTTTAGGTTGCGGCTTATAGGTACCTGGTGTCGCAATATGCGAACTTCATTGCCGTCGATGCTATCAACTTTTGCAGCAGAAATAATATAAGATTTATGCACTTTTATAAATTGGCCGGCAGGCAAATAATCTTCTACTGCTTTAAAAGTAAGGTAGGTGATATACTTTGTATCTTTCGTGTGGATGCTGACATAATTTTGTAAGCCTTCCACAAATAATATATCATCCAGGAAAATCTTCACCAATTTATTATCGGATTTTACAAAAAAATAACCTGGAGACGAAGAGACTGCTTTAAAATTGGTTTCCCTTACTTCGTAATAGTCTTTTGTTTTAAGCACCGCTTTTAAAAAACGATCGAAAGAAACGGGCTTGATAAGATAATCCATCGCATTAACTTCAAACCCTTCAACAGCATAGTTTGGGTAGGCCGTAGTAAATATCACGGGAGGGGCATTACTGATCGTTTTTATAAATTCGAGACCAGTAATCCTGGGCATTTGTATATCCAGGAAAACCAGTTGTACCCCACCGCTTGCCAATAGCGCTGTTGCCTGCATCGGGTTATCGAAATCACCCACCAGGCGCAGGAAATCTACGTCAGCAATGTATTCCATCAGCCCCTTCCTCGCCAACGGCTCGTCGTCTATTATGATACAATTGATGGCCATGATAATAAAAATTAAATTTTTATTGTTAGGTCAATTTTGAATGACCCACTGTTATTTATTATTTTCAACTGATGTTTTCCCGGGTACAATAATGCCAGTCTTCTTTGCACATTGACCAGTCCGATACCGCTATGCCGGTGGTCTTTTATCGCCGGTTCTTCACTTGAATTTTCCACTGCAAAATAAAATTCATCATCCCTGCAACGCATTTCAATATTTATAAAATTTAACTGGCTGGTAAAATGAGAAATATGTTTAAATGCATTTTCAACAAATGGTACCAATAACAAAGGCTCAATCGAAAAACCTTTCACTTCAGCGGAATGATTAAAAGTGACGGCATAGTGATCATCCTTGCGTAGCTTCTGCAGGTCTACGTAATCATTCAAATAACGTATCTCTTTTTCAATGGCGATCCGGTCATCATTCATTTCATACAATTGGTAACGCAGCATGTCTGAAAATTTACCCAATGCATTTCTTGCCTCCGGATTATTTTTATCTATCAGGAAATAAACCGAATTGATGGAATTGAATAAAAAATGTGGATTGATCTGTGACTTTAAAAAATTTAATTCTGCTTCCGCTTTCTCCCTGGCGATATCCGCCATGCGTTGCTGTAATTTTCCATAATCCTGCATCAGCTTTATGGCTGCGCCGGCAATAACCAAAAAGAAATGCGGTATCACATTGTCATATATCCTCGCTTTAAGGTTGCCGGATAAACTATACAATGCCTGGTTGTTCATTAACCGGCCGAGTAAGTTCATTTTCACAATACTGCTTGCAACCACCAGCAAAATGAAGGCGGCGGTAAACAGGGCGTATCTTTTCCTGTACAATAACCTGGGTATCAGTACACCGTTGGTGATGTAGATCATTAAAGCCAGGTCGATCACTTTGATCAACGTGACTTCTAATGCCAGCGAGGGTGTTGAATAGTCATCATAACGAAGAAAGTACCATATGCCGAACACCATCACCCAAAAGATAAAGTGATGAAGTTTATATTTTAATAAAAAAAATGGTTTAAGCATAACGCAAATTAAAAATACAAATTTGTATGGGTAAAAGGCATTACACCACCAGCAGCATTTGAATGACCAACTGCGAAATTCATTTCATCAAGCCTTTATCGCGCTTTGTGTAAATGATTTGTAAACAATTTTTCATTGAGACAGATTTGTATAAAATCATTCATTATGAAATTTTCCGGCTCCTTATTTTTTTTGGCGATGTTGATCACGATCAACGGTTGTTCACAAGGCAATGCGGATAAGCGGGAAACAAATGGCAGTAAAGGCGCCAGGGTCGGGGGTGGTTGCGAAGGTTGTGAAGCGATCTACGAAAGCCCGGTTCCGTTTGAAAAACTTAAGCCGGTGGATACCTTACCGGACTATTATGAAGCTGGGCCTAAAATAGGCATCAGTGGCATTGTTTATCAACCAGACGGCCGCACGCCGGCAAAAGATGTGGTGATATATATTTATCATACTGATCAAAAAGGAATTTATGCTAACAGGAATAGTGACACCGGTTGGGCAAAAAGACATGGCTATATCCGTGGTTGGGTAAAAACAGATCAACATGGTTTCTACCAGTTTTTTACGCTGGTACCGGCATCTTATCCCAATAGTAAAAACCCAAAACATATTCACCCGGTAATCAGGGAGACTGATAAAAATGAATATTATATAGATGAATTTGTTTTTGATGATGATCCTTTCCTGGCGGAGACCCTGAGGAACCCTGGCAGTCCAAGAGGTGGTAGCGGTGTGTTAAAACCAACTAAAAAAGATGGCATATTTCGGGCCACGAGGCACATTATTCTCGGAAAAAATATCCCGGGTTATCCCATCACCAAAGCTGAAACTATTCAGTCAGGACTTGCCATAGGCAGCAACTGCCCTGCCTTTGAGCCGTTTCATTTATCTGGCCCTGATAAAGGCAAATCCGTTTGCCCCATGTGCAAATATGGATATGGAAAGGGAGTTATGATCTGGTTCAATCATGCCAATCTCGACCAACTAAAGAATTTTGCGGTTAAGCTGGAAAACGAAATGGAGCACCGGGGTGAAAAAGAATTCCGGGTTTTTCTTATTTACATGAATCCTTTTTATAAAGAAAATGATGCGACAGGGTCAAAGATCCTGCAAGGCAAACTGGCTCGTTGGTGCGAAGAAAACGGGCTTAAAAAAGTTGCGTTCGTTTGGGTGCCATCACCCGTTGATGAAGAAAGCTGTGGAATTTACAAGATCAATAAGCAAGCGAAAAATACAGTACTGGTGTATAAAAAAAGGACGGTTGTAGCCAATTTAGCCGATATTGATTATGATGACGAGGCCATGCATACTATACTGGAAAAAATTGATTCCCCTATATAAAATTAAGTCTTTAAAAACCGATCTATCTCGAATTCATCTTTTACCAGATAGGTCGATTTGAAATAAACATCCGCGCATTGCCTGATTATTCGATTATTTTGCAAAAAAATAATTGATGACCATTACAACCCTAATAGGCTTAGGTGCTGCGCTATGCACCACGACTTCTTTTTTGCCACAGGCAATAAAAACCATTCAAACAAAAGATACTTCAGGCATATCATTGTACATGTACTCACTTTTCGCTTTTGGCACTTTGCTCTGGCTCAGCTACGGGATAGCCGATAGCAACCTTCCGGTAACCATCGCGAATGGCATTACGTTGATTTTTGCCGTGATTATTTTGGTGTACAAGATCAAATACAAATAACAAGTAAGCGGGGGAGCGTAATTAACGTACACAGCTCAGGTATCAAGTAACTTGTACCCGGCACCAGGTATCCCCTTCCCCTATCAATTCTCCCGAAATATCCCCGATTATCATTAAATTAGATCATCGAACTTTTTATGCAAAGGAAAGAATTTATCAGGCAAACACTGGCGGGTGGTTTAGCAATGACCTTTCCCTTTCGCGTAGATGACGAACAACAATTCGTCATGACTGTCAGCGGTCAAGTAAATATAGATAAGCTCGGTATCGTGCTTCCACATGAACATATTGTAACTGATTTTACAGGGGCGGAGAAGGTCACTCAGCCGCAATACAATAGAATGGATGCTTACCATGTAATTCTTCCCGCACTTATGAAATTGAAGGCGCACGGTGTTTCATTGATCACTGAATGCACGCCGAATTATATCGGCCGGGACGTTCGCCTGCTGCAACAACTTTCGGATGGCAGCGGAATAAATATCATGACCAATACTGGATATTATTCAGCAGTCGGACAAAAATACCTGCCACAGCATGCATTTGATGAAAGCATTGACCAGCTCGCTGCCCGGTTTTTAAAAGAATGGCAGGAAGGCATCGATGGAACGGGTATCAGGCCTGGTTTTATAAAACTGGGCGTGGATGGCGGTCCGCTAAAAGAAGTAGAAAAAAAGATCATCAAAGCAGCTGCCCAAACACATTTAAAAAGCGGTTTAAAGATCGCCATACATACGGGCGATGACCTGGCCGCCAGGGAAGAATACGCAATCTTAACCGGAGAGGGAATTGCTCCGCAGGGGTTTATTTGGGTGCACGCGCAAAACGATAAAACGGGCGACACGCAAATAGAGCTTGCTAAAAAAGGTTGCTGGGTAAGTCTGGATGGCATCAATGCTACTGACGCGTCTATCCGGGAATACAGTGATCATTTAATGCGCCTTAAAAAGAACGGTCTTTTAAATAAGGTAATTATTTCGCATGATGATGGCTGGGCCGTAAATAAAAATGAGCACAGCGGATCAGTTACACTGGACCTGTTCAAAAACGGCAACACTATCCCCTACCAAAGTATTTTTACCAGCCTGGAACCATACCTTTTGAAAAATGGATTTACAAAAGAAGACCTTTCCATGCTAATGATCAAAAATCCGGCAAAAGCTTATGCGATCAAGGTTTGCAGGATTTAATCCCGTTCATGTTACAATGGAAATATCCAGTGAAAGCGGGTTAGTCATATAATTGTAATGTATAAAAGTATTTTATGGCGTACGATGCAAACAGGAAGATCGCCGGGATGACCCAGCCCGAAGTGCTTAAAACCAACGCGTACCGGCAGTAGTGGCGGGAAATGGTACGGATGTTGGACGCTGCGCTACGTAAGCTGGACATGTCAGCCGGGCTATTAAAAAATGGCGCCAACCCTAACCTCCCCTCCGAT
>JBDSLD010000081.1:0-15595 GCA_039916545.1 Ferruginibacter sp.
GTGAGCACCATCTGTCTTTCTGTTGCGGTTTTATTAAAATATTTTTTATAAATATCCATTGAATAAATTGTGGAGATGCTATTTGCCTTGCCCGCCAGCGAAGCTACAATAGCAGCGGTAAGGGCGGCGAAAGCGATCCCCTTCAACCCGGCAGGTAATAAATTCATCAATGTGGGATAAGCGTGATCTGGTTTGAGCGTGCCCGCTGTGTCCGTCATTTCCTGTTGAAATAAACCCTTGTGGTGAAGTACATACATTACAATTCCCGGTAACACGGCTATGACCGGCACGAGCAATTTTAAAAATGCCGCAAACAGAATTCCTTTACGGGCGGTTTTTAGATCTGCGCCTAGGGCACGTTGCACGATGTATTGGTTACATCCCCAATAAGCAAGATTGTTTACGAGCATGCCACCAAATAACACAGACAAGCCGGGCAGTTCCTTATAATATTTATTAGAAGAATCGAATATCATGTGAAAATGTTCAGGCGCATCTTTCCTTAAAATAGAAAGTCCCTTAAAGATATCCTTACCAAAACCATATTCCTGTGATAATAAAGAAAGCGCAAGGTAGGTGGTGACGAGCCCGCCAATGATCAATACAAAAACCTGGATCACATCCGTGTAACCGATCACCTTCATGCCACCCAGTGTTACAAATAATGAAAAGATCACCAGGCCCACTATGCTCCATTCAAAACTTATGGTTGAAATAGAGGAAATGGCCAGCGCACCCAAATAAATGATAGAGGTGAGGTTGACAAACACGTAAACCAATAGCCAGAAAACTGCCATAATAGTACTCACACTATCGCTGTACCGCATTGACAAAAATTGCGGCATGGTAAATATTTTGTTCTTAAGATATACTGGAATTATAAATATGGCCACAATGACAAGCGTAGCAGCCGACATCCATTCGTAAGTAGAAATGGCCAGTCCCAGTGCAAAGCCCGAACCCGACATCCCGATAAAATGTTCCGCCGAGATATTGGAAGCGATCAGGGAGGCCCCGATGGCCCACCAGGTAAGGGAGCCTTCTGCAAGAAAGAAATCTTTTGAACTGGTAGTCGATGATTTTTTTTTATGATAGATATAGTATCCGTAAGATGATACCGCGATGAAATAAATAAAGAAGACAATGTAATCGGCGGTTTGTAATTTATTCATTAGCAATTTTTAATCATTAAAAATAAGGCAATGTAATTAAACTGAGGCTGTAAAATTTTAACTACTCAAAATTGAAAATTTGCCTCCGCTATGATCGCAGACAGGCCCTTGATTTCTCAAGGGCCTGTCATAAAATATTTTAAATTCACCGAAACCTTTCGATTAAAATTTTAAATTTTTGGGTAAATACTTAGCAACCAGTTCTTCGTAATATGGTTTGAGTTCAGTCCAGTTCGGAGGGGTTGGGTTTTTGGAATACAAGTCATACGGATTGAACAGGTCCACCCATTTAAACATCTCATGGTCATGCGCACTCATCAGGTGATCATAGGCATGTTCGCGGTGCTGCGAATAGAATGAGTGGTAACGCAACATGTACAAGCCTGATTCAGGTAAATGATCCTTGGCCATCTGGTAAACATATTCGTCGTGGCCCCAGCTAAGGTGTACATTATCCAGTCCACAATTAGGCGAATAGATACCATACTTTGTATTATAACGCTCATCATTAAAATCAGGATTATTCTTAAAAAATTCCGGATATACGATCTTGTCTGAAAACGCGCAACCGACGGGAAAGGTATCCCCTACCACGGCCCATTGCGGCTCGCCAAACAAGCACAACACTTTACCCATATCATGCAACAAACCAACCATTACCATCCAATCCGGGTGACCATCCCTGCGGATAGCTTCGGAAGTCTGCAAAAGGTGCTGAAACTGATCAAGGTCAGTATCAGGATCAGAATCATCAACCAGTTGATTTAAAAACTGGAAGGCGTCCCAAACGGGCATTTCCTTTTTATCAAATTTCAGGTAATTTGCTTTTTTTTCTAACACGAAATCATAATGCTGGTAAGTATGGTTGAGCCGGTAGAACTCACGCACCGTATCTCTTTCAGGACTTTCATAATTACGGTATTCTTCCGTTGACTTATCTGTTACAATGGAGGCGGGATCAGGATAACGCTCGAGAACGTCGTCTTCCCACACATCCAGGCTTGTTAAAGGATTGATTTCGCTTTGATCGAAGTTTTGTGAAGTAGTTACCATAGCAGCAAGAGTTTAAGTTGATGAGCAATCATGCTACTAAAATGAGCTTTTTTCAGCTGTTTTGATGACTTATCATTGCTTTTATTTACGAAACCGTTTTCGTACAAAAGGCAAATTTTGTGTAGCTTTCGAGCTGATTGGGTAATATAAAAGAATAACGCCAGATGAACAAACTCACGATAAAAACGTTGGCCAAAGAATTGAACCTCTCGGTTTCTACTATTTCTAAGGCGATCCGTGACAGTCATGAAATTAGTACATCTACAAAAAAACGCGTGAACGAATTAGTAGAAAAACTAAATTATGTACCAAACCCATACGCGAGTAGCTTACGGCAAAGGAACAGTAAAACGATCGGTGTGGTGCTTCCTGAAATTGTCGATAGTTTTTTTGCCCAGGCAATTAACGGCATTGAATCTGTTGCCCAGGAAAAAGGCTACCACGTGCTGATATATCTGACCCATGAGAATTTAGAAAAGGAAAAAATGATCCTGAAAGATTTTGAAAGCGGCAGGGTCGACGGAGTGTTAATGTCAGTTTCCAGGGAGACAAAACAAGCTGGTCATATTTATGAACTGATGGATAAAGGCGTACCACTGGTATTTTTCGACCGGGTTTTTGAAGACATTGAAACAACCAAAATCACTACCGACGATTATGAAAGCGCGCATGCGGCAACAGAACACTTGTTAAATGCCGGTTGCAGGCAAATTCTATTTTTGTCATTTTCAAGCAGCTTGTCCATTTCCAATAAACGATTGAACGGTTATAAAAATGCATTATTGGAAAAGGGATTAAAAGTAACAGATAAAAATATTCTGAGCTTTAATAATCAGTCAAAAATTGATTACCTGCTTTTAAAAAGAAAGTTGATGTCCCGTACAAGGCCCGATGGGATTTTAGCCTCTGTGGAAAAACTGGCGATCACTATTTACCAGGCATGCGGGGACTTACAATTACGCATACCCGAAGACATTCAAGTGATCAGTTTTTCAAATTTAGAAACAGCGTCATTTTTAAATCCACCGCTTACAACCATTACGCAGCCCGCCTTTGAAATGGGAAAAACAGCAGCTTCCGTGTTGGTGAAAGCACTCGGAAGAAAAAAATTTGAATTACAAAAAGAGGAGATCGTGATACCATCGATATTGGTAGTCAGAAGATCTACCAAAGGGTTCTAATTCGATAACACTTACACCTAAATTCTTTACGTTATAAAAATTTCAACACCTCCGCTCCCATTGCTTCTGTGCCTAAAATTTTATCAGCCGGTGTTGTTGAATCAGCTATATCGCGGGTGCGATAACCTTCTTTCAATACCTTGTCAACAGCACTGATCACCAGTTCTGACTCTTCTTTCATACCAAATGAAATATCCAGTAATAAAGCGGCAGACAAAATAGAAGCGAGTGGGTTGGCGACGCCTTTGCCGGTAATATCGTGGGCCGAACCATGGATGGGTTCATACACGCCTGTACCATCGCCAATAGACGCTGAGGCCAGCATTCCCATTGAGCCGGCAATCTGCGACGCTTCATCAGTTAAAATATCGCCAAACAAATTTGCCGTAACCACCACATCAAAACGACATGGGTCTTTTATCAGCATCATGGCGGTAGTATCAACGAACTGGTATTCGACTTCCACATCTGTATATTCCAATGCCAGTTTTTGAATTTCCTCGCGCCACAAGCGGCTCGTTTCTAAAACATTTGCCTTATCTACCGAACATAATTTTTTACGCCGGGTACGGGCTGCCTCAAAGGCTTTGCGACCTATTCTTTCGACTTCATAGCGGCTATATTCAGCTATATCAAAAGCCGTATTGCCATCATTTTTACGACCCTTTTCTCCAAAATAAATATCACCGGTCAACTCACGGAAAAATAAAATATCGGCGCCTTTCAAAATTTCAGGCTTGATACTGGAGGCACTTAACAATTCATCAAACAGTTTTATCGGGCGAAGATTCGCATATAATCCCAACTCTTTCCGCATCTTTAGCAAACCCTGCTCGGGCCTTACTTTAGCTGAAGGATCGTTGTCATACTTAGGATGACCAACCGCTCCAAAAAGAACTGCATCGGCTCTTTTCATTTTCATCAAAGACTCATCAGGCAAGGGGTTGCCGGTGGCTTCAATGGCTACATGTCCGATCAATGCTTCATCGTATGTAAACTCATGCCCAAACTTAGCCGCGATCTTATCCAATACTTTTTTACCTACTGCTGTCACTTCCTGCCCTATTCCATCACCCGGAACGATGAGTATCTGTTTTGTTGCCATTGCTGTCTTTAATTTTTATTTCCTGTTAAATTTATTTTTATTTGATCTGCTAAATGATATTCAACATCTTTTCTGTTGCTTTTATCGCCGCAACGGTTTGGTCACTATCCAGGCCGCGGGTCTTAAATTCTTTACCATGATGCAACCAGGTAATGACGGTTTCGCATAAAGCATCTGACTGGCCACCCGGTGGAATACGGACGGTGTAATCCACGAGTACCGGTAATTCACTTTTCCTTTGCTTGTATATTTTCTTCAAGGCATTTACAAAAGCGTCGTACTGCCCATCACCCTGTGCATGCTCTTCGAAAGTCTCATTGTTGATGCAAATATTTAGTGTGACGGAAGGCCTCAAATTTTTTGAATGAGTGAGTACATAATTCTTTATCTGCACCTTTTGTTCAATACTGTTGCTATCCAAAATATCAGAAATAATATAAGGCAGATCCGCCTGGGTAACCATTTCCTTCCGGTCGCCCAGTTCAATTACGCGCTGCGTAACTTTTTTGAGGTCCGCATCTGATAACTGAATCCCAAGCTGCTGCAAATTATTATCAATATTGGCTTTACCGCTTGTTTTGCCCAATGCATATTTACGCTGGCGGCCAAATCTTTCCGGCATCAGGTCGTTGTAGTAAAGGTTGTTCTTTTTATCTCCATCTGCATGGATACCGGCGGTTTGTGTAAACACATTTTCGCCCACTACGGGTTTATTGGCTGAGATCCTGAAACCAGAAAATGCTTCCACCAGTTTGCTAACCGTGTACAAAGATTTTTCAACAACGTTAGTTTTCACTTCAGGCATAAAATCATTCAATACAGCTATGGCGCTTGCCAACGGCGCATTGCCTGCTCTTTCGCCCATGCCATTGACTGTTAAATGCAAACCGTGCGCGCCGGCTTTAACAGCTTCTAAGACATTTGCTATGCCCAGGTCATAATCGTTGTGTGCATGAAAATCAAAGTGCAACCCGGGATAGCGGGTCACCAATTCAGATACATATTCAAATGTTTCTGAGGGAATCAAAACGCCGAGCGTGTCCGGTAATAGAACACGCTTAATGGGCTGGTGCTGCAAAAAATCCAGGTATTGAAGTACATAGTCTTTTGAATTACGCATGCCATTACTCCAGTCTTCCAAATAGATATTGCATTGCAAACCCTTTTCATTAGCTAACTTAATTACATTGGCAATATCTGTAAAATGCTCTTCCGGCTTTTTTTTAAGTTGATGTGTCAGGTGATTTAACGATCCTTTTGTGAGCAGGTTCATCACCTGTGCACCTGATTCGATCATCCAGTTTACAGAAGTTTCGCCGTCAACAAAAGTCAACACTTCTACCCGGTTCAAAAGGCCGTTGCTTTTGGCCCAGTCGGTGATTTTTTTTACGGCCTGGAACTCACCTTCAGAAACCCTTGCAGAGGCTATCTCAATCCTATCTACTTTCAATTCAGTTAGTAAAAGCTGGGCGATGGTTAATTTTTCCGGGGCGGAAAATGAAACACCGCTCATCTGTTCTCCATCGCGGAGCGTAGTATCCATTATTTCAATGTGTCGGAGTGTCTTTTTCAATTTCTTTTACAGCGAAGGCCTTTAATATTTTGCAAATGTTGAGCTTGTGAAAAGCCTGATTTTCCAGTAGCGTCATCCTTTGAATGACTTAATCAAGCGAATTAAACTGAATGCGTGGTAGCAAAAGAAACAATATCCGATTTCATGGCCTGCAGGTAATCGATGTCGTCAAAACCATTTAACAGGTTGTGCTTTTTATAGCCATTAATATTAAAGGATTCTTTTTCGCCGGTGGCGAGAATAATAATAGATTGATCAGGCAAACTGACTTCAAACTGCGCATTTGGATCGGTTTCGATAGCAGCAAATATTTTGTCTAAAAAGGCAGGACTTACCTGTACGGGCAAGATGCCCATATTGATAGCGTTGTTCTTAAAGATATCCGCGAAAAAACTTGATACCACGCAGCGGAAGCCATAATCGTAAATGGCCCAGGCAGCATGCTCCCGGCTACTGCCGCTTCCAAAATTTGTACCGCCCACCAGTATTTTACCTGAGTAGATGGGATTATTTAAAATGAAATCTTTTTTAGGTGTATCATCTCCATTGTAGCGCCAGTCCCGGAAAAGGTTATCGCCAAATCCTTCTCTTTTCGTCGCTTTCAAAAAACGCGCAGGAATGATCTGGTCGGTGTCGACATTCTCGATCGGTAAAGGGACGGCAGAACTTGTCAGTACATTAAATTTATCGTAAGCCATAGTTTGGTTGATGTTTGTTCGTTGATTGTTTTGGTTGAAGAATAATACAATTATTATTCATTAATCCATTAATTCCCGCGGGTCGGTGACATAACCTGTTACGGCAGCAGCGGCGGCAACCAAAGGACTCGCCAGCAGTGTGCGGCTTCCGGGCCCCTGCCGGCCTTCAAAATTGCGGTTGCTGGTACTCACGGCATATTTCCCTGCCGGAACCTTGTCATCATTCATCGCAAGACAGGCGGAACAACCAGGCTGGCGTAAAAGAAAACCTGCTTCTGTTAAAATATCGAGTATGCCTTCCGATTTGATCTGCTCTTCAACGATGTGAGAACCAGGTACGACCCAGGCAGTAACATGTTCTGCTTTTTTACGTCCTTTGATGATAGAGGCAAAGGCCCTGAAATCTTCGATGCGACCGTTGGTACAGCTTCCTATAAATACAAAATCAACTTTTTTTCCAATCATCTGGTCCTGCTCGTGAAAGCCCATATAATTGAGTGATTTTTCGTAGGTGGCTGCGCCTCCTTTAAGATCGACGCCCCTTGGAATTGATTTGGAAATACCCATACCCATACCCGGGTTGGTTCCATAAGTGATCATGGGTTCGATATCTGCTGCATCGAAATTATATTCCTTATCAAATACTGCGCCTTCATCGGTTTTCAATGTTTTCCAGTAAGCAAGCGCTTTGTCCCAGGCCTCAGCTTTGGGGGCCAGTTCGCGTCCGTTGATATAAGAAAAAGTTGTTTCGTCAGGTGCGATCATTCCTCCGCGGGCACCCATTTCAATACTCATATTACAAACGGTCATGCGGCCTTCCATACTCATTTTTTCAAAAACATCTCCTGCATATTCCACAAAATACCCGGTGGCGCCGGCTGTTGTCAGTTTTGAAATAATATAAAGCGTAACATCTTTAGGCGTGACGGCTTTACCCAGCTTACCATTCACATTGATGCGCATCTTGAGCGGTTTTGGCTGCATGATACATTGCGAGGACAGCACCATTTCTACTTCAGAAGTACCTATTCCAAAGGCAATTGCGCCGAACGCACCATGCGTGGAAGTATGAGAATCGCCGCAGACAATGGTCATTCCCGGGAGCGTAATGCCATTTTCGGGGCCAACCACGTGCACGATGCCGTTTTTAGGATTACCCAATCCCCAATGGGAGATACCGTGCCTGGCAGAATTTTCTTCCAATGCCCTCAACTGGTTGGCAGACAAGGGGTCCTGTACAGGAAGGTGCTGATTAATAGTAGGTGTATTGTGATCTGCGGTAGCAAAAGTATGTTCCGGGAACATCACTTTTATCCCACGCCCTTCCAGCCCCAAAAAGGCTACGGGGCTGGTTACCTCATGTATAAAATGCCTGTCAATAAAGAATACATCGGGGCCATCTTCAATCTTTCTTACTACGTGTGCATCCCACACCTTATCAAATAAAGTACCTGGCATATGTCGGTGATTTTTGCGTTTTCAATTATTTTGCAAATATCCATCGTTATTAGTGAAAAAATGAAAAAAAATCACTAAATCTCGTTTATGCCTGAATAAATTCATTTCAAAAGGAATAATAGCTGGGTCTAAACCTGGGCAATCGATGGGCTTACTTTCTAAATCCTATTTTCTCCCGGTCGGCCCATTTTTTTTCGGCTGCTTTTTCATCCAGTAAATTTTCCATTGCATCGTAGATCTGGCTGAGTTGTACATCATGTTCACCAATCCTGTCCTTTATCTGCCTTAGTTGCTCTTTCAGGTCATTTTCTTTTAGTAAGATCTTCCTTATTTCCACAAAAGCCCTCATAATGGCAATGTTCATGTTGATGGCCTTGTCACTGTGTAAAATTCCACTCAGCATGGCTACGCCCTGCTCAGTAAAAGCAAAAGGAGTAATATTTATGTTGCGTTTATTTTGTGATGCGGTCACAAATTGTGACTGCAAAGAAACAGTGCTGTCTGATGCGGTCACAATTTGTGACCGCATCGTGAGCCACTCTTCAACACTAAGCCTGAACATAAAATCTCCCGGAAATCTCTTTATGTTTCTTTTTACAGCCTGGTTCAAGGCCTTGGTTTCTACTTCATAAAGCCGGGCCAGATCAAAATCCACTATTATCCTTTCGCCCCTCAGTTCGTAAATCCTGTTTTGGATACTTTTAATTATTTGCATAGGGTTTATTTTAAAACTTATGATGGTTTGTCAGTAAAGTTAAACCAGCCTATCATTAGAAAACCGAGGTAGTAAGGTAGAACCCGCAATGCTTCATTTTATTCGCTGTACAATATACAACCCGCTTAGCACAAACATTACACCGGTCACCGTGTACAAATTAATAGGTTCATTCATCATAGTCCGGGCGATAATAAATCCAAATATCGGAGATAAAAAAAGCCAGTAAGAAGCCTTTACCGCATTCTGCCTGACCAAAAATAACCAGAGTTGTACGGCACCAATGGAGACCGGCACGGCCAGCCATACGACTGATTTCCAAAAATTATGGTCATAGTTATTTTTATCATGCCGGTAGGTAAAAAACAAAACCGGTAGCAGAAACAAACCACCGATCATGGTTTGCCAGCCGTTGATCGTCAGGATGTGCAAGCCGTTCCATTTAACCCTTGAATAGTACAACGTGCCCGCAGAATAGGCCACCATGCTCACCATCAGCAGGGAAATACCCCGAAGCGTGGCAAAACTATTGTGCAAAAGCGGGTAAGCAGCAATTACGACGCCCGCCAGGCACAACAACAGGCTAAGTATATTCTGAACCTTTATTTTATGCGAAAAAAAAGCTGCTGCCATTAGCGCAATAAATACCGGGTTAGCGGCTACTGCTAAACTTCCCAGGCCCGCAGATACTTCCTGCATGGCAATGACAAATAAGCCGAGGTAAACTGAAATATTCAGCAGGCCGTAGATAATTACCTGTCGCCATTCTACACCCGTTGGCATACGGTTTCGCCTGATCACGTGGGTGACAAATAACATAATGATCCCGGCTATAAAAAACCGGGAGGTGGCAATCATGAAGGGCTGCGCCGATCCCAATCCTATTTTAGTAGCGGTAGATGCGGATGCCCACAAAATCGCGAAAAATATTCCTGCTAAAACAAACTTCATTCAACATATTTGAATGTATTGGAAATCCTTTCTTTGTGTTAGGTTAATATAAAATATGGCATCATGGATCGTGTTGCAACCAAATAATGCCGGATCTTAAAGAACCGGCATTATTTAACCATGAATCGCCAACTCATCAAAAATCATCATTCAATGCAAATACCGGCTTCCTGAACATCCATTGCCCGCCGGTAAAGTCGGGGAATTCTACTGTTTGATTACCGAGTTCGATTGATTTTTCACTCATAGGTGTTATAGCGCTCCAGGCGGCAGCATCATATACATCCATCTGTGTAGGCAGTTTGCGTTTCGCAGATTCAATAAAAGAATGGACTACAAAAAAGTCCATACCGCCATGTCCCGCGCCTTCGGCATCTTTACTATATTTTGCCCATAAAGGATGATCGTATTTATCCAGCCAGGCTTTTTCTTCATCCCACTCATGTGGTTTGGATTTCCCTTCCACATAAATACTTTTATTTACGTCCATCCACAACCCCTTGGTTCCCTGTACACGGAAACCCAATGAATAGGGCCTTGGTAAGTTAGTATCGTGCTGCAATAAAATAGTTTCCCCATTGGCACATTTAATATTGGTGGTTACCACATCCCCCAACTTGAAAGTTATTTTTGCGTTGGGATGATTTTCTCCGCAGGTATTAATAATATGCTCGTGCAAACCCCTGGCTTTGGAAGAGAAAGAACAAAGACTGATAAAACGGTTGCCCCGGTTGATATTAATGCTGTGCGCAATGGGCCCGATGCCATGTGTGGGATAAAGATCACCATCGCGGTAGATAGAATGATGCGTACGCCAGCGTGCCTCTGAAAAGGCCTTCTCATCGATCTCACAACCATGCCCGGATGAATTTATCCCGTCATTAAATTTTACTGCTCTCAGGTCATGCTGGTAACCTCCCTGCAGGTGTACGAGTTCACCAAACATGTTTTGCCGTACCATATTCAGCACCGCCATTACATCCCGGCGGTAGCAAACATTTTCCAGCATCATAACATGGCCATCGTATTTTTCTTTGGCTTTTACCACGTCCCAGTGATCTTCTAAAGTGATGCCCAGCATTACTTCCGTACCCACATATTTTATCCCGGATTCCAATGAGCCGATGATCATTTCTTTATGCCATTCCCATGGTGTAGCGATGATGATGGCTTCAATGCCTTTTTTGTCCAGCATTTTTTTCCAGGCATAAATATCACCGGTAAAAATTTCCGGCATCTTCTTACCAGATTTTGTAATGAGCGCTTTAGACCTTGTCAGCATGCGATCGTCGATATCGCAAATTGCCATCACGTCAACGTCTTCTCTTCTTAGTAACAGGTCAAGATGGTTCTGTCCGCGAAGTCCAACACCGATCATGGCTACTTTTAGTTTTGGTTCAGCACCGAACGCCAGTAAACTTCCCGAGGGGAATATTGCCAATGAAGCAGCTGCAACTCCTGCACCTTTGATAAAATCTTTTCTTTTCATGGTAGTTAGTTAATTGAAATTATTAATTGACAGGTATTTAATTGATGGATGAATAACTCAATAAATTCTGGAATTGCAGGATGCAGGCTTAAGTAAAATAAATCTCCTGACCTCTTACTATCCAGCTAATTTTTAATGCTGATTAAAGATATTATCAATTAGATAATTATCAGCCAAATTTTAATATTCTTTAACCTGGCACCTGGTTTCTGTGGCCGGAGTTCCGTCGATTATCCTTTGTCCGCCACGATTTGTTCGTTAACAGCGGGCCCTTTGTATACCGGAAGTTTCATTCCATCTGCTGCCAGTTTTTCATAAATTTCAATCATCGCTGCGCTTCTTATCGATCCTGCTTCAGTGAGGTCGTGCACCCAAAATACGATCTTAAGATCTATCGCCCAATCTCCGAACTGCTGTACCGCGACCGATGGCCCCGGCGTATCCATGATCCTTTCATTTTTGGAAAGAATTTCCTGTATGACCGTTTTCACCTCTTTTATATTTGCCTGGTAAGGTATGCCAATGGCAAACTCCACCTGCTTGTTGCGGTCCTGCATTGTCCAGTTGATAAGGTGCTGGGAAAGCAGATCGCCATTGGGAACTATGATATCCGCCCCTTCATTGTTATTGATCTTACTGGAGCGCACACCGATCTCTTTTACAACGCCCAGCTTACCTCCTATTTCTATCAGGTCGCCTACTTGTATCGGTCTTTCAAAAGCAAGTATTACTCCCGACACCAGGTTGTTGACGATGTTTTGCAAGCCAAAACCGATACCCACTCCCAAGGCGCCGATCATGATGGAAAGTTTGTCTAACGGAATGCCTGCGGCTGCCACCGCAATTCCGAAACCGATCGTCCATATGGCAAGCCTGATCAACAGCATCATTGAACCAAGTTTGCTTCTTTTAGCCGATACCGTAGATCCTTCGTTACCAAAGAAAAAATTGATAACGCCTGAGATCACAGAGGATAACCAGATGATACAAATAAACACTGCCACACTTTGGAAAGTAAATACCATATTGCCGATCGACCTGGTGGCATTAAAAAACGAACCAAATCCCTGGATCATTGCATCATAAAGTGTAAAGCTGCGCGTTAGTGATACGAACCAAACAACAGAGGAAAGTACCCACAATATTTTCAGGAAGCGCTGCCGGAGCACACTAAAATTTATGTATTCGGAAAAACGGCTGTCATGGTAGGCTTCGGATTGCAGGTAAATCGCTTCCAGCACCATGGTACAAAATACTTTTAATGTGATCCCTAAAATAAGGCATTGAATAGTGCTTACGCCAAATATTTTTGCGAGCGATGCACGGCCTGACAGGTTAAAGATGATCGACAGCACAACCTGTGTAAGTGTAAAAATAAGCAGGGCCTTTGTAGCCGGCGACTCCGGCAGGTTGATAAAATTTGCTCTTTTATTGATGATCAGTTTTATACAGATCGCTGACAACAGGATGCCCGCAAAAAACAGGCACCAACGTTCACCCAACGCCGATTCCAGCAATATATCATCCAGCGCATAATATACCCAAAGCAGGCAAAGCAATATCCAAATGATCTTTGATTGTTTGGTTAAATATGGATAAATAAGATAAAAGAGCAATAACAACCGAAACACCTCGCAGGCATGTAAAAATGACATGGGGGGATCGGCAAAAAAGAATGGTGAGTAGGTGAAAAAAGCCATCAGCCCGCCGATCAAAACACTGCGTTTTAAAAAATGCATTGGCATCAGTATATCGGCTACATTTTCCTGCTTTTTTACGCGCCGCATATTTAGCAGGGTCCACGAGAAAAGAAAAATAAAAACAAGCAAGGAAACGGTTAGCACGTTCCATTTTTCAGCCAGGTAAATAGCAATGATCTTCCAGGAGCGGGTGAGGGCATTGCCGGTTATTTCTACCAAATCGTTTTGATATTCTTCCTGCCTGGCTTTGAATAAGGGCGCCTGTTCCTGCTTCCACATGCCCATTTTGAAAGTAATCGTCAGGTAACGCATATCGGAAATGATATCTGTAGCTTCTAATAAATTAACGGATACTTTGTTGCGTAGCAGGTTTACTTTGGTGATCGTTTTTCTCTGTAGCGAATCAAGCGCTAATCCCTCCGTGTGTATATTGGCGAGCTGTTCCGTTAATATAGAATCAGAAATTTTTATATTCAATGCAGGGTCGTTGAGTATTTTTTTTACTTCTGCATTGCTTTTGGTAAGCTCATTACTGTAATTATTGAGGATGGTTTGATACGCGGCCAGGTCGTCCGATATTTCTTTTAGCATGATCACGCCGCTGTTCAGACTTCGAAGGTTCATCTGGCCGCCTCTTTTTTGAAGCCTGGATTTGAAACCTTTTACTTTTCTTTCAATATCGGGCAGATCAAGGGCAATGGGTGTGATTTTAAATTTGCGTTTGATCATAAAATCAGTATGATCAATGGTGGCTGTATAGGAGGCGACCTTAACCACCAGGTTGGGTAGTAAGCTATCGGCCGCCACTATTTTTAGCGAATCAGCGGAGACTTTTTTTATGGAGTCGGCTATCAGCTTTGGCATTTGCTGTGAAAAGACTGGTTGAACTGAAAACAGCATTACAGCTGCAAAAGCGATGAGCGTGGTAATGTGTTTTTTGCGGTAAGCGGCTGTTGACATGAAGTGGATTTTTATGCCAGACAGGAAGCCGGCTAGCGCAAAATTAAAGAAGCAGGCGGATTAATGAGCAAGTGTTTTTATTGCCGCGGGTATGGCAATATAATGAATATGAATGGAGTAGATAAACTTAGTGCCCGGTTGGTATGATCGATATATACGGGTTGCGTGCCCGATAGCTATTTTTCCTTAATTTTTACAATCCGGTCGATCGCCATCAAGAGAGATTTATCTCCTTCTGCATCCTGCAATAACTGCCAGATCATAACGCCGCCGGCATTTTTACGCGCCATTATTACTTTGCTTTCTATTGTCGGAAGGCCATTGTAATGAATGATGCCTCCGCTATCGGGCACTATCAGATCAACGGAATCTGACCCTGGAAAATTTGTGGTGATGTCTGCATAAGACATGCTTTCTCCATACTTTGTCCCAAAGCAATAACCATAAAAAGGCAGGCCCAGGTTTATCTTCTTTTTGGGAAATCCACGGGTATTGGTCCAGTAATGCAGGTCCTCTTCGGCTTTGACATAAGTGGAATGCGGACCAGGCTCGTTGGGCCTCCAGGGGCCAGTCTGGTCGTAAGACATGACATTTATAAAGTCGAATTTTTTTAGCGCCGAAGTTGGGATCGTTTCTGCGTTCCAGGTGGCGAAGGCCGCTGTCAGCAGCTTACCTTGCTGCTTTAATGCAGCGGAAAGATCCGTTATAAAATGGTCATAATTCTTGTCGATGGCTTCCCCTTCCAGGTCTACATCAATGCCATCCAAATTGTGATCAATAGCAAGCTGTGACAGGCGTTTAACAAATGCGGTCCTTTCAGGATTACCAAGCAACGCGGCGATATATGGATTGTAGGAACCGCCACCAATAGACGCCAGCACTTTCACTTTGTACTCGTGTGCTTTTTGAATGAGGGTGTCAAAACCAGGTGGCAGGACAAGATTACCCAATGAATCAGGATTGACAAATGCTATGTTCAAATGCGTCAGGCTTTCAAAAGAAATTTTATTAACATCAGGTACCTGGTTCCAGCGGGGTTGGATGTAGCCGATTACTTTGAATTGGGGAAAAGTTTTGTTAGAAAAAATGATGGAGCATATAAGTAAGATAATACTAAACGCGATATGGCTTTTCATGATTGATTATTGTTGAGCAAAACTCATGTTTATTTTCTGATGTTATTTTTTTTGGTAGTTAATAGTACTACAATTAACTACCGCTAAATATCGTCTTGTTGATCTGGTACAACGTGGAAAAAGATCAAAAACGGCATGACATACAGGTGATATTATTTATTCTTTTTAGTAAAAAGAATATAACAAAATCATATTTACAACGATGATGCCATGAAATACCTGGCTTGTAACGAAAATTTACACCTGTAAAAAGATATAAATTTCTGGTGTTAGTTATATAGTGTCTGCAAGAAAACGCTGTTATTAATAACTGGTAAGGGTTTTAGAATATTTTCTAATCCGAATCTTCACTTCACCAACTACCTGTCAACTCTCTACTTTTGCCTCCACAGCCGGTCCGCCAG
>JBDSLD010000082.1:0-8726 GCA_039916545.1 Ferruginibacter sp.
AATTTTTTGCGCAAATTGTAAATATGCAATCGTTCATAATTAGGGTGCTTGTAGTCATATGTATTTTCCGTGGTATGGAGGCTCCCTTTCAATCAGGTATTGCTAAACATCAACGGTGTGACGATGCTGAAATTATTTTAGTATCTTCTTAAACACCCTGTTCAGTGTTAAAATAAAAACGATGAGAAATCCTGCAATTAATCCACCAAAGACGATCCCTTTAAGTTTGCCGAACTTTTCTTTTTTCAACGGAAATATCGGTCGGTCTATCACCTGGATCAAAGGAGTTTCTTTTCTTACGGTCACTTTAGCCAATTCAGTTTGTTTAACCAGTTCTGTAAGTATTGCTGTATTGGCCTGAACATCTACCTGCCTGCGTGCGGAGGGTGCCCGGCGTACATTGAGCGCCGGATTTAGGCCGAATGTATTGTCATTTGCTATCGCCACGCCCGTAATAGCACCATTCAATTCGCGGCGGATGGAATCAGTTTGTTTTTCTAAAATTTCCATGTTAATCCGGGCTTTTTTGCTTTTTGTCATTATATAAAAATCCGATACTTCTGTGGCCAGGGCTTCTGCGAAATATTTGGCGAACCTTTCGTTACCTGACTGCATCTCAATGGTAATGAAATCGACTTTCGGATTTTTTTGCTCTACTTTCAAGCTACTATTTATGATCGATCCATACAATACGCCCAATATACTGTCTTGTGCCCGGCTAAATTGCTGCCGGCTTGCGTTTGGGGGAAAATGAACATTTTTTAACATGTCTATACTGGACCACTTTTCCTTGAATTTTAATATGTCCACATACGTCTCCGCATAGGTAGTGGTTTTGCCATCAATGGTTACAGGAGTTAATAGTGTTTGCTCAACAATTGTTCTTGACTTGAACAATTCTATTAAATTTGCGCCCACAAAAATACTTCCGGTGCCGCCACCAACATCAAAGCCAAACTGACTGGCGATGCCTAATGCCCCACTCAACCCACCTCCGGGTTGTTGATCTTCCAGTGCAAATGACAATGAAGCTGTGTAAAAAAGCTTCGAGAAAGAAGCGTAGATTAGACCTACTGCAACTCCTATACAGGAAAATAGTAGAATGACCAGCCATTTGGACAACAGGTAAGAAAACCACTCCTTAGTGTTGATAAATAATTCTTTCAGACTAATTTTATCATCGGGGGTTTGTTTATCCATATAGATAATATGACTGCTAATTTTTTAATTTTTAGCATTAATAATGGCTATCACAATTCCTGCCATGCCTACCAAAATGCTCGCCACGCTTGCAATTTCACTTACCGAAATTTTTTGGGTATCAGGTTTTTCAGGAATGACGATTTGCGATCCCGGCAGTACTTTTGGATAAGATCTAAAAAAAAGAAAAGAGCGGGCAACTGCAGCCTTTCCATTTGGATAAATGATATAGGCTTTTTTCTTCCATGCCTTCGCGTCTACACCGCCCACGGCATCTATGTAGTAATTAAAGCCTCTACCTTTGGTATACGGAATTTCAGAAGTTAATAGCACATTTCCCTCTACTTTTACACTCTCATTATGAATGGCCACTTCTATCTCATCACCCGGTAATAAAGTAATATTGCCGCTATTTGACGGATCTTTCGAGATTCTATTCCATTCTATCGGTATGGTGGAGAATTTTACATCTTCTTTCAATTTTTTTGTCAACTTAGCGTGTACACTGTCATCCTTTCCTAGATTTAAATTTACATTCTCCAACGCTTCAATTTGCTTTGCTGCTATCGGGCGTTTTACTTTAACACCGTTTACATCTGCAACAGAGGTTAAACCACCGGCTCTGCTAATGATGTCATATACCTTTTCCTTTTTGTTAGCGAGTATATAAATTCCTGCATAAGAAACAGCACCGGTAACAGTGACCATCTGTGGTTTTTCATAAACTGCCATTCTCCGGATATTGATAACATCAAAGGGCTGCAAAGCAAAATTCTTTGTCTGCTCGTTATTTTCTACATTGATCTCCAGGTTAAACAATTGAGTTTTCATTGGATTTTTATCGTCAATTTCTTCGGATTTTATCATTCGAGCTATCTCTACTCTTTTGGAAGCAGCGCCTAATAATCCGCCAGCCTGGATCATGAGATCATTCAACGTAAGGTTATCATAAAATTCATAGGTGCCTGGTTTTTTTATTTCTCCATTTATCGTAACTATATACTCTTCTTTGAAGTCCAGGACCGAATAAACAGTTACCTGGTCTTCTCTTTTTAAAAGGATATTTGCCTGTGGATCCCCCTTCAATGCGAGTGCAAGATTCACGTTGGTAACTTCAGACGTTAAATCAGACTTTAGCCTTACAATCGTAGCTCTCCTGGTATAAGCGTCTTCTTTCAAGCCGTCTGCCTGGGTTACCAGGTCTGAAATCCGCATTCCATCAAAATAAGAGTATGTCTCGGGCCTGAATACGGCGCCCTCTATTTTTACGCGATTTTCAAAACGGTTTAAAATTCGTGATACTCTAAAAGAATCACCGGCAAAGGGCTGGTAATTATTGAATTCTGAAGATTTGAGGTCTTTTACTTTAAATTCTTTGCTTGTTTTTTGGATGACGTTTACACTGGCAGTATAGGCGAGATCATTGAAACCAGAAGAAAATGACAATAAATCATCAAAGGTTTCTCCTGCCTTCATTTCAAATATGCCGGGCCTTTTTACCTCGCCAACCACCGTAACTCTTTTTTCATACGCGGGAATTCTAATAACATCGTTGTCTTTTAAACCCAGGTTCTCAGACTGGTTTCCATTGACCAGAAATTTATAGATGTCAACATTGGTAAGTACTTTATTGTTTCTTATTAGTTCAATGTTTCTGTAAGTACCATTTTTCCCCGGACCACCGCCAAGGAATAAAGCATTATATACTGTAGCCAGCGATGAAACGGAGTAGTTCCCCGGTTGCCTGCTTCCGATAATGGTAACCTTTATCGTTCTTATACGCGTTAAACTTACACCTACTACCGATTGTCCTGACCGGACGGTACTGTAAATACTGCCAATAGCTCCTTTTATTTTTTGGGTAGCAGCTTCAATGGTCATTCCCGCAACCGGTATTTGTCCCACGTATTGGATATTTACTTTCCCTTCCACAGTGACCGGAAGGGTGGCGTTAAATTCCTGAACACCCGAAACGCTTATCTGCAACTCGTCGCCAGGCCCGAGAATATAGTTAACCGGGGTGGCTAGTTTTAAATTAGGTTCAAAGTTAAGGATGGGATTGTCAAACAACTCTGATCCAAAAACTTGGGCATTTGCGGAATCCTTTTCTTTACTATTCACAATCTTTTCCTGCGTTCTGTCTTGCTCCGCATCTTTATCTTTATCCACGTTAGCAGAAGTATTGGATCCTCCCAGCCTGCTTTTTAATTTCGCAAATTCCGCAGCACTCATACCCTTTCCCAAAAAAATGGGTTCTGCCTGTTCAATAGAAACATTGTTAACCTGCAATTGAGTTTTTATCCTGGTAATATCATTTTCAGTTAAATTATCAACTTTTACTTTACTCAAATCTTTGCTGGTTAACAAATCCTGTGAGAATAAAGCCGAGCTTATGAAAAAGGCAATAAACAGTAAAAGAAATGAGATTATTTTTTTCATTAGATTCAATTATATTCAAAACTGCGATAGTCAGAAGCTCGTTGTATTGCTTTGTTTGTTTAAGCCCTAAAAGCTAGAGTAATATTGATGAATGGCGTAGATTTTCTTAAATCATTTGTATTCTGAATTTTTGCAAATTTATATTAAAATAAGTTGTTGCCTTGTAAAACTATTACCTTATGATATAGCTATTTTGTGTTAAAACCGCATTAGCGGCTGCCCAGCCTGATATAATAGATATTTGTTATTTGTTCGCTGCGCATGGGAATGATTTCGCCTGTGATAGCCAGGTTCCCAGTGTTGTAAAGCCAAGCCGAAAATTGACCAATAATGAAAATACTTCACCTTTTATATTCAGGCCTGGGGGGCACCGGAAATGTCTTTTTCTCTATGATCAAGGCTGACGAAAACAGCCTCTTTGAATACGAGGCAATATTCGCCGGAGTCGAGGACATCAGGCAAGAATACATAATGAAAAGTAATTTATTTGGTTTCTCCTGGAAATATATAAGAAAAAAAAGGGGGTGGGATACTCGTTTTAGCAGGAGCATGGTTTCGTCAATCACCACAAGCCCGTCATCTATCATTCTACTTCACGGAAGCCGGTTTATTTTGTTGGCTAAAATCGCAGCCATATTCTCCAAAAACAAAAAGAAAATATTAGCAATAGAAACACAATCCAACCATCTCAAAACAAAGAAGGAGTGGGTATGGCTTATTTTAACCCTGTTACTCGCCGATCATATTGTTTTTCTGACAGAACAGTTTAAACATGAAGTAGGCCGGAAGTTTCCCCTACTTTACCGAACTCAAAACTGCAGTGTTATTAATAATGGTATTGATCTGGCCCTGTTTACCCCTGCGATCAGGCCGCGGACTGAAGTGATTTTACTGGGGATGCAAAGCCGGATCGTAACAATAAAGGATCATGCAACTTTACTGAAAGCATTTGCCTTATTACAAACAGCGCATCCTGAACTTACTTTAGAATTAATGATCGCGGGAGAGGGTGATAATTTACCCGCTATGAAAGAACTGGCGGAAGAACTGAAAATAAGTGCACAGGTACAATTCACGGGCTTACTGGATGAGCCTCAATTGGTCGGATTTCTGCAATCCCTGGACATTTATATTCATGCGTCCCTGGGTGAAACGATGAGTACAGCAATTATGCAGGCGATGGCCTGTAAGCTGCCTGTCATTGCATCAGATGTACCGGGCATCAGCAATATGATTACAAACAAGGTGACCGGCATTCTTGTGCCGGTTCAAAATACAAAGGCCCTCGCCCATGCAATCTACTCTTTGATAACAGATGCGCAGAAAGCCGGATTGATAAAAGAAGCTGCTTTTAATTTTGCTCAATCCTATTACAGCAATACTACTATGTTTGCAAAATACAAAGCCGTATTTGAACAATTAAAAACTTAGTCACGGTTTAAAGGCTGACACCCGGTACCATTAAATTGCCATAATGAAAATCTTGTTTTACCTGAGAATTGTTGTAATGGGCGGGGCAGAACACTACCTGATCCGGTTATTGCCGGAGTTGAAAAAAAGGAATATTGAAGTAGGCTTTTTTTGTACCCGGCAAAGTGATAATCACCAGATAATTAATGACTTCATCAACCATTTTGAGCCACACAATATCCCGGTTCATGTTTGTGACAGCAGTTCAGTGCTCAGCCTGAAAGCAGCTCGTATGCTTGCTAAAACTGTCTCGAAGGAACGATACACCATCCTAAGTGCTCACTTAATGCACGCCGAAATAATTTGCGCTTTTTCCAAAATGGTATTCAGGCCCCCCTGTAAACTGGTGGTAACAAAACATGGCTACCTGCAAGGGTTTATGGATGTTTATGGGCTGGATCCAACCAAAATCAATAAATTAAAGCCAAGCTACCAGGTAGAAAAATTCGTACAAAATTTTGTAGAAAAGAATTTCGCTGTGTCAAAGGGGTTACTTGAATTTTACACGCGTTCGGGAATTTGCAAGTCATCAAAAATGGAACTTATATATTATGGACTGGATGCTGACTTTTGCAACCAGGCTTATACTGCAACAAGGTATTCAGACAACCAGGTAGTGATCGTTGCAAGGTTAAAAAAATTTAAAGGCCATCGTCTTTTAATCACTGCTATAAACATTTTGCATAAGGAGATACCCGACTTAAAACTAGTAATAGTGGGTGATGGTGAAGAAAGGGACAATCTTGTAAGCATGGTAAACCAATATCAATTGAATTCCCGGATCATTTTTACAGGGCATATTGATAATGTTTCCGCCTATATAAAAGATGCTGACATCGTTATTGCACCTTCGCTGTCTGAGCCTTTTGGATTAGTGGTACTTGAAGCTTACAGCTGCTCCAAACCCGTCATAGCTTTCGATGTAACTGCATTCAACGAAAATATAGTTGACAATGAAACGGGCTACCTTGTGAAGCCCTACGATATAGAATTGCTGGCAGGCCGGATAAAATGGCTCTTGCAAAATAAGGCCCTTGCCAGGCAAATGGGTCAAAAAGGAAAGGATTTATTACTCGAAAAGTTTACCATGGCCACCTGTGTTGAAAATACAATAGAATTTTTCAAACGCATTTAGTAAGGGTTTTCAACCTTCTCTGCAGCTGCTGTTTTCACGGAATTAAAGAATTAACAAATACGTTAATTTAGTTTGCGCTTGTCAATGCATATTGTTCGAATTTGCGCTTATAAATATCAATGATGATTTTCTCGTCGAAAGATTCTTCCATTTTTTTCCTTCCTGCAATGCCCATCTTCCTCTTTTCGGCAGGCGACAAATTAATAAAATTTTGCATTTTATCTGCCAGGTCATTTGCGTTTTTAATTTCACACAGGTAGCCGGTTATCCCATCATCGACAACATCCGTACAACCCTGGTTACGGGTGGTAATAATTGGCTTTTCCATACAGGCCGCCTCTAATAATACCCTCGGTATCCCTTCTTTATAATAAGAAGGCAAAACAACTGCATGCACCTCCCTAAAATATTTTTTAACATCTGTAGTATTGCCAAGGTAGGTAATGATCCCTTCCCGTTGCCATTCCTCAATGGTATCCAAAGAAATTGCTTCAGGATTGCCGGCAGCTATTTCGCCGAGCAATAGAGATGAAAACTGGGCACCCTTTTGTTTTAGTAACCGGCATGCCTCCACAAATAGCTGAATCCCTTTGTCATATTGCATCCTTGATACAAGAAGAAAAGAGGTGATTTCATTTTGGGGATAGGGAACGGCGGGTGTGAATAACCTGGTGTTTACACCTTCTCCCGGCAAGATAAAGCATTTATGATCAGGGATAATATGGTGTGTCAAAAAAGTCTCCTTGTCCGTGGAATTTAAAAACCATACCTCCAGGGCGAATGCAGAACTTAATTTATAAAGGTACTTGGCGAAATAAAATATTGCCCCTTTTCTTGAAAAAGCATTGCCAAGACCAGTAGTAATACTAATGCTCCTTGTCTTGGATATTTTCGCGGCCAATGTGCCGTAAATATTGGGCTTGATGGTATAGTGAAAAATAAATGCCGGTTGTAATAATTTATATATTTTAATATATTCCAGGTATAGGCGGAGATCATGAATAGGATTAATACTAAATCTTTTAAGGTTCTTTAGCGGGATAAATCTAATACCCTGCAATTTAATGTTATCTGTATATTCATCTTCCGGTGCAACAACGCATACTTCATATCCTAAGTCTATAAAGTTCTTCATCATCCCCATTCTAAAATTGTACATACCCCAACTCGTGTTACCCGAAAAAACAATGAGCATAAATGGTTTCTATTAAAATATTGCTTGTTTAATTCAAATATAAACAGATTTTGCAGGCATTGGTATATGTATAGGCAATCCTGGTATTTTTTACTATCATTAGATTGAGTGAATTGGTAACAGCAGCAGGTGAATAATTTGTCAAATGAATTATTTTATTTTTAGATGAGGTGCAATTATCAAGTATAATATGGAGCAGTTGCTGTCTATTCCTCCATGACTGAAATTGCCACATTAAAAGCGGCCATGTTAATCAGAACAACTATATCGTTTGACATGAAGCATTACATCCCTCCGTTACTTGAAACCAAATAAGTGTTTTCTTAGAAAAACCAATTTTGTAGAAAAACTTATCACCTGATAGGTGCTTACGGCGATTGCCAGGCCGGTTATGCCGAATTTATAATAGCAGTAAATTTTTACAGGCATGTATAATGTAAAAAGAACCATGCCTATTTTTGTGGGCGTTGTAGTATCTCCCTTCGCGTAAAAAGCCGCGGAGCCAACATGTCCAATCATGTCGCCAAACAAGTAACCTCCCAGCAAAACAAGTAGCCACCAAAGCTGGTGCACATCGCCCTGAGTCATTTTTTTGAAGGCGAAAAGGATTTCCAACAACCATTCACCTATGAGCAACATGAAAATAAAACCTATACTGATGCAAACAAACGAAATAAGTAATCTCTTTTTTAATATTCGGTTATATCTAATGATGTCACCATTGGCATGTGCTTTCGCCATCTCGGGGATCATTGTGTTTACCAATACCTTCACAAATATCGAATTCGCGGCCTGGTATAACTGTTGCGCAAAATTCAATAAAGTCAGTTCTCCTGGTAACCCGGTAGACGTAAGGTAGCGATCGGCGAGTGAATCCGTTTGATAATAGGCATTCCCCATCACGAGCGGCTTCAACTTTTTACCAGCAACTTTAAAAGAAACAGACCTGAAATTTGGCTGTTTGTATGGTCCCAATACCCGACTTAAAAATACTACCTGTAGTACCACCTTCAGCATGCTTACCCACGCGGCCATGTAAATTCCCAAACGGTCAAGCAAAAATATCAAAACTATGAATGCTATAATATTGGCTGCGATAGAAGTGATTTCTATTGTAAGAAATTTCCCTTTAGCGCTGTGAATTGCCCACAACACACTCAATAGAGCGGAAAATATCATCGTAACCACCTGTATTCTCACCAGGTTGAGCGTAAGTTGATACCGCTCACCAGTAAAACCTGGTAAAATCCATGATACCCACCAGTGGGCAGTTACCAATAATATCAG
>JBDSLD010000083.1:0-27850 GCA_039916545.1 Ferruginibacter sp.
CTCCAACCCCGAACAGCTGCGCGAAAAAACGCGCGCTTGGGTGGCCGAGCACGGTCTAAAAATGCCTGCGCTGTTCCAGCCCCTGCGCTGCGCGCTGACCGGGCAGGCGATGGTCGATCAGCCATCCTATAGCTTCCTGCAGTCCGTGGTCCTCCAGCACGCCCGGCCGCAGTTCACTTAATATTCTTCTGATCGATTTGTTGCTGCCATCTAATAATTGTATTACATTTTTCAATTTGTTTTTTAGCTGTATCGGCTCTTCCGGTATTTTCTTATCGATCCAGGCGATATCCATTTTTATAGCTGTAAGCTGCTGCCCCAGTTCGTCATGGATTTCCCGGCCGATCCGCCTGCGCTCCTCCTCCCTGATGGTTTGAAGGTGGACTGCGAGTTTTCGTAGCTGGGCTGAAGTCTGTTCAAGTTTTTCCTGTGCCAGCACCCTTTCTGAAAAATCGATGCCTACGCCCATGAGGCACTGGTTGCCTTCATAATCGATAGGTATTCCTGTGAAATAATAAGGGGTTTTAATTGCTGCTTTATTGACAAAACTTGCCTGTACATTGGCTTCGCCTGAAATAAAAGTGGAAGCGATCTTTTCAGCGATTATGCCTTTTTCTTCTCCTTCAAATAAATCCAGCGGATGAATTTTGCGAATCTCTTCAGGAGTATACATCGTTACTTTCTCGAAATTTTTATTCCACCTCAGGTACTTCCCTTCTTTGGTAAAAAGATAAAAAACACCGGGCAAACTGTTGATGATCGAATCGGATAAATTCCTTTCTTTTATTATTTCTTCCTGTGCTTTTTTTAATTCAGTTACATCCAGCATAGAACCCATCATGCGATATGGCTTACCCTGTTCATTATGTAAAATAAAACCACGGTCATATATCAATACAATGGCATTGTCTTTTTTAAGGTAACGATATTGATCCTGCCAATGATATTCGCCGGAATCAATTGCCTGGTGTATGCCTCCTAATACCCTGGCACGGTCATCCGGATGAATGCGGTGGTTCCATGATCCGATATTATGGCGCAGCGCTGATTCATCGTAGCCAAACAAACTGTAATAATTTTCATTCCACCACAACTCACCTGTCAACAGGTTCCAGTCCCAGATCACATCATTGGTAGCCTTCGCTATTAATTCAAAGCGTTCGTTTGCTTTTTTTATTTCTTCTTCTGCTGTTTTTCGATTGGTTATATCGGTAGTTGTGCCAACGTACCCTGCTATCCGCCCTTCAAAATCCCATTCCGGAATAGCCTGCCCGATCACCCAGGTGACTGTTCCATCCGGCTGCAAAAAACGATACTCCGAGAATGATGTTTCGTGAATTTTAGTTGCTTCCTGCCAACCTATGGTGAGTGATTGCCTGTCTTCTGCATGAACCGCTTTCAGCCAGCCATTGCCCAGGGCTTCTTCCCGTGATAAGCCTGAAGTCTGGCACCAGCTTGGATTTACATAAGTTGTGTAACCGGTAGCGTCTGTATGAAAAATGCCTACCGGGCAAACTTCAGTCAGCGTTTGATAACGTCGCTCGCTTGCCAGCACTGCTTCTTCGGCTATCCTTCGCAAGGATTCTTTTTCAAATACTTCCAGTGCAAAAGAAATATCGCCTGTAGTATCCTCAAGCAAAGCAATTTCTTTGGCATCAAAAAAATTGACCGGATCCGCATACAGGTTGAAAGTGGCAACAATGTTCCCAAACTTTTTGATAGGAAGGGTTATCGACGAATTATAATTTTTTTCCAGGGCGTCGGTTCTCCAGGCAACTGTTGCGGTATCTGTTTTTATGTTGTTGCAAACAATATATTTCCCATTCTTCCAGGTCGTTCCGAAAGGTCCGTTCCCTTCAATGGGATCTTTATCCGCCAATGTTTTTATTATGGATAACTGATCCGGATCCATTCCTTCATAAGTGAAGGGCGTTAGCGGGCCTGATATTCCAGTGACCTGCCCGATCCAGGCCATTTTAAATTTTCCGATCTCAACTGCGATGTCACAGGCATCTTTAAACAATGTGGCTTCATCTGTGGTCCGCGCTATCATATGATTGATATGGCTGATGAAAAGATAGAGCCTGTTTAATTTGTTGATCTTTTTTTCAGATTTTTTTTGTTCCGTGATATCGCAGAAGAAAATGGAGAGCCCTGCGGAAGATGGATAAATATGACTTTCGAGCCACAACTCAAAAGATTGGTAATAACCCTGCAGGCAGATGTATTGATTGGTATCAATCGCTTTGCGGCAGGTATGGTAAAATAACTGCTCTGTACCTTCGGGAAATTCAGTACGAACCTCTTTGCCGATCAAGTCAATGGGATCGCGTTGAAAAATTTCGCCTGCCTTTTTATTCATGTAGGTATAGCAGAGGTTAAGGTCAAGAATAACAAAAGCATCGCTCACCTTATCCAATGTATCAGTAAATATTTTTTTCGAATTGGCCAGTTCGTTCGTTGCCGTCAATACATGTTGTTTCAGCTCGTTGTTAAGTTGTACAAGGGATACAACATTATTTTTTTTTGTCAAAAAAACTTTCAGGGATTGTTGAATTAAAAATACGGACAGCAGTAGGGTGATCAAAGAAAATAATGGCAACGTTCCATTCGACTTGTAGGCAGGGATCGAAATATAAAACAGGTTAACGATTGAGAATGCCAGTAGTAAAATGGCTATTATAAAAATTTTATTAGTTCTCATACCAGGTTTCATATATAGCTTATTGTCGGGAAGGGATTGAGAAGCATTTTAGCTACCAGCTTTTTAAGCGCTGTATGCTCCTCCTAAGTTAATAATAAAATCAGTAGAATTATAGTATAATTATATAGCATAGTAGTTTGTAGTGCGCCAATGTCCGCAATAATTTTTTTCTCTTGTGTATGGCTATAGTAATGGGAATTATGCCCGATAAATGAATTTTTATATCCAATTTTAAATATTGCATATTTTTTGAATAGCAAGCTTTTCGATTTTGGTTAGGGAGGAGAAGCAGCGTTTTCATTTCATTATTATCAAAAAGACGGGCTGATTTTCAATTTTTATTAAGAAATTTTAGTGTTGTTTAAGTTTAAGTTAATACTTGGTTATCAAATAGTTAACATTGTATAGTTATTAACGAAAAAATATAAACATTAGCAAGATTTTAAAAAATGTTAAAACTTTTTTAATTTTTTAATAAGTTTATATATCTTTATTTTGAATTTAATTAGCCCCGGCAATATTCAATCCGAAATTTGGTATGACTGAAAAGAAGAAATTATTGAAAAATAAAATTTTGAAGGAATTGTATTTTGAGGAAGGGCTTTCCTGCGCTGAACTTTGTATTAAAATAGAAAAAAGTTTTCCCATAACCGCTAAACTAATCGAAGAACTCGTGACGGATAATTTGGTGATAGAAACTGGTTACGCTCCTTCCACGGGCGGAAGAAGGCCATTGACATATGCATTGCAAAAAAATGTGATGTATGTAGTATCAGTGGCCATGGACCAGTTTGTTACCAAGATTGCAATTATGGATATGCAAAACAATTTTGTTTCACCTATAGAAAAAATTGTTTTGCCGTTGCCTGATAACCCGCAGGCATTACAGACACTTAAAGAAAAAATAGCCCTGGTAATTGATTCTTCCGGAATACCCAAAGAAAAATTTGTTGGCATCGGTATCGGGATGCCTGGTTTCGTGGATGTAAAAAAAGGAATTAATTATACCTTTTTACAATTATCAAATAAAAGTATTACCAAGTATTTAACGGAAGAAATAGATATCCCCGTATTCATCGACAATGACTCAAGCCTTATCGCCCTGGCTGAATTGCGTTTTGGTGCTGCCCGTGGAAAGAAGAATGCGATGGTAGTAAATATAGGTTGGGGTGTCGGCCTTGGTTTAATTTTTAATGGCCAGCTTTTCAGAGGTGATGAAGGCTTTGCGGGCGAATTCAGTCATATTCCTATTTTCCTAAACGGAAAATTATGTACCTGCGGAAAGACAGGTTGCCTGGAGACAGAAACATCTCTGTTGCTGATCATAGAAAGGGTGAGGGAAGGGATCAGTTCGGGCAGGCTCACTAAACTTAAATTGAGTTCATTGCCTGTTGAAGACCTTGAAAAATCATGCGATGCCATTATCAAAGCGGTAAAGGACGGCGATCAGTTCGCTGTAGAACTTTTTTCAAAAGCAGGATACAGTATTGGCAAAGGTGTTGCTGTGCTGATCCATTTGTTGAATCCCAAAATGATCATCCTCAGCGGCAGAGGATCTTCCGCCGGGCAGATATGGCAGGCGCCGATACAACATGCGTTGAATGAACATTGTATCCCCAGGCTTTATCAAAGCACCGCCATCGAGATATCGACATTAGGGATCTATGCCGAACTGATCGGTGCAGCAGCACTTGTGATGGAAAATTATGAACGGATACCGGTTATCAAAATACATGCGACTACACTTCAACTGAATCTTTCGTAGGCTCAGTAAAGAAGTTGCTTGAACTTTTTAACAGTAATGGTTAAACGCTTTTTGTTATAAACCAAACTACAATCACTATAATGAGACGACTAACACTGCTTATTAATTTCACGGGCCAGGCCTATGTGCTTCCGGCGCGAACGCGGCATCCCTGCGCGGTTTCTATGGACAATTTACCGGGTGTAACTTCACCTTAGATAACAAGATCCGTACAGCAATTCCAGACATCTTTAATAATCAAACCAAAACAAAGGCGATGAAAAAAGCAATTACTTACTTACTGCCCATTATGTTTTTATGCATATTGAGCGGCGCTGCCATCGGGCAGCAAAAAAAGACTATCACCGGGTCGGTAAAAGATAGTTCAGGAAACACGATACCCGGTGTTTCGATAAATATCAAAGGAACAAAAACAACTTCAGCTGCTGATGCCCAGGGTAATTTTAAAATTACCATCCCTGGTTCAGGAGCTACCTTGATCTTCTCCAGTATTGGATACAAATCAAAAGAAGTACGCGCTGACGCGGATGATTTCGTGGCAATTCAATTGCAATCAGAAAGCGGCCAGTTGAATGAAGTAGTGGTTACCGGTTTCGGTACCCGTACCAATACAAAAAAACTTGCCTATTCGATACAGGAAGTTAAAGGTGATGAACTGGCACGCGCAGGTACAGTAAACGTGGTGAATTCATTGCAGGGAAAAGTTTCCGGTGTGATGATCAACCAGGGTGCCGGCGGACCTTCTTCAAGTTCGCGTATACGTATCCGTGGTAACTCTAATATCAGCGGAAGCACTATGCCATTATTCGTTGTTGATGGCGTTTTGATTCAGCCTGGAACTTCAGGTGCTGATTCATGGGGTGATAACCGTGACTTTGGTAACCAGTTGAAAAACCTCAACCCGGATGACTACGAAACAATGACTGTTTTGAAAGGATCTGCAGCAAGTGCTTTGTACGGTTCACAGGCATTGAACGGCGTTATCCTGATCACTACTAAAAAGGGTAAGGCACGTCCGGGTCTTGGAGTAACCCTTAACCATACCACTACCTGGAACAGTGTGTACAAGCTGCCTGATTTCCAGAATGAATACGGTGGCGGAAGAAGTACCACTTTTACAAAGAACACTGCCGGCCAGGATGTTATCCTAAATGATGACTATGCGCCTTATTACAGTTTCGGTCCAAAGTTCGATGGCCGCCAGATCATAGATGCGGATGGTGTAACGCGCAGTTACAAGGCAAATGATATGATGGATCTTTACCAGACAGGAGTACTAAATAATACGAACGTAGCAGTAGAAGGTGGTAATGACCGCACAACGGTACGTTTCTCTTATACAAAAACTTCGCAGGACGGAATTGTTTCTACCAATAAATTCAACAGGAACAGTTTTGCTTTACGTGCCACACAAAAAGTTGGTAAGCTCATCAATATGGATTTCTCTATCAACTATGCAGCTTCCAATTCAAAGAATCCAATGCAGCAGGGCGGACAGGGAAGTTTGTTGTACAGGTTGGCTTATTCCAACTCACGCAGTTTCCCCATCGACAATTTATTTGCTAATTACATAGATAAAGTAAACGGTGGCCGTGTTCAAACATCGCCTTACTTACGTGGTTCCGTTACAGATGACATGTGGTCAATTTATCAAACCGATGTAAGCCAGAAAGAAAATAACCTGTTGGCAAATCTTGACATCACTGCTAATATCACACCGTGGTTAAGCTTGTTGGTAAGAGGTAATGTAAACAGTATTGACATTAACCAGGAGTATAAAGAACGTGGTGATGGAGTCGGCTTTGCAAGCAGCAGTTATGGAAGATACAGCCTTTACAGTTCCAACCAGAAAACTGGCAGGTTGCAGGGAGTGCTTTCTGCCAACCGCAAACTGACCAGCGACCTTGACCTTAGCTTCTCTGCCGGTGGCGAAACACAGCGTGGATTGGGTGGATCTCAGTTACAGGCTTCAACCAGCGGTGGTTTTAAAAACCCCGATATATTTGCCTTGTCTAATTCTAAAGACGCAATTTCTGTTAGCACAGATCAAAGTGGTAAATATCCACAGAGCAGGCTGGACGCCTTGTACGCTTATGGCGACATCACCTGGAAAGAAATGCTGACGCTGACTGCCAGTTTCCGTAACGACTGGACATCTACACTAACTTATCCTGATGGACGTGGTAACTATTCTTACAACTATCCGTCAGTGGGTGTTTCCTGGATTTTCTCTGAATTGGTAAAAGATAAAAAATCATTTGATTTCCTTTCTTTTGGCAAGCTCAGGGCCAGCTATGGTATTACAGGTGGTGGTACCGATATCTATAAAACATCAACCGGTAATTACCAGTTGAATGGTAACTATACAGATGTTGGTGCAACATCAGTTCCACGTTATGGCTTTCAAAGCAATGACCTCGGTAACCTTAACCTGAAACCGAAAAGAGCCTCAGAATATGAAGTAGGCGCAGACCTTCGTTTCCTGAACAACAGGGTACGTTTGGATGTGGCAGTTTATAAAAAGAATACAAGGAATGAAGTTATCAGTCTTGGCGCTCCAGCTGAAAGTGGAATTTCAAGCCGCGTAATCAATGCAGGAAATATTCAGAACAAAGGCATCGAAATGTTATTGGCTGCTACTCCCGTTCGCGGAAAGAATTTTGAGTGGACAACAACTGTAAACTTTACCCGCAACCGCAATAAGATCATCTCTCTGTACGAAGGTGTGAACAGCACCGATCTTGACCTGGCTTTTGGAGCTGATGTTCGCTCAGTAGCAATGGTAGGACAGGATTTTGGTACGATTGTTACCTCTTATGCTTACGCAAGGGATCCGGAAACTGATCAGAAATTATTACAACAGGATGGTACTTACTGGAGATCCGGTTCTTACGGACAGGGAGAAAAAGTGTTAGGTTCTGCAATGGAAAAATACCTGGTAAGCAATATTAATGAAGTACGTTACAAAGGGTTTAGCTTGTTTGTGCAGGTTGATGCAAAAGTAGGTGGTAAGATCGCTTCCACTACGCACCAGTACGGATCTGAATATGGTAATTACGAGAGCACATTATTTGGCCGCGATGCTGCTCATGGCGGTGTTACTTACACAGACGCCAATGGTGTTACACGTGATGATGGTATCGTTCCTGAAGGTATTTTTGGAAAGAACACAGTTATAAACAATGTTGATGTGAGTGGTCTTTCTTATGCTGATGCTATTGCCAAAGGCCTTAAAAAACCAATTGCAGCGCTTGATTATTATGAAGGTATCGCCAGCTGGGGTACAGGTATCCGCGAGTATTCAGTATTTGATAATACCTGGGTAGCCTTGCGTGAAGTTTCTGTAGGATATGATTTTCCTAAAACAGCGCTTACCAAATTAAAAATTAACAGGCTGCGTGTGAATGTATCGGGTCGCAATATCCTTTACTTCTACACTACTACAAAAGACCATATTTTCCCTGAAGCTATTTATTCAAGCAAACCGGGAGCTTTTGCAGAAACAGGTGGCGGTCCTTACCAGCGCCAGATAGCAGTATCATTGCTTGCTGGTTTTTAAGCTGCGGCAGCGTATTTTTTAATAATTTAAATTTAATGAAATGAAATTTTATAAATATTCATATTTCGCCCTGGTTACAATTGCCCTGGCGATCGGGGGTTGTAAAAAGTCGGCGTTCGTCGAGCTTAATACCAACCCAAATACTTTGTATAGCATCAAGCCGGAAGAGCAATTTTTAAATGCAGCTATCCAGGCCCACGGACAGGATTTTGAACAGTTCTATGATAATTACCGCCGTATCATGTTTTGGACACAACAGTCCACGGCACAGGGCGGAAACGGATCAGTAACACTGAAGACCGTTGGTAATTTCAATAGCCGTTACGGCGTATTTTATCCATCATTGGGTTCTATCTTAACAGATGTACAGGTGCTGATCAGCAAGCTGCCTGATGAGGAAAAAGCTAAGTATGATCAAATAGGCGCTATTGCAGATATCCCTAAAATATATTACGCATTTTACGTATCAGATATCAACGGAAGTATTCCTTATACCGAAGCCTTCCAGGCACGTTATGGTGGTACGCTTACACCGAAATATGAATCACAGCAGGAACTGTACACCTTGTGGGATAAGCGCCTGAAAGAGGTGATCGGGATATTAAAAGCTACCCCATCCACACCGCAGGTTGCGCTGGGTAGAAACGACCTGTATTTTCATGGAGATATAGCCTTGTGGCAAAAGGCAGCATCCGCGCTTCGCCTGAGAATGGCTATGAGGTTAATGAAACGTGACCTGACAACAGCCACTGCGATTATTAAAGAAGTGGTAGGAGACGCAAGCACCCTGATGACCAGCAATGCAGAGGGATGGGTGTTTTATGCAGATCAAAGCTTTACAGCCGGTGGTAACTGGGCTCCTGACGAATTCAGGGCGCCAAAACCTACGGTAGATTTTATGTGGGCACAGATGGATCCCCGTATCCGTATGTTCTACAAGAAGAATAATTACACACAGGTAAATATTGACTCCGCAATTAAAAAAGGCATTTACCCTAAAGGAACGGTTGCCAATCCAAGGCAATACGTTGGAGCTCCGATCAGCCCGGATGTTGTAAAAACAGTAAGCTCCTGGTTCGTAACTAAAAAAGTAAACGATGCGATCTCGCTTGATACCATATCCTACCTTCAATGGAGGATGTTTCAACCAGCCAATGCTGACGGAACAGGGGTAACAGGTACAGGCAAAAGTTTTTTCCCGCTGATCTCTTACGCGGATGAATTGTTTATGCGTGCAGAATTAGCTGTAAAAGGAATCACTACGGAAGATGCACAGGCTTTGTATTATGCAGGTATCGATGCCTCGGTAACATTTTATGATAAGTCAGCAGCAGACGCTAAACTGGCAGATTACACGGCATTGGGTTCCACTGAACTGGCAACTTATAAAGCAGCACCGGCTATCGTTTACACACCTGCAAAAGCCCTTGAGCAAATTGCTATCCAGTCCTATATTAATTTTTACAAACAACCCAATGAAGCATGGGCATTGTACAAAAGAACTGGTATGCCAAACGCTACTACCGCATTGGCAAATGAAAATATAATGATCGATGGTACTTTGTACAAGATACCAAGAAGGGCTGCACTAAGTGCACCATCATCCAGCGACCTGAATGCGACGAACAAACAGGCTGCCCTGGACAATATGAAATCAGATCCTGAATTTGGAGCTTCCATTGATGACCTTTACGGTCGTGTTTGGTGGGATAAACAATAAGATCAAAATTTTTAAATAACTCCAGGTTAAACATTCAGCCTGGAGTTATTTATTTTTAATAAAAAAAGACATTCCGCCGATATTTCAAGAGACGCGGTAATGCAAATTATATTCTTCCAATTTCCATATGTTAGCGACCTTTTTGATTTATGCATGACAATCTTACAATAAAAAAATGTATATAAGATCATTGGGCATACTGCTACTTATTTTTGTTTGTAATTGCTTACCTGCGCAACCACTCATCGATTCTTTACGGTTGTTTAACAAAATATCTTCTTTTGAATTACTGGATGCCGGCCAACAAAAAAAAGCCAGGCTGGACATCGATGGCAAACCACTTTCCTTATTTATTTTTTTATCCCCGGAATGCCCGCTTTGTCAGAATTATACAAAAACAATAAATGGGCTAAGTAAAAAATTCGGCCCGCAACTTAACTTATTCGGCATTGTTCCCGGCAATGCCTACACAGCAAAAGAGGTTACTGGCTTTGCAAATAAATACCAGGCAACGTTCCCGATTTTTATAGACAAGAAGCAACAGCTTACCCATTATTTAAAGGCCACGGTAACGCCCCAGGCAATTTTATTGGACAACCAGGGGAACCTGGTTTATTCAGGTGCCATTGATGACTGGGTGCAGGGCCTGGGCAAAAAAAGATTAAATGTCAATGAACATTATGTGCAGGATGCGATAGAGCAAAGCTTAAAACCGGAGCTTGTTAAAATAAAAACAACCAAAGCTTTTGGTTGCAAGATCAATGATTACTAAAATGAAGAACCACCTATTATACCTTTTATTGTTTTTCTTTTACACAGGAGCCCTGAATGCACAGGAGGTAACTTATTACAATGACATAAACCCCATCATTCAAACTAAATGTGCCCCCTGCCATCACCCCGGCGGGGGCGCTCCTTTTTCATTGTTAACGTATGAGGACCTTACCAAAAGGGCCTCCTTTATAAAGGAGGTGGTGCAAAGCAGGTATATGCCGCCCTGGAGGGCAGACAATAACTATGTACATTTCGCCAATGACAGGTCGCTGTCACAGCAGCAGATCAATAAGCTTGTAAAATGGATCGATAATAAAACACCTGAAGGAAAAAAAGTAACGGCTTCAAAACCAGCCGCTGAATTTATTGCCGCTACAAAATACAGCAGGAAACCTGATATGGTTTTAAAGATGGCTGACAGCTTTTTGGTAAAGGGCGACAACACGGAAAAATTTGTAATCTTTAAGATACCCTTTGAATTAAAGGAGGCAGAAAATATAGAAGCGATCGAGTTTTACAACAATGATAATAAACTCATTCACCATGCGAATTATGCAGTGCATGAGGTCGCGGATACTGCTGTTGACATTTATAAAACGGATGCCGTTGTTGATCTTTCAGAGGCTGACAGGGTAAAGGTTGATCAATATAAACCATATAAAAAATCCATCGTCTATTATGGCGGATGGATCCCGGGTACAACCTATGAATACTACCCAAAAGAGTTTGGATGGATCATGCCACGGCGGGGTGTTATATTATTAACGGTTCATTTTGGCCCCGCAGCATTGGACGAACAAAGCATCTCCGGCGTAAATCTTTTCTTTAAAAAAACACCCGTTACCAGGCCGGTCAAAGTCATAAGTTTTGGCTCAGGTGGTATCGGGGAGAACCAGATATTTCCTATTTTTTACATCAAAGGCAATGAGGTGAAAACATTTACCCTGGATGTTACGAATCCGGGGGTTGATCTTTCCGTAATGTACGTTTGGCCGCACATGCATTATATTGGAAAAGAGTTCAAAGCCTATATTACGACGCCCGATGGGGATACGATTAAAATGGTGCATATTCCTGATTGGGATTTCCGGTGGCAGGAAATTTACCGCATGAAAAATTTGGTTAAAGTGCCGAAGGGATCCGTGATGCACATTGAAGGTACCTATGACAATACGGCTCAAAATGCCGCTAACCCAAATAAGCCGCCTAAAACTATTTTTTCAGCCGGAACCATGCGATCGACAGACGAAATGATGACCTTACTAATGGTATATTTGCCTTATGTGGAAGGAGATGAAAAAGTGAATGTTGAATAGTAAAAATGATTTAAAGCATTTAATGAAGTGTACGCTGTTATTCTCCTGTTGAGTGTACATAATAAAAAGTCAAACAGACCAAATGAAGTTGGTACGAGCGATGATCTTATTACTGCTGTCTGCCAATGCATTTACATTGTCAGCACAGCAAAAAAAAACGACCTTATTTTCGTTGATGAACGATCAGGAGACTGGTATTTCTTTTTTAAATTCAATAAAGGAGGATGACTCACTGAATGTAATGCGGTATGAATACCTGTACAATGGCGCTGGCCTTGGCGCAGGTGATTTTAACAATGACGGGTTAGTTGATATTTTTTTTTCGGGCAATACCACCGCTAATAAACTTTTTTTAAATAAAGGGAATTTTAAGTTCAACGACATAACTACCCTGGCCAAAGTGAGCGGCAATGGCACCTGGAGTACAGGCGTCAGCATCGCCGATGTAAACGGTGACGGCTTGATGGATATATATGTTTGCCATTCCGGTAAGTATACGGACCCGCAAAAACTAGGCAACGAATTATTTATCAACCAGGGCCTGGAAAATGGTGTACCGGTATTTAAAGAGATGGCCAAAGAATATGGCTTAGATGCACCGGGTACACAATCTACACAGGCTGCTTTTTTTGACTATGACAAAGATGGCGATCTTGATATGTTCCTGCTCAATCACTCCAACCATACCTACAATCCATTTTTAAACACCAGGAAAATACGCTCCACACCAGAGCTGAATTTTGGTAACCGGCTGTTTAGAAATGACCGTGCTGCGAACGGCACAATGCATTTCAAGGATGTCACTTTATCCGCAGGCATTGTAAACAATGCATTAAATTTTGGGTTAAGTGTTACTATCAGCGATGTGAACAAAGACGGCTGGCCGGATATCTACACTACCAGTGATTATACAGAAAAAGATTGCTTTTACATCAACAACAAGGATGGCACTTTTACAGAGTCACTGGCAAGGTCGTTTGCTCATATTTCTAAATATGCGATGGGCGCAGATATCGCGGATTATAACAATGATGGCCGTCCCGATATCTTTACACTGGATATGTTACCCGAAGATAATCACCGGCAAAAATTATTGAAGGGAGCTGATGAATATGACCAGTACCACTTATTATTGGATAGCGGTTACTATCACCAGCAAATGCGCAATATGCTTCAGTTGAACGAAGGCATTGATGAAAAGGGTGACGTGCGTTTTAGTGAAATTGGCCAGCTGGCGGGTGTTTCAAACACCGACTGGAGCTGGTCCGGACTACTGGCAGATTTTGACAATGATGGCTGGAAGGACCTTTTCATCAGCAATGGTTACCTGCGTGATTTTACCGACCTTGATTTTTTAAAATACTCGGTTGCCGATGCAAAAGCGGCGGCAGTTAAAACCGGCAATTTTAATTATCAAACCTACGACCTGGTAAAACTGATGCCTTCCAACAAGCTAAATAACTATATTTTCAAAAACAACCGCAACCTGACATTTTCGGATAAGACCATCGAATGGGGCATTAGTGAGCCTTCCGTGTCTAACGCCGCTATTTATGCTGACCTGGACAATGATGGCGACCTCGACCTGGTTGTTTGTAACAACAACGAGCCCGCGCTGGTTTACAGGAATAATGCAAATGACATAACACCTGCACACTACCTTAAACTCCGTTTCAAAGGGGAAGATGCAAATACAAAAGCGTATGGCGCCAGGGCTACATTAATAACTAATTCCACCACGCAATACCTTGAATTGTACCCGGTACGGAGTTACCAGTCCACCATTGCGCAGGAACTCTTGTTTGGCTTTCTCTTAAAGGATTCTGTAAAGCAGCTCACCATCGACTGGCCGGATGGTAAAGAAACTATTTTGGCGAACGTAAAAGCAGACCAGGTAATAGAATTAAAACATTCGGAAGCATCAGTAAAAAAGAAATATCTGGTTAGGCCACTGGCAAAAACATTCACGGATGTAACAGCTACTTCGGGTATATCGTTTAAGCATATAGAAAATGAATTCATTGATTTCAAGGATGAGGTGTTATTGCCTTACCAGCTTTCCCGGCAGGGCCCGGCACTGGCAAAAGGCGATGTAAACGGTGATGGCCTTGAAGATATATTTGTTGGGGGCGCCATCGACCAGGCTGGCGCATTGTACCTGCAAACTGATGATGGTAAATTTATCTTGTCTCCCTCACAGGCATGGGTAGCCGATGCTGCGAGTGAAGATGTGAACGCCCTGTTTTTCGATGTGGATAAGGATGGGGATATGGACCTGTACGTGGTAAGTGGTGGCAATGAATACGCCGACCAGTCGCCTGAATATGCAGACAGGTTGTATATCAATGATGGCAAAGGAAATTTTACTAAAAGTATTGATGCCTTACCTGCAATGCTAAGCAACAAGCAGGCAGTTGCGACGGGAGATTTTGACAACGACGGGGATATGGATCTGTTCGTGGGAGGAAGAGGTGTACCGGGATCATTTCCCCTGGCTTCTTCAAGTTACCTGCTGCGCAATGATACCAAAAATGGCCTCGTTCATTTTACAGATGTAACGGCAGCTATTTGCCCGGCATTGCAAAAGCCCGGTATGGTTACCGCCGCCCAATGGGTTGATATCAACAATGATCATTACCCTGAATTAATAATAGCCGGCGATTGGATGCCCGTTATGTTATTTGATAATACAAAAGGCAAATTAGAAGATATTTCGGCCTCGTCGGGCTTGCACAACCTTAACGGGATGTGGTCTTCGTTAAGTGCGACTGACATTGATGGCGATGGCGATATTGATTTTTTGCTGGGAAACTGCGGTTACAATGACCAGTTTACAAAAACTAATAAGAGCCAGCCTTTGCAGCTTTTTGTAAATGATTTTGACGACAACGGTACCATGGATCCGATACTATGTTATTACATCCAGGGCAAAAGTTTTCCCATGGCTTCAAGGGATGAATTGCTTGACCAGGTAGTTTCCCTTAAAAAGAAATATGTTCATTACAGGGACTATGCGGACGCCACGATCAATGATATTTTTTCAAAAGAAAAAGTAAGCCAGTCAACAGTTTTTTATTGTGATGAACTCGCCTCCGGTATATTATACAACGACGGCCACAATAAGTTTTCGTTCAAGTCCTTTCCCTTGCCCGCACAGCAATCGAAAGTGTTTGGTATTATCACGGATGATTTTAATGCCGATGGTAAGCAGGATATTTTATGCGGTGGTAATTACTTTTCGTACCGCGTTCAGCTGGGCCGCTCGGATGCAAGCCTGGGCCTGTTGATGAAAGGCACAGGAGATGGAAATTTCTCCGCTGTTGATCCATCTCTTTCTGGTGTTTACCTGGACGGAGATGTAAGGGCGATGGTTGAAGTAAAAAATAAATCCGGCGAAAAATTAATTATTGTGGCGAAAAACAATGATGGCTTGCAGGTTTTAAAAATGAATGGCAAATGACCAAATTGATCCTTTTTATATTGTTGGTGCAAAACATTTCTTATGCCCAGCCGAAGGCGTGGGAAACAGATGCAACTCCTTTACACCGGGCGCAGAAAGCTTTAACGGATGTGGTCGTCCATGATATATTTTCTCCACCCGTTGCCAGCAGGATATACGCTTATACAAATATCGCGGCTTACGAGATATTGGTGAAAAAGTACCCTGGTTACAAATCACTCAATAAACAGCTGAATTCATATCCCGAAATGCCGGTTGCCCCTGGTAAAATATGTGCTTCCCTGGCTGCAGTAAATGCTTTTTTGGCTGTTGCCAAAGGCCTGGTCTTTTCAGAAGCCATCCTGCAGGATTCTACCGATCATATTTTGCTATGGTATAAAAATAAAAAAATAAGTAAAGCAACATACGATGCTTCTCTTCAGTATGGAAAGCAGGTAGCCGTCGCCGTTATGCGTTGGGCCGCCATGGATAAGTATAAAGAAACCAGGAGCCTGAGGCGTTACAATTATCTTAAAAAGGAGGGGAAATGGATCCCGACACCTCCCGTTTATATGGCCGCTGTGGAGCCCTACTGGAACAGGATAAGGTCGATGGCGCTGGATTCCAGCAGCCAGTTCCGCCCAGTACCGGCATTGACTTTCAGCACGGATAAAACCAGTCCGTTCTACGCACAGGCGCTGGAAGTTTATGATATCGGGCAGCATTTATCCCCGGAAAATAAAGCGGTTGCTAATTTCTGGGACTGTAATCCTTTCGCCGTAAGCACAGAGGGGCACCTCAATTTTGCCATAAAAAAAATATCTCCGGGTGGCCACTGGATGTCCATTGCAGGAATTGCTTGTCGAAACACGGTAGCCGATATTACCAGGTCAGCTGCCGCATACACGCTAACGGCAATTGCCCTGTTTGATGGGTTTATTATTTGCTGGGATGAAAAATACCGCAGCAATCTTATCCGTCCCGAAACTTTTATCAATAAGTACATCGATGAAGGTTGGCGGCCTTTATTGCAAACGCCACCTTTTCCCGAATATTCAAGCGGGCATAGCGTCATCTCAACAGTTGCTGCAGGGGTGCTTACCCATTTGTTTGGTGACCAGGTAGGTTTTGATGATGATACGGAAGTTGAATTTGGCATACCGGTAAAACATTTTGCTTCTTTTACCGATGCCTGTAATGAAGCCGCTATTTCCCGTTTGTATGGCGGCATTCATTACAGGGCGGCCATCGAGACCGGGCAGCAGCAAGGAAAGGACCTGGGGAATTGGATTAAGGGCAAAATACAATTGAAAGGCGCTGCTGCTCCCGGCAGGGATTTTTAAACATCATATTGGCTGTACAATCATAAGTGGTGAACATCTTAGGTATAAAAAAATAACGATGAAAAAATATATTTTCTTGATTTTGTTGGTGGTGGCGTCACTCAATGGTGTTGCTCAAAAAAACTTCTTCTTTACAAAAGGACTTTATATAGGTGGTGTGCATCATTATGGCCGGGAAGCGCTTTATTCCGATAGCCTTGCTTATCAATTATACAATCAAACCCTGAATAAACCGGAATTGGGAAAGCCATTGACCACAGACACTAACGCTAAAGGAAACACGTGGAAGGAAGTTTCTGCAGACAGTTCAAATATCTTTCGGACAAGAAGATTGGGCGCGGGCGGCTATCTTTATTTAACCTATACATCTCTCAAAGAAGAAAACGTTTTATTAAATATCAGGGGTAACAGCGCCGTATATTTTAATGGTGTATTGCATGCGGGTGACCCGTATGGCGCGGGATGGTTGTTTATCCCGGTAAAACTTAAAAAAGGGGAGAACGAGTTGTATGTCCGCACCTATGCCCAGGCAACTGCCTCCATAATATTTCCTGCAAAGCCGGTGATGATCAGCGTCGCTGATTCTACCATGCCGTATATCGTTTTGGGCAAACAAAATGGTGTATTGCAAGGGGCCGTAGTGATCATCAATTCAAGTGCCCGGAGTATTAATAATTACCAGGTAAAGACAGTGGTAAACGGTAAGACAATGGTGGCCGATATTCCTGCTATAACAGCTATGGCTACCCGAAAAGTTATCTTTAAGTTAGATGCCGGCGCAATAAGCCAGCCGGGAAAATATGATTGCAGTTTAACATTGTTGAGCAATAATAAAACGATCGATGAAAAGAAAATAATACTGGAAGCAGTCGACTCGTCTGCCAAATACAGCAGTACTTTTATTAGCAACATCGATGGTAGTTTGCAATATTATGCAGTAACGCCGCAGTTGAACGGAACAAAGGAAAATGCGGCGTTATTCTTATCGGTCCACGGGGCAGGCGTGGAGGCAATCGGGCAGGCTAAAGCTTATAAATCCAAAGAATGGGGAACGCTTGTAGCAGCTACTAACCGGCGTCCGCGCGGGTTTAACTGGGAGGACTGGGGAAGGCTTGATGCGTTGGAAGTACTCAATCTCGCAAAAGAAAAATTTAATCCGGATCCGCAGCGCATCTATCTTACGGGTCACTCTATGGGCGGTCACGGTACCTGGTTTTTAGGTGCGACTTATCCGGGTAACTGGGCAGGTATTGCTCCCTGTTCCGGCTATCCTACGCTAAAAGAGTATGGTTCCGCAGATGGTAAAATTCCTGATAGCAGCAAAAATATTTTTGAACAATTACTCCTGCGTGCCGGTAATCAAAGTGATGTAATTAAACTGGCAAATAATTATAAGCCGTTGGGCATTTATGTTCTTCACGGCGATTCAGACAAGGTTGTGCCGGTCACTTATGCGAGGCAAATGAAAGAAGTGCTGGCCGGTTTTCACAGCGATTTTAGCTACCATGAATATCCCGGCGGCGAGCATTGGTTTGGCGACCAGAGTGTAGACTGGAACCCATTATTCGATTTCTTTAAATGGCATACCCTGCTTGCGGATAGCAGCGTAAATGAAATAGATTTTACTACTTCCAGCCCTGGCATATCTTCTACTTACCGCTGGGCTTCCATCATTCAGCAACAACATCCTTTGGCATACAGCCGTGTACAGCTGCACAGGAAGCGAAACGGCATAACAGGATTAACACAGAATATCCAATTACTCAAACTTGCGCTGGACCAGTTTGCACCAAACACTGCCATCACGATTATATTGGATAGCACAAAACCGATACAGTACAATGTAGTAACCAATCACGACAGTTTATATGTAAGAAAAATTTCCGGTCAATGGAGTATCATTACCCGGCCGGGAAATGATCAGAAAGGGCCTGTCCGCTATGGCACATTCAAAGAAGCGTTCAATAATAAAATGGTCTTCGTTTATGGCACAACAGGAAACCAGGATGAAAACCTATGGAGCCTGAACAAAGCACGCTATGATGCGGAAGCCTGGTATTACCGGGGTAACGGGGCGGTTGATATTATCACTGATAAAGAATTTTCACTGGAGAAATATACTGGCAGAGGTGTAGTTTTGTACGGTAATCGCAGTACCAATGCAGCATGGAAAATTTTGCTGGCAGATTGCCCTATCCAGGTGGATCGCAATCTTGTAAAGGCAGGTGATAAAAGCTGGACAGGTGATGACCTGGCAGGTTATTTTACCTGGCCGGTTAAAAATTCAACTGTTGCATCCGTTGCTGTCATAAGCGGAAGTGGGTTGAAGGGTATGAAGGCAACCGATGCCAACCAGTATTTTGCGGGCGGAAGCGGTTTCCCGGACTTCATGATCTTTCGTCTTGGAATGCTGGTGTCAGGGGCAAAGGAAATACAAATGGCAGGCTTTTTTGACAATGAATGGAAATTGGACGAAAAAGAATATAACCGGCAATAGCGATAATGCACAGTTGCTGAAACAAGGTGATATATCACTGTACATTATTTTACGCCTAAAAATGTCGCTATTGCTAAATCTATAGCCGGTAAAGGTTTCTAAGTCCCGCTGCCTTTGGAGAGGGGTTGGGCTGAGGTTGCTGCCAGCCGGTATTTCACCGGTTTAATAGCACAACAATGATAACTTTACATAAAACTAAAACCGATGAAGCGATTGCTTGGATTTTTTACCTGTTTGTTTTGTAGTGTATTCGTGACTGCACAAAGCTATACACCAGCGCCTGAAAATATAAAAGCCAGACAGGAGTTTCGGGATGAAAAATTTGGCCTGTTCATACATTGGGGGCCATTCAGTATCCCGGGCGACGGCGAGTGGGTGATGAACAACAAGAACATACAATACAAAAATTATAAACGGCTGATGGATTTTTTTAATCCAATCGAATTCAATGCCGAACAATGGGTCGCCATGGCTAAGAATGCCGGCATGAAATACATCACCCTGATCACCCGTCATCATGATGGTTTTAGTATGTGGGACACAAAATATTCCGACTATAACATCATGCATTCCCCCTATAAAAAAGACATCGTAAAAATGATGGCGGATGAATGCCATAAGCAGGGTATCCAATTGTTTTTATATTATTCATTGCTCGATTGGGGCCGGGATGATTACCCGCACGAGACGGGCAAAACGGGGCAGGGTGCGGGCAGGACCGGTAAAGGGGATTATGCCAGCTATCTCCAGTTTATGAAGAACCAGCTAACAGAACTGTTAACTAATTATGGCAAGATCGGGGGCATTTGGTTTGATGGGCACTGGGACCAGACGCAGCCGGAAGGAGCAGCGGATCGTACTTCCAGGATCGACTGGAAATACAACGAGATCTATGGCCTCATACACAAGTTGCAGCCACAGGCCATGATCGGCAACAATCACCACATGACGCCTTTTGCCGGCGAAGATTTCCAGATGTTTGAGAAAGATCTTCCCGGTGAAAATAAATCAGGGTTGAGTTTCCAGGAAGCTTCCCAGCAATTGCCGGTAGAAACCTGTGAGACCATGAATAATTCCTGGGGTTTTAGTATCAATGATAATAATTATAAATCAGTAAAGCAATTGATCCATTACCTGGTAAAAGCAGCCGGGTTGGATGTTAATTTTTTATTGAATGTTGGCCCCATGCCCAATGGGAAAATTCAGCCCGAGTTTACGGATACATTAAAAGTTATTGGCGATTGGTTAAAAATAAATGGGGAAACGATCTATAATACAAGGGGTAGTATTTATCCGCAACAGGATTGGGGCGTCATCACTGCAAAAGACAAGTCCTTATACGTTCATATTATTCAGCAGCCAAAACAACCAGGCTATATTTTTATACCTGAATTCAAAGGGAAAATTATTTCAGCAACGCTAAAGGCGGATAAAAAAAATATCAAGTTTAAACAGGTGCCGGAAGGAGCATTTATTTACCTGGATGGCATAAAGCTGGATGATATAGATACGATCATTAAATTAAGCATTCAATAGAAAATTAATTTTCCAGCAGCGAAGCACTATTGAACGGTAGCTGTGGCCTCGAATAAAGTGGTGGAAATTTTCTGCCTTTTTATTTGTAGCCCCGTCTGAGCGAGGTTGAGCCCTGCGGGCTTGTTTTTTTATTTTTTATCAGGAAAAAAAGAAAGCAGATATGATTCATACTTAAAAATTAAACTGATATTATTTAAATTAAGACAACTCTGCAGATCATTTCTACTTGGCAGATGGTTAAAAAAATTGAATTACGATTAAAAACAGGAATTGAATGATACAAAAAATAGTTAAAATAAATATAATTTTTAAGTTTCTACTGACCGGAGTTTTAGTAGCAACACACTGTGTTGCAACCTCCCAGCAATTAATAAAATACGTAGACCCATTCATCGGTACAGGCGGCCATGGCCATACCTACCCGGGAGCCACGGTCCCTTTTGGCATGGTGCAATTAAGTCCTGATAACGGCACTCAGGGCTGGGATTGGTGCAGCGGCTACCATTATACGGATTCGGTGATCGCAGGGTTCAGCCATACCCATCTGAGTGGCACAGGCATCGGCGACTGGTGTGATATTTCCGTAATGCCGTCCATTGGGTTGATCAATGACACGTTTAAATTATATACGGAGAAATTTTCTCATAAGAATGAAAAGGCAACACCGGGATATTACGAAGTAACATTGGACAATGGCATTAAAGCGGCTTTTACAACAACAGAAAGATGTGGCTTCCATCAATATACTTTTCCAAAAGGAACAGTCCCCGTGATTCGTTTTGATCTTGGCTTTGCTATTAACTGGGATAGCCCGATCGAAACATTTATTGAGCAACTCAACGATTCTACCATTGTCGGTTATCGCTATTCAAAAGGGTGGGCGCAAACGCAGCGTGTTTATTTTGCCGCCAGGACCAACACCCCGATTGCAAAACTTTACCTGTCAAATAACAAGGAAAACATTGACTCAAACACAGTAAAAGGAATAAGGGTAAAGGGGCAGCTACAATTTAAGGATGTGCAGGGCAAGCCGATACTAATGAAGGTGGCGCTTTCATCCGTCAGCACAAAAAAAGCCCTGGTTGCCCTGGCGGAAATAAAAGATTGGAACTTTAGTGCCGTTAAAAAATCTGCAGAAAATAAATGGGAAAAAGAATTGCAGAAAATTGCAATTAAAGATGCGGATGAAGAATCAAAAAAAATATTTTACACTGCCTTGTATCATACCTGTCTGGCGCCGGTCTTGTATTCCGATGCGGACGGTACCTACCAAAATACCCATGGTAAAATTAATAAAATGCCCAAGGGTGGACAGCGTTACACCGAGTTTTCTCTCTGGGATACTTTCCGTGCACTTGACCCATTATTTAGCCTGACGCAACCAGCCCGCATTACGGACCTGGTCAATACCATGCTGGCCTTTTATGACGAGAACGGTTTGTTACCTGTTTGGGACCTCAGTACCTGGGAAACGAACACGATGACAGGTTACCATGCCATTCCGGTGGTAGCCGATGCCCTGTTGAAAAATGTAAAAGGCATCGATGTTGAAAAAGCTTATGCCGCCATGAAAAAAAGTGCGATGCAAAATATCCGCGGTACGGATCTTTACCGACAATATGGATATGTGCCACAGGATAAGTATGGCAGCAGTGTAACCGTAACAGTAGAGTATGCGTACGATGACTGGTGTATTGCGCAGGTCGCAAAGAAATTGGGTAAAACGGAAGACTACGAAATCTTCATGAAACGCTCGGGTTCATGGAAAAATCTGTTCGATCCCACAACTGGTTTTATCAGGGCAAAGAACAGTGATGGCAGTTGGGTAAATCCTTTCGATCCTTATTTATCAGAGCACGACGAACAGAAAGCGATGTACACGGAAGGGAATGCCTGGCAACATTCATTTTTTGTGCCGCAGGATGTAAAGGGCCTTGCGAATGCGCATGGGGGCAATGAACCATTTATTAAAAAACTGGATTCTTTATTTACAGTCAGCTCAGAAATAAAAGGCGCGAATAAATCACCGGATGTGAGCGGATTGATCGGCCAGTATGCACATGGTAATGAGCCAAGCCATCATATAGCATATATGTATAGCTTTGTAGGTGCGGCCTGGAAAACACAGGAAAGAGTAAGGATGATCGTTGATTCGATGTACCACGCGGCGCCCGACGGGTACGCGGGGAATGAAGACTGCGGCCAGATGAGCGCCTGGGGTGTTTGGAGCATGGCCGGATTTTATCCTGAAAGCCCCTCGGGCGGCCAGTATGTTTTTGGAAGCCCGCAATTTAATGAAGTGAAATTTAATTTTCCGGGTAACCGGTCTTTTATCCTTCGTACAAAAAACGGGGGGAAAGATCATCCATACATTCAAAAGGTAACGTTGAACAATAAGCCATATACAAAAACTTTTATCGATCATGCTACAGTGATGAACGGCGGTATGCTGGAATTTACGATGGGTGACAAACCAAACAAGAATTTCGGCGTGGAAGCATCCGCATGGCCAACATCTTCTAATCAATAAAATACCATACATGAAGCGAAATGATTTTATAAGAAATGCCGGTTTGTTAAGTGCCGGGTTATTATTGAAGGACCTCTCTTTCGGACAGGGATATGCGCAGTTTCCGGTCGTGCGTGTTCCGCTTGACAAAAGGAAATTTCATAGCAAAGCAGTGGAAGCAGCAATCGCGGAATTTCAGTCGAAAGTTGCCAATAAGGAACTTGGCTGGTTATTTGAAAATTGTTTTCCCAACACCATCGATACCACCGTGGATTTTGAAATGCTGAATGACAAGCCTGATACGTATGTAATTACGGGCGACATAGATGCGATGTGGCTGAGAGACAGTACTGCGCAGGTTTGGCCCTATTTGTTGTTGATCAAAAAAGATAAAGAACTTCAGCAACTGATCGCGGGAGTTATCAACCGGCAGGTAAAATGTATATTGAAAGATCCTTATGCCAATGCATTTTATAAAGATGAAAATAAAGAGAGCGAATGGAAAAGTGACCTTACCAAAATGCAGCCTGGCATCCATGAGCGTAAGTATGAAATAGATTCTTTATGTTATCCTATCCGCCTTGCATACAATTACTGGAAATTAACGGGCGATACGTCGCCGTTTGATGATCACTGGAAGGATGCGATCAAGGCAACCCTGCAAACTTTCAGGGAGCAGCAGCGTAAAAAAGGGAACGGCCCTTACTCTTTTCAACGCACAACAGCCTGGGCAACCGATGGTGTGCCATTAGGCGGTTTTGGTTACCCGGTAAAGCCTGTAGGACTTATCTGTTCCATGTTCCGGCCGAGTGACGATGCCACGGTTTTCCCTTTCCTGGTACCATCCAATTTTTTTGCAGTAGTAAGTTTGCAACAGGCTTCTACCATGGTAAAGCAGATTTCGAAAGATGATGCATTGTCAGTTGAATTAAAAGCGCTGGCCACTGAAGTTGATAAAGCCTTGCAGCAACATGCGGTCATTAATCATCCTCAATACGGAAAAATATACGCATATGAAGTGAATGGATTTGGCAGTTACAATTTGATGGATGATGCAAATGTACCCAGTTTATTATCGCTGCCTTATCTGAATGCGGTAAAGAATACAGACCCGGTTTATATCAATACCCGTAAGATGTTGCTCACAACAAATAATCCTTTTTTCTTCAAAGGAAAAGCGGCAGAAGGGATTGGTGGGCCACATGCGGGAATGGATATGATCTGGCCACTCAGTATTATCATGCGGGGACTAACAAGTAAGGATGATGCGGAAATCAAAGCTTGTATAACCATGCTACGTAAAACACACGGCGATACCGGTTTTATGCATGAGTCTTTTCATAAGGATGATGCCACGAAATTTACGCGTAAATGGTTTGCCTGGGCCAATACAATTTTTGGAGAATTATTATGGGAGGTTTATCAATCAAAACCGCATTTGTTAGTATAATAAAAATGGATTGATTAGAATGCTGGAACCGGCCTCGAATAAAAAGTGCTAGAAAATTTCCAGGCAGGTCCGTTAAGAAATCAAAGCTGTTTGAGCCAGGCGCGGGCTATAAAATTATTATTCTCCAACCGGCGAGTTCTTTGATTTTAGGAACAGCCTGGAGATTTTCAGCCTTTTTATTCGCAGCCTTGATTTTTTTTGTTACTTTTTTTTATCAAGAAAAAAAAGTAAGCAGCGTTAATTAAATTGTTAGTTGACCTGGACTTAACCTCAATATTATTATTATGCAAAAACATTTCTTTCAATACTGCATCGCATTCGCCATTCTCTTTTGTTTTAACACCAACATCTTTGCACAGCAAAAAATAAATCCTGATTCCATCCGTGGTAAAATGCAATGGTTTGCTGATGCCAAACTGGGCATCTTTATCCATTGGGGCATGTACTCGGTAAATGGCGTTGATGAGAGCTGGAGCTTCTACAATCAAAAAATAAGCCATTCAGATTACCTTAAACAAATGAAGGGTTTTACAGCTTCAAAGTATGACCCGCAGGCATGGGCAGCACTAATAAAAGAAACAGGCGCGCGATACGCAATCATTACTACCAAGCACCATGATGGCCTGGCCTTGTGGCCCACTAAGCAAAAGCATTTGAATGTAGTAGACAACACGCCGGCCAAAAGAGATTTGTTAAAACCATTTTATGAAGCGTTGGATAAACAAGGCATTAAACGAGGCGCTTACTTTTCTTTACTCGATTGGAGCTATCCGGATTATACCGGTTTTCTAAAGGACAGCAGTCGTTACAAAATAGGCGATGATCCGGAACGGTGGAAAAAATTCCAGCATTTTTTCCAGGCGCAGATCGATGAACTGAATAATTCCTACAAACCAGCGATTTGGTGGTTTGACGGCGATTGGGAACACAGCGCAGATGAATGGCAATCGGAAAAATTGCGGTCGCAAATATTAAATATTAATCCCGCTGCCGTTATCAATGGAAGGTTGCAGGGCTATGGTGATTATGAAACACCCGAACAGAATTTTCCGGTAACCCGTCCTAAATTCAACTGGTGGGAATTATGCATGACCACCAATAACAACTGGGGCTATCACCCCGACGATACCGCTTACAAAACTCCCTTTGAAGTAATCACTATTTTTGTGGATGCAGTCAGCAATGGCGGTAACCTGTTACTGGACATCGGCCCAAAAGCAGATGGCACCATCCCCCCAGAGCAGATCCATATTTTGAAAGAATTGGGCAAGTGGAACAAGAAGAATGCGGAGGCAATATTTGGAACGGTGGCAGGTCTGCCGCAGGGGCATTTTTATGGTCCGAGTACTATGTCAAAGGACTCGGCCACCCTTTATCTTTTTTTGCCGGCACAAACCGCGGGGAATATTATGGTAAAAGGATTGGGCAATCAAATTAAGGAGATCACGGTAGTAGGTTCAACTACGCAGCTGCAACATAAAGTGGTGGGCAAAATTTCCTGGAGCCCGATACCTGGGATTGTCTTTATCAATGTCCCTGAAAAAATCCGGGATGAGTATATGACCGTATTGAAATTGACATTGGATGGACCGGTAAAATTGTACCGTGGACAGGGAGGTTTAAATTAATTTGCGTAAATACAAACAAGCATAAAATAATAATTAATGAGTTATTCAAATCAAATAAAAAGCCTGGCAAAAAGGTTGGGCATTTTTACCTGCTGCATATTGGTTGCTGCATCTTCTTTCAGCCAGGTAGTCACCAGTGTTACCGACCCGGTAGAATGGGTTAACCCGCTGATGGGAACAGATTCAAAACCCAGTTTGTCAAACGGAAATACCTATCCTTCGATATCCGTGCCCTGGGGTATGAATTTCTGGGTGCCACAAACGAATGTTATGGGAGACGGGTGGCAATACCAGTATGGTGCAGAGAAGATCCGGGGCTTCAAGCAAACCCACCAACCCTCGCCGTGGATGAACGATTATGGCCAGTTTTCCCTCATGCCCGTTACCGGAAGTCTGAAGTTTACGCAGGATGATCGGGCCAGCTGGTTCTCTCACAAAGCTGAGATTGTCAAGCCTTATTATTACAGTGTTTACCTGGCAGATATCAATGTTACTACAGAGATCACGCCTACGGAAAGAGCGGCTCAGTTCCGGTTTACTTATCCTAAAACAGACAGCGCTTTTATCGTAGTTGACGCCTTTGACAAAGGGTCCTACATTAAGATCATCCCCAATGAAAAAAAGATCATCGGGTACACCACCCGCAATAGTGGCGGTGTACCACAAAATTTTAAAAATTATTTCGTTTTGCTTTTTGATAAAGAATTTTCAATGGCCCAGACCTGGCGGGGAAACGTGTTGGTAAAAGATTCGCTGGAATTATCTGCCAACCATGCAGGTGCGATCATTGGTTTTAAAACCGGCAACGGAGAAAAAGTGAATGTTAAAGTAGCTTCTTCCTTTATCAGTTTTGAACAGGCTGACCAAAATTTAAAACACGAATTGTCAGGCGATTCTTTTGAGTCAACCAAACAAAAAGCAAAAGCGTCGTGGAACAAACAAATGAGCAGGCTGTTGGCGGAAGGTGGCACTGTAGATCAAACCCGTACTTTTTATTCCTGTCTTTACCGCACCATGCAATTTCCGCAAAAACAGTATGAGGTCGATGCGAGTGGTAAGGCTGTTCATTACAGTCCGTACAACGGCAAAGTTTTGCCCGGATTTCTTTTTGCAGGCACAGGTTTTTGGGATACGTTCCGTGCCTTGTATCCTTTCCTCAATCTTGTATTTCCCTCCATCAACAAAGAAATGCAGGAAGGTTTGATCAACAGCTACAAGGAAGGTGGCTTCCTGCCTGAATGGTCCAGCCCCGGGTTCCGCGATGTGATGGTGGGAAACAATTCTGCTGCAGTTGTATCAGATGCCTATATCAAAGGCCTTCGCGGTTACGATATCAATACCTTGTACGAGGCGCTTTTAAATGGTGCCAATAATGAAGGTCCGCAAGGAACCGGCCGTACCGGCGTTAAATATTACAACGAGTTAGGATATGTGCCTTACGATGTAAAGATCAATGAAAACGCGGCCCGCACGCTGGAATATGCATTTGATGATTTTAGCATATTTCAACTGGCAAAGGCCCTGAAACGCCCTCAAAAAGAAATTGAATTATTTGCAAAAAGAAGCCAGAATTTTAAGTATCTTTTCGATAAGGAAACCAACCTGATGCG
>JBDSLD010000084.1:0-56473 GCA_039916545.1 Ferruginibacter sp.
AAACAGCAGCGCATTTTTTCGGTTCCGATGAAATCGGTACCGAACCAACGAAAGGCAGCTAACCCGCTTCTCGTGTAGAAGATCAAACAGTGCCACACTTAAATGCCTTTTATTAAACAGCTCAGTAATATTTTATTTTAGGCCATTTATTTAGTTTTAGATTAATAATATTCAACAAGAAAAATCTCCACAATTCATTGTCTGTAAAGGTTTTCAGCGTTTTCTTGCAAATGCTATTTAGATCTTGCGAAAAATGTAAATGCCTGCGGTATCTCTTTCCCAGGCTGGTGTTGATGCCGGATATACCATTTAGCCGCTCTTATTTTTTAACTGCAATTATAATTCCTGTCGCCCAAATTTGTTTGCTTAAAACCAGGTCCTCCCTTGTCTCCAGGTACGCAATTAATTTGGTTGCTTTTTCGTGGTGGCCATCCGGCCAGTTTGGTTGAGGCAGCATGTCGTCAATGATGTATAGACCCCCTTTGTTTACCATCGATAATACCTCGTCCAGCATTAGATATTTTCCGTGCCATGTATCGGCAAAAATATAATCGAATTTTTCCTGCTTATTATTGTCAATCCATTCGCCGCCATCTGTAGCAATTAGATTAAGGCGCTCATCACCACCTAAAAATTGTTCAGCAATCGCTAAAAATGCAGGATCATTATCAATTGAGATCAGGGAAGACTGCCCGTCCATTCCATCGAGTATCCACGAGGTAGATAATCCTGTACCTGTGCCCAGTTCAAGAAATTTTCCAGTCGGTTTAGAAGCTGCCAATGTCCGGAGTAAAGAACAAGTCAGCACATCAGACGCCATAGTAAACCCGGATATTTTAGTCGCTTCATCAATTTCAGTATAGGCCGCAGGAAAAGACTGGTTTATTTCTTCTGTCATTGTAGCATATGTTTGTTTAATGTTACCGGTTGCTTTAAAGCTAAACAAACATAGTCTATAATTTTATTATCAGCTCATTCCGCTAAATCAATAACGTTTGAATAAAAATTATTTACAGTAAAAATTTCATCGCGATCGTGCAACGGGATCGATGAACTGGTTTAAATGAACAATGAATGTTTGTGGTATATTTTAAAATAAAATAGCTCCGGTATCACCGGACCGGAGCCATCACTAAGTTTTTTTGAAATTATGGTGTGGTAGAAACATAGGCTGCCCTCGCAGCATCTATTGCAGCATCCATCCTCGTTTTTTGACCTGCGCTAAACATGTACATACAAGCATCATTCGTGTAATCCATATAATTCATCCATTGCTCCAGCGGCTTACCGGTACATTTACTTTTATGAGTCGTAGCGGGGCAACCTCCATTGGCTGCATCATGTAAAGGTGTATCGGCAACCTGGTCATTTCCGCACCTGGCATCGCCCCAGATATGGCGCAGGTTGAACCAATGGCCGATTTCGTGTGTGGCGCTCCTGCCCAGGTTGAAGGCTGCGTACAATGAATATCCTGTTGTTGCCGCGGCAGTTCCAAAACCCTGGTAATCTATTACTACCCCGTCAGTAGCAGCCGATCCGCCAGGGAACTGCGCATATCCTAATAATCCGCCGCTCAGGTCGCATACCCAAAGGTTTAGCCATTTGGCAGGATTGACAGGATTACTGCCGCCTTGTGCAGTTTTCTTCACGGCATCGTTGGATCCAAAAGTTGCCTTCGTAGTTTGTTTTCTGACTGTTTGTTTTAGTACGAACTGGATCTTGCAATTGGGCACATTACCCAGGCCGTAACCAGCCAGGTAAACATTGGCGTTTGATAATTCCGTATTTGTTTTGCTGAAATCTTTGTTGAGTACAGCTATCTGAGAAGCTATTTGAGCATCAGTTACAAGACCGGGATTTGTATGAACAATTTGTACGACAACGGGTACATACAAAACTACATTGGCCCTGTTGGCGAAACTACCGCCTTTAAATTTTTGAGTTCTTTCTTCCAGGTCCTGCAAAAATTTTCCCCTTGCCGGATTTTCTGCAATTTGTCTTTCTAACACTTCGTTGGCAGCGCACTTTCTTCCATCTGCCATTTCAGGTTCAGTTATTCCTACTGCCATTTCCTGCTGATCCTGCTTGGTACAGGATATAGTCATTAATATCACTCCGGCTAAAAAAGAAAATGTTTTCTTCATATATTTTGTTTTAGTGTTATGAATGTAACATTTTTTTAACAAAATTTCGGAGTGTTTTTAATTTAAATGCTAATTTAAACCTAATAATTTAATATGTTAATATTATTTAATACGTTTGGAAACTAAAAGCTGAGGCACTATCTCACAAAAAGCAAGATTACTTTTTGCCATGGCATGCTCTTTTGCAAGACTGATTGCAGCGACAATGTAATTTACTTGCCAGGCATTAAAAATTGATATACTTGAAATAATTCCGATGTCAGTTAAACAGCTGTTCAGATCAGACTGCGAATTGCATTTTAGTAAAGTCCATATCCAGGATCTTATCCAGTTTGGCGCAGAGCGTGTCAAAATTGGAAGGCTTGGTAAAAAACAGTTTTGCGCCGAGCTTCCGGGTTCTTTCTATATCTATCTCATTTTGAGAAGTGGTAAAAATTACTACGGGTATGTCTTTGTACCGGTCTTCTTTTTTGAGATAAGCGAGACATTCGTATCCATTCATTACGGGCATATTCAGGTCAAGAAAAATCAGGTCGGGTGGGGGTGGAACATTCATTTGTTCAATGGCTTCCAGTCCATTATTGGCGATCTCGCACTCAAGAGGTTTGTTCAATTCACTGATCGCATCCCTGAAATATAATTGATCGTCCGCGTCATCGTCGATAAGCAGAATTCTTTTTGTTTTAAGCATTTTGTGGGTTTGTACTCAACTGGATAAAACAATGATACAAAATTATTTCCACAGATTAAGAATATGTTTGGGAAGAGACAGGAAAATAGACATTAAAAGTGGAGCCTGTTCCCGGGTTGCCAATGGCAGAGATAAAGCCCTGGTGATTGCGTACAATTTTTTTACATATGGCAAGTCCTATTCCAGTGCCCGTATAATCACTACTGTTGTGGAGGCGTTGAAATAACTTAAATATCTTATGTTCATATTCCTGTTCAAAGCCAATGCCATTATCGACAACGGCTATTTTCCAATAATTAGATTTTTTGTCAGCTGCCTCGTCATTTATGTCGTTGCCTGTAACTATTGAAGCACTTATATTAATGTGCGGCGCAACATCGGGCCTGCTATATTTTATAGCATTGGAAACCAGGTTTGTAAATAATTGGTGCATCTGGATACTGATCGCAGTAATGACAGGCAGTTCATGGAATTCGATCACCGCTTTTTTTTCATCTGCCAGGTTTTGCAAATCAGTATTCACATTTTGCAGCACGATATTTAAGTCGATTGGTACCATGTCATCCGGACTAATATCAGCGCGCGAGTAGCTAAGCAAAGCATTGATTAGGTTTTGCATGCGCGCCGCGGAAGAATTGATACGGGAAAAATATTCCTGGCTAAATTCAGAAAAATTGCTGCCTTCCTTTTGCATAATGCGCTGGGAAAATGCCTGGATCTTTCGAAGTGGTTCCTGCAGATCATGACTGGCTATGTAATTAAAAGATTCTAGTTCTGCATTGCTCCTTTCCAGTTGCAGGTTCTTTACGCGTAATACTTCATTCAGCAGCGTATCCTGCGAAATGTCCTGTACTGTTCCGATCAACATTACGTTTCCGCCTTCATCAATGATTTTGCCGGTAGAGCGAAAGTGTTTTATTGTCCCGTTTTTGGTGATCACACGGTATGTATGGGCCACCAGGTTTTTTGTCTCCATAGTTTCCCGGCCATCTTTCATTACCTGCTCCTGATCATCCGGGTGGATCATGGAATGATATTTTTCAAAACTCGGTACAAACTCATTTGGTTCGTACCCAAACAACCTGAAAAGGTTATCTGAATATTCAAGTTCGCGGGTCTGTAAATTCCAGGAATAACTGCCGATCAATGCATTTTCTTCCGCTTGTGCGAATATGTTATTTTTAATTACCAGGTATTTGTTAAGCTGGCTTAATTCAAGGGTACGCTCATTAATTTGTTGCTCCAGTTTTTCTGAGTGGTTTTTCTGGTCGTGTATGTCGGTACTGGTTCCCACCCATCTTTGTATCTGGCCACGGTGGTCCTTTTGAGGTATAGCACGGCTCAATTGCCACCTGTAGTCACCCATTGAATTTTTAAAACGATGTTCAAATATGAATTCCTTTCCGTTTATCACCGCATCTATCCACCGGTTGATATTTTCTTCCCTGTCATCGGGATGGACAATACTGATCCAACCGTTTTTTTCAATATCGCCTGGCGTGAGACCGCTGTAATCAAATACTGCCTGGTTAAAATAATCAAGGTTTCCCTGCACGTCACCGGTCCATACAAACTGGGGCATAGAATCCGCCAATAGCCGGAACTTGCCTTCACTTTCCCTTAATTCTTCCAGTGCTGTTTTTGGTTCGGTAATATCTATGGCGGTGCCATACATTCGCAGCGCCTGCCTTAAATTATTGTAAATAATTTTACCATAAACGTTTATCCAATGAACAGACATGTCCGGCCATATTACCCTTACCTCATAACTAAGTGCACCTTTGTCGTATGAATCCATCACTGCCTTGTCGCGTATAGGCTTGTCTGCGGTATGAAACCTGTCAATTAAATGCTGGTGCGTGATACTCTTTTCAGCAGGATCAAAACCGAAAATCTCCAACAACCTGCCCGAACTGTCGAACCGGTTATTTTCCATATCCCAATCAAATGTTCCGATGTTGGCAGCTTCGATAGCGAGCCTTGATTGCTGTTCGGCCTCTTCCAGTTTTTTTCTCGCCTCTATCATTTCCGTGATCTCATAACCAAAGATCAATATGCCGTCTATTTTCTTTTGATCATTAAAGATTGGCTGGTAAATAAAATTGAAGTAATTAGTTTGGGTTTTTCCTTCGCCGGCATCTATTCTTACAGGCATTTCCTTTCCGATGAAAAGTTCACCTGTGTTATAAACTTTATCTAAAAGTTCATAAAATCCTTGTCCGGCCAATTCGGGAAAAGCTTCCCGGTAAGAGATGTTGATGATCTGGCGGTTGCCGGTTATTTTGTTGTAGAAGTTGTTTGCTGATTCATGAACATGGCCGGGGCCTTTCACAATAGCAAACATGGCGGGCAAATCTTCAAAATAATCGTTGAGCTTTTTTATATCGTTCTGCGCATTAAAGCGCAGCCTGGTTTCGCTCCTTAATATAAAATAGGCGACGCCAAAAATAATTATTGCAAAAACTGAAAGTACCAGCGAGTAGAGAGGTGTGATAGAAGCTGCGTAATCTTTCTCAGAGCTTCTTGTTTCAAGTAATTCATCTTCCAGCTGCACCATTTTTGCTACGGTCATACTGATCTCGTCCATCACAGTCTTCCCTTCCCGGAGCAGAACCTGCATGTCCTGCTTGCCTTTCGACAAAGAGGAACTGACCATATTCAGCCAAAGCAATCTTTTTTGTGTCAGGGAATCCAATTTCCTGAGCGCCAGTTGCTGGGTCGGGTTATCTTTTGTAAGTGAATCAAGCTGCTGAAGATTCTCCTGGTTTCTTGCGATGCCATTTTGGTATGGCTGCAGGTAGGAACTATCCCTGGTAAGTAAAAAAAAGCGCTGTCTCGCTTCCGCATCCCTTATATGAGAAATGGTTTGCTCAAGTTTTAACTTAACAAGATTGCTATGATTTACGCGCTCCGTTTTGGTATGCAGGTTATTGATACGCTGGTAAGAAAAAATAGAAAGCGTTCCCAACAGAAGCAGTATGATCAAAAATGTAAAATCGGATAAAATAAATCTTTTTAGCTTCATCGCCTTCAAATACTGTTTAAAAAATACCTGGTCAGGTTTTCAAATATAATATTATTGTTAACAATATAAAAGCCATGCCCGTGAGCCAGGAAAATTATTAAACAGAAAAGATATTAATGACTATACTTTTTACGAAATTAATTTTAGTAAAATAATAAAAATTAAAGAGGACGATACAAATTAAGCCGCCTTCGGAAAATTTGGAAAGCTCAATAAAATGGTGGTGAATTCATCGCCATTGTTTTCAACGCTTACACTGCCATTCATTGCCTGCACCAATACTTTTACTTCTTCAAGGTTGCCATTGACTGCATAGGCGTCCGGACTGTTATTGTCCCGCACACTGACAAATATGATATCGTCATATTCCCTTGCCTTCACCCTTATGCAACTATGTTTTGAATTTCTGACAACAGTGCTCAGCAAGCTGTCTAATGCGGCTGCCAATAAATGCTCGTTGTTAGCAATTTGAAAATCGCGTGGTACTTCATTTACAATAAAGCTATTTCTTTGAACAGCCATCGGCATTGAATTACCGGCAGCAAGGCCCACCAGCCGGTGTAAATTTTTAGGGATTAATGTCATTTCAACTTCTGATTTTGTTTTCATATACGTTTATTATTTTTTGTGGTTTTAAGCGGTAAGCGCGGATTAATTCGACGCGGAAAATTAAAAGGGTATTTTGGGTACGAATTCAATACGTATTCAAAATGTTATTTATTTATTAGTACTCTTCGCACTGTTTATCCGGAAAAGCAATAAGACAGCGGCATGTTAATTTTAATACAAAATGGCTGTGGCCGGTAATCAATTTTTATCGAGTAATTGATTTCTGCTGTATGTCAGATCGTGAACAGAAGCCTCAGGTATGTTTGTAGGATCAAATGTTATCACATCTGTAAAATTCTCTTTCCCGTCCTTCAACACTACTTTTAAACGATAATGCAATAAGTCAAAACAAAACCTGAAATTCGAGTCGGTAGTTGCGTACCTGCTGATGATTTTCGAAAAACCGTTTGCGGCAATGGTTTCGATCACCTTAAAATCCTTTCCATTTTCGCTTCTCTGCAATTCAAAATGACTGGTATTTATTTCGTTGTCAGTTTGCCAGCTAATATAAACCTGGTTATCATAGATCCTGTCCCTTGAACCATTTCTTATGCGTTCATTGTGTAAGGCGAAAAAAAGAGGGACGCCATCGTCCTTATCGTTATGGATTACTTTATCTGGTTGATTTCCTGGCCTTGTGGCACTGGTTACAAAAAAGATGCGGCGATACATTGTGGTAGCAATTTTCGTTTGAGGGTATTTTGTTTAAAAACCTTGTGCCAGTTAAAATGCACTATTTGTGCCAATGATCCAAAATCAATACCAGTAAGGGTTTGGTAAGATTTGCAAAGTTCTTAAATTCCAGAATATGGAAATTTTGTATAGAAAATGTACAATTTTGATGGCTGGATTTGGAAATTTGCACTTTTCTTCTGTTGAATCCTGGGTATTTAGGGCTATGGACGGTTAATAAATTGGTTTAGGTTAACTATCGCCTGGCGGAAAAAGCTTGTCATCCCGGCACGGCTGATTATTTTACGGTCCTCCAATTTACTTTGGGTTTTTATTGTTGGCTTTGGTACCCATTATAGGTGGTTGGGTAAAATATTTTACCGCAACGCAAAAGCAATAGGTAATTTAAAACATGAATTATTAGTCAATAAAACCAACTGAAATGTCAAAACATTTATTTTCCCGAACATTGCCTGCGTTGCTATTTGCATTGCTTTCATTAACCGCAGGAAAATTAACAAGACTGGTGAAGCAGAAAAAATAATGAACGAAGCAATTGCTATTGCCACAGAAATGAGTTGAACATCTACGGCTACCAGTTATTGAATAATGCGGAATATGACAGGGCAATCGACGTGTTGACGCTGAATACGAAACGGTTTCCAAAAAGCGCCCATTCCCGGGATAGCCTGGGTGAGGCGCATTTCATTAAGGGTGACAAGAAGAATGCCGCCACTTATTTTAAAAAGTCTTTGTCAATGGATCTGCCCGATAATGTAAAGATAAATTCAGAAAAATTTCTAAAACAAATGGGAGCGCTGTAGTAAAAGGCAAAAGGTGGAAGGTAAAAGGAAGGCGGCGTAAAATGTAAGGTGGCTGGAATTAAATTTGCCGGCAATAAGGGCGCCATCAACTTTTATGATGTATTTGCCTTCTGCCTTAAGCCTTCTAACTCCCACCTCCATCTCAACTATACCTATCATTTCTCCAGGGATACGCTGTACTTGAGTAGCCTCTTTTTTCCCAAAAGCCTAATTTATTATTAAGCATAAATTCAATGCGGTTGATCCATTTGGAACCTTTCCAGGCATACAACTGGGGCGTGATCATTCTTACCGGGCCGCCATGTTCTTTTGGCAATGGCTTGTCGTCAATGGTATGCACCAATAGAACGTCAGGCTTTAGTGCTTCTTCCAAAGAAACATTGGTGGTGTAATCATCATATCCGTAGCACATAATATGGCTCGCTTTGTCCTGTGGCTGCACCAGGGCCGCGAGGTCGATGAGCCGGACGCCTTTCCATTTCATGTTTAATTTAGACCACGTAGTAACGCAGTGAAAGTCGGATACATCTTCGCTTTGCGGGAGCGCGAGAAAATCTTCCCAATCCAGGTTAACGGGGTTTTCTACGGCGCCGTCAATAGTAAGTCTCCATTTGTCAAGGGAGATTGCCGGTTGCATGCCCAGGTCCAACACGGGCCATTTAGTAGTAATTGTTTGTCCTACCGGAACTACCGGCATTCCGTGCCGGTTAGGAGCTCCCGATCCCATGGGTTTATCGTCGGATACAGATGGTGTAAGTTTTATCTTTTCTTCGAAGCGGGATTTTAATTTCATCCTGGCTTCAACAACGCGTTTTAATTTATCTGGTTCATCCATGAGGTTCAATTATTTTTCAAAGTAAAACAAAATACTTTACATGGTGATGAAACCCGGTGTATTCACATGTAGGGTCCGGGCTTGCCCCTGCCCTGGTGGGCCCTGCCGATGGGCACCCGCAAGGGATGCACCCTACGCGGTTAAAGCACGATTGTGTAAAACATTTTTTTATAGCATGACAGGTACAAAAAGCTTTTTCCGCATTGGTCACATAAAATTCCAATGTTCATCCGCATCAAAATAATGCTTGTTTGTTTCGGGCCAATGGTCCTTATCAAACCCCGGTGCTTTTTCAAGCATTTCTTTTTGCTGGTTAAAAATAAATACCTGGTTGCCGGGGTCGACTGTGAGCAGGGCGAAAGGAATGGCAAAGAACTTTTCACCTATCCCTAAAAACCCACCGAACTCGATCACATAATAATCAATCTTCCCGGTGTTAATGTTAAGCATGATGTCTTTGATATGCCCGAGGTCGTCGCCTTCTTTATTGAGTACTCTGTCGCCGATAATGGAAGTAGCTGTTAAGCATTTCAAAGGCAGGTTAGGCCGCGCGCCCTCTACATTGGTACCCGTAAGGTTATCGCTCATGATATTCATAACTAGATTTTAATTGTTAAATTATAAAGAAACGTACACGTTTATTAACAATGTTCGTCTTCCACATAAAAAGATGTAAAATCTATGCCATAATAAATCTTATCGCAAGATGCGGTCAAATTATTAACCGGGAGCCCTGCGGGGAAATAATTCCCTGTGTCTATTCCCTGAATTATTTCCATTCGCTGACCTTATCGAGCAAAGCGATATCATCTGTCGTCAAAACCAGTGATGCAGCTTCGATAAGGGCACTCAATTGTATGAGACTTGTTGCACTGGCGATTGGCGCTGTTATGGAGGGCCGGGCTATCAGCCACGCCACAGATACACTGGCAGGGGTGGTATTATGTTTTGCTGATACGGTATCCAATGCTTCTAAAATTGCAAAGCCACGGGAATTTAAATACTTTTTTGCTCCGCCACCGCGAGGGCTCTTGCCAAGGTCACGCTCACTGCGGTATTTGCCGGTTAAAAAACCTGCAGCCAGCGCATAGTAATTTATCACCCCCAGGCCATTAGAAACACAAATTTGTTCCAGTTCTTTCTCAAATATTTCCCGTTCATATAAGTTGTAATGCGGCTGAAAAGATTGATAGGAAGGAAAACCATTTGCGTTACTTATCTCAAGTGATTCGGTTAACCGCGCAGGTGATAAGTTGGATGCGCCAATCCATTTGACCTTTCCCTCTTTTACCAGTTGCGCATAGGTTTCAAGTGTTTCTTCAACAGGCGTATCCAGGTCATCAAAATGTGTCTGGTAAAGGTCGATATAATCTGTTTGCAATCTTTTGAGTGAATCTTCCACCGCGCGCAGGATATATTTTTTGGAGAGGTCTTTTTTGCCACTGCCCATATCGCCTCCTACCTTGGTCGCTATAATTACCGACGACCTGTTATTGCGTTGCTTCATCCAATTTCCGATGATCGTTTCAGACTCACCGCCCTGGTTGCCGGTTTTCCACCTGGAGTAAACGTCGGCGGTATCCAGCAGGTTGAATCCCGCGCCAACAAAGGCATCCAGCAGTTGAAAAGATGTCTTCTCATCCAGTGTCCAACCAAAAACATTGCCACCAAAAGTAAGCGGTGCCACTTCCAGGTCGCTATTTCCCAATTGTCTTTTATTCATGTTGAAAATTATAGTTATTGATACGAATCTGCAAAATTAGCTGTTGCGGCAGGTCTGGCGCATAAGGAAATTAAAATTTCCGCATTATGAAAACCAATGTTCTGGAGTAAGTTTATCCAGGAGGCTGGAATAGAAAGGCGTCTTCGAAGCGTTAAAATGTTCGGGTACTTATATTTTTTTGCAATTGTGATTTGAATAAATAGTATAAATTAATTGTATCCCTGCACCTGCATAAACGCATAAGGATTGATAGAGTATTCCTTTCCCCTTCTCTGGATAAATTCTCCAAACTCCAGGTCGATAAAGGTATTGGCATCCGTAATGCTCCAAAGGCTTACCAGTTTGTCGTTGGTCATTTCAAAACATTCCGGCAACATTTCAGGGGTTAGTCCATTCCAGCATGCTTCCATCAGCTGTTCTTTTTGCGATAAATTGATGTCTCTTTCAACTTCGTTTATTTTAGCCCAGGCCCTGGAAGAGAAACTGGTATTGATCATAAGTAGTATCTCCTGTTGTGTTGAATTAATATTCATAAAATTTATTTTTTCGGTTATAGGATATTTTGTAAAACAAATAATTCCCAAATCGTTCAAGTAAAACTACACTTAGTTATAAAGCTAAGTTGTAGAACAAGGGTGTCGTCTTGCGTAGCGATACATCTAATATTATATTTTGGAAATGATAATACATAAGTATCACTAAGGCTAATAATGTGCCACAATTTGCTATTGGATAGCGCAGCAGTTTTTTTTTGAGAGTGAGCCGATAATTATTTTGTCGGTGCAAAAGCAGCGGCTGGTAAGGATTTGCCGTCGGAAGATTATGGAAGATGTAGCTGATATTCCATTGTTTACCACAATGGCAATTGAGAAAGTACGATCAGGAGGAAGCCCCGGAGATAAAATATGCCGCAATACCGATGATCAGCAGCGTTGCGAATAGAACGAGCAAAAATTTATGCCTGTTTTCCCTTGCCTCTTTTTCCCTTACCTCATCCAGGTAGTAACGTCCGTCTCCGGTATTTTTTATTATTCCCTGTCTTACCATCCGGTTAAATATATGCGAATTTGAAATGCCATGATCGGCGGGAATGATCGAATTTCCGGCGTTGGTAGCCTGGTTAGTCTTAAAGATCCTGGCGTATTTTTTTGTTTTAACGATTGCGGCTGCGATCATAAATTTTTTTTATGATTAATCAAAAGGAATGACAGTTATTGCATCTGGCTTACCAGTTCCTTTAAGTTTGTTATAAGTTTAGTGTACCGTTTATTTTTAACGGAACGGGTAAAGAAATAAAACAGCACCACTAAAAATATATAGCAGGATAAACGTAGCAGGAGTGGTTGCGCATACCATTTTGCAAAGGACGGCTCCTGTTGATAATACATCAGTATTTCCATTAAGACAATAAAAAGTACTGCCATTACCCTGATAAATACAATACGTTTTTTTATTGAATTTTCCAGCGTTTGGACTTGCTTTTCAAGGTTGGCTTTTACCATTTCATCCATCACCTGCATCTTACTTACCATCCTGTAGCTATAAAAAAAGTAAGAAATAACTACCAGGCAAATACCGATGTAGAACCAGAATAATCCATCAGAAAATATATCGTGGCGCCGGGAAAGGTTGATGATCAGCATTGATACCACAAGTGGCAGTAAGACCATTGGCTTTTTAAACCGTTGTTTTAATTTTTCCAACGGACCAGTGCTTTTGTTTTGAATAAGTTGCATAATATTATTGTTGGAAGGTTTTATATTTTCCGTAGATCGTTTCCATTGTTCTTTTAAATCATCGAGTTCCATGTCAGTTATTTTTAGTCATTTGACGTAATTTTTCTTTTATCCGGTTCATCTTTACCCTTAGCGTTCCTTCAGAGATGCCAAGAATATTACTCATTTCTTCGTAAGAGCGGTCCTCGAGATAAAGCATTGTGATCGCTTTCTCAATCTCATTCAATTGCCCTATGGAAAGGTAAAGTTGTTGTAATTGTTCTTCCTGTTCGATGCTGTTATTGACATCGCTTATTTGAACAGGCATGCTGGCAGGGTCATACAAATCAATAAATTTTTTTTCTTTCCTGCTGCGTGTAATGGCGGTATTGATTGCCACCCTGTAAAGCCAGGTGCTGAATTTTGACTCGCCCCTAAAATTCTTAAAAGCCTTCCAGAGCTGGATAACGATCTCCTGGAAAAGGTCCTGGCGGTCGCCGGCTTCGGAAGCGTACATGGCGCATACTTTGAAGATCAGTAATTCATGTTGTTTGATAAGCAACTCAAATTCTTTTTCCTTTTCCTTTTGATGCAATGGATTGATCTTTTATTAATAGTCGTGGTTGGGCAGTTATTGTTACAGATTAGTCAAATTATTTTTTATTCGGGGCGCTATGAGGGATCTTTTGCGCTGCCGGCTTAGTCCATTATTTTAGCAATAATATCATCCACGATAACTTCCGGAGCAAGTCTTATGTCTACTTTGATTGCGCTGGCGGGAACCTCCAGTGCATCAAATTGTGAACGCAGTAAGGAAGCCGGCATATAGTGTCCCTTCCTTTTTTGTAACCGGTCCATGATCGTATTGTAGTCGCCTTGCAAAAATATCCATTTACAGTTTTCCTCAATGGATTCACTCAGGCGTTTCCTGTAAGCATGCTTTAATGCAGAGCAAACCATGATGATATTTTCTGTAGCTATTTTTTCAACAACGAACGCGTGGATATTATCGAGCCAGGGCCACCTGTCCTCATCCGTAAGTGGTATGCTGGCGTTCATTTTCTTTTTGTTCTCCCCGGTGTGAAAACTGTCCGCATCATAAAATGGATAGCCGGTCCGGTCAGATAACTGCTCACCGATGGTGGTTTTACCACTGCCGGAAACACCCATGATGTATAATACTTTATATTGCATATCAATATTTTTACTTCCGCCTGCTGTTTGCCAAGGTATTGAAATATTGGATAACATGGCAATGGGTATACGCAAATCAGTGGCTTATTTTCATCCCTGGCTTACCTTTTTAAAAAGATAACGATCGCACCAAGCAATGTCAGTACGATCACCACCTTCCGGTAGTTGTCATCTTTGATCCTTGAAACGATCCTGACACCTGCCCAAAATCCGGCGACCAACACGGGCAATAGCATTAGATCTGTTTGCAAAGTTGCCGCCGTAATATTTTTCCAATACAATACCTGGAAGGGCAGTTTAAACAAATTGATCACCAAAAATACCCAGGCTGCCGTACCGATAAAATCGTTCTTAGGCATGCGCATCGCCAGGAAATAGATATTGGAAAATGCACCGGCAAGATTGCCAAGCATGGTAGTAAAACCTGCTATAAGTCCCATGTTGGCAACAAACAATTTATTAGAAGGCATTGAATCTGACCGGCGGACTTCCAGTGCGATCATGATGATCACCGTTAAAATTATGATCATCGCCATTATCTTCCTGAAGATGGCTTCATCCAGGTCCTTTCCTACAAATACGCCAATCAATATACCGATCATCATCCAGGGGATGAGTTTCCAAAAATGCTGCCATTGGGCATGCCGGTTGTAATAAATCACTGCCATAATATCGGTTATGCAAAGTAAAGGCAACACGATGCCGGTAGATGCTTTGCCACCAAAAACGATGGCCATGATAGTGACATTCATCATGTCGATGCCTTTTAATCCCGCCTTTGAAAGCCCGATAATAAATGCCGCTAATATGATAAGGCTCCAGTCAATAAATGAATAAGTCACCATGATAATTTTGAATATTGCAATGCGTTGTATTGACTGCAGCCCGGAAATTAATTGAGGCACAAGATAACAAATACCGGATGGAATTTAAATTTGATGGAATGCGGAAATGCAGAAGTAATAGTTATATGCAAGTAATGTTAGGAGCAAAATGAACAACAAAGGCACAATGAAATATCGGCATGGTTTGTCCCAGCAAGGTTTTCACAGTATAACGATTGATTTATAAAAATCCGATCCGTGAAACCCTGCTGTCTCAAGAGCAGTTATGGCAAACAGGTTTGTAATTTGACGCCCCCGATCACCTTCACACCGTTCACTAATCATTTTTGCTTCCGTTTCCAAAAAAGCACGATGCCCGCAAACAATACAATGCTTACAGATAATCCTATTACAAAATATGGTACGTCTGGCATAATCTTAGTAGTTAATTCAATAATGGATTGAGTACGACGGATAAAACAAACAGTATCCGTCCTTCCTGGATCGAATCATCCGCATTCATCTTTTTGGCGGTGGTAAACTTATCGTCATTACAATTCAGGCAGCCTAAGACGATCTCTTCTTTCTTAAAATCAAGCTTGCCGTTATTGTCCGGAATAATACTGCCAGAATTGGCTGAGTTTCCCCCATAGAAACTAAAATCATTCCCATTCAACATTCTTAACTGCATCAGTGACATCCCCGGGCGTACGCCGCTTTTCAGCATCCAGTTATTCTCTGCCACATACTTGCCGGTTTCCAACGAACTTTGCAAATTCAATTGCCCCCCGAAAAGCAGGCTTGAAATGCTGCAGCGGTTATCCTGGTCGGACCAGATAAATACTACTTGCCGGTTGGTATTTAAAAATAAAACCGAACATTTCGCAATCTCATTGCCCGACAAAAAATAAATATCCTTTTTTACATTCTTCTCACCAAAATAATAGACAAGGTACTCATGCGAAGTAAAAGTGAGCAGGTCATTGGCATAATAAATATCCTTGTTTCCTGGAAATGTTTTTCTTTGAAACTGCAACGAATACCTGGTAACGCTGTCTTCGGTCTTAATAAGCGTACGCACCGAAAGGTCTTTCTGCTGGTACAGTAAAGAGGGTAAGCTGTCGCCGCCCTGTTCCTGGTTACAATAAAACCCCGCCTTTTTTAATTGCGCTCTTATGTTCAGGTATTCTGCCCTGGAACCTGTTTCATAAGTAATAGAGGACATATCTTTTCCATCAGCTCTTATCATCGACCTGGTGATAGAATCTATGTTCTTGAAATTGCGTGTACGCCTGTAATCATACAGGCGCAAAATGGTATCATTCCTGGCATCCTTACCTGTAAAAGCAAAGCCTTTTTCGGATAAATGGCTGTCAAACCTGGATGGAGAAAGAGAAAAAAAATCAAATATATTTTCAGTAGTAAATACCTGCCCCTTGCATGGAAGCACAAAAAAGATAAATATAACAAAGGATAAAATTGTTTTCATCGATCCGTTTATAGGGGAAAAATTAGAAACACTATTTTTAGCAAACCTTACCTGTTAAAAATATGAGCCATTTCATTATTAAAATCCGCTATAGGAAGCAACTTTTTCATATAAATCTATTTTTTTAAAGGATATTTGAATTGTAAGCCAGGGTCAGTAATGATAAACAGAACAGGTTTGGCAACAGATGGCTTGTAACAAATTTACAAAACTATTTGCCCAAAAGTATATTTATTAAAATAAATGGATACATTTAAAATTGTCGCTGCAGCAAGTGGTTCATAAGGATAGGAACCACGACTGGCATGGTCTGTATCCTCAGCAACTGAAATCATCGAAACCGGAATGTGTGCCTTCAAAACAAAATCAATAACAACATTTGAAAAGTAACCCATTAAATCAGTGTTAAGAATTATCGGCTGTCCGTAACTAAATCTAATATTCATCCTGGCATTATTCCAAAAAAAATAAATTTTTTATGAAGCAACAACAGTATAGTAACCACGCCAAATATTATTACCCGCATCATTTTATATTTTATCCTGTTGTAACCACCCTTACAATAGCGAGTGCGATCCATGCATTGAAACATCCCGACCGCCAAATGGAATGGCTGGCTATTACAGCAATATTTATTTTATTAGCCTGGCTGTCTTTTATGGTGCGGCAACATTATTCACTCACCAATCAAAACAGGATGGTAAGACTGGAAATGCGGCTGCGTTATTATCAACTGACGCAACAAAGATTAGAAGATGTCGAGTCGAGACTCAGTTTTGCCCAACTCGCAGCATTGCGCTTTGCACCTGATGCCGAATTACCGGGGCTTGTACAACAAACCCTGGAACACAACCTATCACCGGACCAGATAAAAAAGACGATAAAAAATTGGCTGCCGGATAATATGAGGGTGTAGCAAATAAAAAAAACCGGTAAGTTTTTGCTTACCGGTTTTTTTAAATATTTATATTCTTAAATCAGCCTTGCGGAAGGGAAAGATATTTCGACATGAGCCGCAGGCGGTCAATATCTTAATGCTGCACCACCAATTTTTTATAAAAGGTATAATTATCTTTTGTGATGATCTTTACAAAGTACACACCTGTTGGCCACCGGCTTACATCAAATGCCCTGCTGTCATCCTGAACAAGTTCAGAGACCATTGTTTTCCCTGAAGCATCCAAAATCAGAACAGTAGAATTTTTCAAATTACCCTGTATATTTACCTTGCTGGAAGCAGGTGTAGGATATAGTATTACCGGCGCACCGCTTCTTTGTGATACCAGTATTGTATTTGAAACATATACCCTGCCGGTAGGGCCAACCGCCTTTACGCGATAAAAACTTTTAGCAGCCGTTATTGAATGAGAATAGGAAAATTCTGTTTTACCCGGGGTGGATACCGCCTGGTAAATATCCTGCCAGGAACGGCCGTCCGCGCTGTTTTGTAAACTTAAATCATACTTGTTGTCTGTACCCACTACGCTCCATTTTAAAAAGTTTTTTCCATTTTGAAAATTACCTGCAAGCGATAAAGAATTAAGCGGCACAACGGTATTATTCTGAATCAAGATGTCGTCTATGGCCAGGACGAACTTGTCATTTGAATTGTTCCTGAATCCAATGTAAACCGTTTGGCCGGTGTAAGCATTCAGGCTGAGTATCCTGGGAGTCCAGAGGGTATCTTCTGCCGGTATTGACAGGAGCAATGTCGAACTGGTGAGCTGGTTGCCGATAACGCCGGTGCCGCCGGTTGGTTCTACGGTCATGATACGTACCTCGTATCCATCGGCGAAATCTCCATCATAGGCAATGGCGTTCCAGCTCAGGCTAATGCTGTTACCGGTTAATGCAATGGGAGGTGTCCACATAAAATCGTTCGCTCTTCCCGGAGGCGTATAAAAGGAAGTCGATATTGCAGCGCTGTCTCCTATGGTATCAGCCAATCTTTCCCACGCGTCGTCAATTGCATTTACCTGTACGTCAGGTGTGAGGTTATCTACATTTCTTAGAAAAAAACCTGGCGGAAAAGTATAGGTACCTGCACCGCCGCTGGTGGAGCCACCTGTGCCGTCAAAAGTTTGAGAATAAAATATCTGGGCGCTTATTTTGCCGGTAGAAAATAACAAAACAGAAAATAAAAGTGGTAGAAATTTAGTCATGGATTTAGCGTATTAGTTAGTTAGGTATAAAGATAGGGAGTGTACGCTAAAATTTTTTTTTAATCTTATATTTCTGCAGGCTGCGAAAACATGAAATTAAATATTCATTTTTTTTAGCGAAAGATCATCCTAATATTTTCGAGATAAAGTCAGCATGGATGTTGATCCGGAGAAATGCAGCAACGCCTGAAATAAATCCCGCCAGGCTTACCAGGCTGGCAAAATAGAGCAGCCATTTTTTTTGAGTAAGTGCAGTAATCCCGAATAAGGCGATTGAAATAGATAAAAATGCTTCCGTCATATCAAACTGGTCATCAAAGACATTGATGTCTTCATATTCCTTTGCAAAAGTTTCTGCCTGAGTCTTTATTTCCTTTTTTTCTTTTTCATAAACAGCTATTTTGTCTTCGTATTTCTTAATCAGCCCTTCACTGCCGGCATTATTTTTCACTTTCAATAATTCCAGTGAATTTTCAGCGATCGTTTCTTTGGTGCTTTTCGCCTGGAAGTAGGACCAGGCGTCAATGGCATGTGCCTGCGCCTGCGACATGGCCTGTACGATGTTACCGTCCTTAATATTACAAATGGCCATAAAAGTAGCAGCCAGCGCTACCAGCACTGCCACCCTGGAATTGATCCTGCCTTCAGGTGACTGTGTTATTGATTCCTGTATGGCATCTCCGATATCACTCATGTTTTTTTAGTTCAAGCTATCTAAAAATTTTCTTTTTATTGGGATAAGCGTTCCCGTTAACGATTGATTATTTTGGCCGGTGCTATTATTTACCAGTCGTTTATGGATTGTCAGTATTTAAAATTTTGCTCCTGGTTATGCCAGTGGCGGGCTGCTGTAAATACAACAAGATGGTGCAGTATATTAATGAATGATGGGAATAAATTGACACGGCCGCCAATTATTACGCTCATTTTTGTAGATTGTAACTTTTATGTGAGGAGGCAGGTAAGTTTTTGTCATTGATTTAGGGATAAAAAGCATTTAGCCTTTTCATTTGCGTTTATTTGTGCGTTCGTGGCTAAACCGAAAAGCCTGCGGTTGCATCGATCATATTAAAATATATAAGAACAATGCGGTTAAACATTCTTTACATAATATTGGTGCCTGTTTTTTTGGCAAATGGATTTTATTCAACAGCGCAGCAAAATGTCCATGCTCAATCAACTGCTTACGAATGGCCTGCCGATAGCCTGGTAAAAGGAAAATTGGATAAATGGCAGGATCAAAAATTTGGTATGCTGATTCACTGGGGCCTGTACGCCGTGCCGGGAATTATCGAATCCTGGTCGATCTGTTCCGAAGACTGGATCGAACGCGATAGTACATCAAATTACCCCGATTATAAAAAATGGTACTGGGGATTGCAAAAAGATTTTAACCCGGTTAGGTTTGATCCGGATCAATGGGCAAAAGCCGGTAAAGACGCAGGCATGAAGTATGTGGTGTTCACCACCAAGCACCATGACGGTTTCAATATGTTTGATACCAAAGAAAGTGATTTTAAAGTATCGAACGGCCCCTTTGCAGGTAATCCAAAAGCAAATGTAGCCAAATATGTTTTTGAAGCCTTCCGTAAAAATGACTTCATGATCGGCGCGTATTTTTCAAAACCCGACTGGCACTCGGAAAATTACTGGTGGCCCAAATATGCGACGCCCGATAGAAATAACAATTACGATATCCGCCGGTATCCCTGGCGCTGGAATAAATTCAAGCAATACACGTATAACCAGATCAGCGAGTTGATGCATGATTATGGTTCGATGGATATTTTGTGGCTTGATGGTGGCTGGGTAAGGCCGCTGGAGACAGTGAACGATGAGGTTCGCTCCTGGGGCGGACCTATCCCTACCTGGAGCCAGGACATCGATATGCCACGCATCGCGGCGATGGCGAGACAGGCCCAGCCAGGCCTGCTGATCGTTGACCGTACCGTTCATGGTCCCTATGAAAATTACCAGACACCTGAGCAGAAAATTCCTGAAAAGCAATCCGACCATCCGTGGGAAAGTTGCCTGACCCTGGCCAATAACTGGGGATATGTACCCAATGATCAATTTAAATCGGCCACTAAGATCATTCATACATTGATAGAGATCGTGGCAAAAGGCGGCAGCCTTTTACTAGGCGTTGGGCCGCGCCCGGATGGCACGCTCCCCGACACCGCCATACAACGCCTGGAGGAAATAGGTAATTGGATGAAAGCCAACGGCGCTGCGATCTATAACACGCGCGCAACCGATGATTTTAAGGATGGTAATACCTATTTTACAAAAGCAAAAACCGGTAATTTAAAATATGCATTGGTATGCCTGGAGGAAAATTCCGTTGTTCCACCGACAATAAAGTGGATAAAAAATCATCCCAAAAAAGGAACAAAGATGAAGTTGCTGCAAACAGGTGAAACGGTTAAATGGGTATTGGAAGGAGAGGAAGTAAAAGTAAGCCTGCCTGCCTCTTTCCTGAAAAGTAAGCCGGTTTATCCAGCATTGGCTTTTTCATTTGAGACAGGCGAATAATAATAGACCACTGAATTATAATTGCTGCTATCAGAATATGATCAAACCGGTATTGCTAAGAAATAATTTCTAATTGTAAACTAAATCCAACAAAAAATGCCTGAATCAACAGCGTTAAAAATGCCAGCAAAAAATCCGGCTTCAAGTTCAGCCAGCTCGGGCCCGATCATTATCATCGGCTCTTTGTTTTTTATCTTTGGTTTTATTACCTGGTTAAACTCTGTGCTGATCCCATACCTGAAGATTGCCTGCGAGCTTACTAATTTTGAATCCTACCTGGTGGCGTCTGCTTTTTATATCGCTTATTTCGTAATGGCATTTCCATCTGCGGCTATTCTCAAATTTACAGGGTTTAAAAAAGGGATGGCAGTCGGCCTCGGCATTATGGCGGTCGGAGCCCTCATATTTATACCCGCGGCGCTTACCCGTACCTATAGTCTATTCCTGTTAGGGTTATTTGTACAAGGTACTGGTTTAGCAGTATTGCAAACAGCTTCAAACCCTTATATCACTATTGTTGGTCCGAGGGAAAGTGCCGCAAAACGCATCAGCATAATGGGCATTTGCAATAAGGTTGCCGGCGCCATAGCACCTATCGTACTTGGTGCGATGGTACTTAATAATGCCGATCAGTTAAAAGTTGACCTGCTCACAATGAGCGCCGAACAAAAAGTTATCGAGCTGAATGCTTTGGCCAGTAAGGTTATCCTGCCGTATGTGGTTATAATTTGTGTGCTCTTGTTATTGGCCGTGCTTATTAATTTTTCTAATCTTCCTGAAATAGATACGGAACATGAGGACGAAGACACTGCCAGGGCCAATACCAATAAGACCAGCGTATTCCAGTTTCCCCATCTTTTGCTGGGTGTGCTTACCCTGTTTTTGTATGTTGGAGTAGAAGTGCTGGCAGGCGATACGATCATTAGTTATGGATCATCGCAAGGCATTGCGCTATCAACGGCTAAATTTTTTACAACCTGTACGCTGGTGGCTATGATCGTTGGATACGTAATAGGAATTATCACCATTCCAAAATATGTCAAACAGGCCACTGCCCTAAAATTCTCAGCTATACTTGGGGTCGTTTTTTCAATTATTGCAATAGCGACAACAGGGTACACTTCTGTTTTGTTTATTGCTTTATTAGGACTTGCAAACTCTTTAATGTGGCCGGCCATCTGGCCCCTTGCCATCGCTGACCTTGGCCGTTTCACCAAGATAGGATCATCTTTATTGATCATGGGTATTGCCGGCGGAGCGATCCTTCCATTGATTTATGGTGGTTTGTCGGAGGTATTTAAAAGCACCAGGATGGGTTACATAATATTTATACCCTGTTACCTGTACATTTTATATTATGCTACCATTGGCAGTAAAATAAGGAAATGATCAACCCGGTCAATGCTAAAAGCGGTGGTATGAAACGATCATACCACATATAATCACTGTAGACCAGGCCTGGTATATTCATTAATACGATGCCAGCCGGCATCCACGATCTTGCATGATTTAGTCAGTATGAATTTCGGCAATTGCCGTGATTGCGCGCGGGTAATAATTTACAATGGAAATTTTTTTACTGCCGGGATATTACACTTCGATTGTTCTTGCTATCATTTATAAGTAATGCTTATTTTTTATTGTAAAGACCTAATTATGATGTTTAGAAAAGCAGGCAGTTTTTTTATAGTAACTTTTATTTTACTTTTTTTTGTTTTTGATGTCCATGCCCAGGACGAATATGAATTGAATTCAGGTTGGGTGTGTTCGCCTATTGCAAAAGTGAAGCAACCTGGTAATGAAATATCAAAGCCTTCCTATGCGATTTCCGGGTGGATGCCGGCCACCGTTCCCGGAACAGTATTGACGACTTTGCTGAATAACAAACTTGTCCCTGATCCTTTTTGGGGAATGAACAATAAAAAAATTCCAGATATATATGAAACAGGCCGGGACTACTATACTTATTGGTTCGTAAAGGATTTCCAGGAAAAGAAAAATAGTAATAATGAGCTGGTTTGGTTAAAGTTTCGTGGTGTAAATTATAGTTGTGACATCTACCTGAACGGCCATAAACTCAATAAGGAAAGGCATCGTGGCATGTATTTACGGCAAGCTTATGATATTACTGCTTACCTTTCTAAAGATGGCAATAACAGGTTGGCAGTGGTAGTTTTTCCTCCCGACCCGGTTGGCAATCCCAATGGCGGACAAGGTGGTGATGGAGAAATAGCGAGAAATGTAGCCACCCAGTATGTTGCGGGCTGGGACTGGATACAACCGGTGCGTGATAGGAATACCGGTATCTGGGATAAGGTGACAATTGAAAATACCAACCGGATTAATTTAAAAAATCCCCAGGTAGTTACAATCGTTCCGGGTACACGGTTTCCGGGTAAATCACAACAGCCGGCACTGATAAAAGTAGCCGCCGAAATTGAAAATCCGGGTAATAGTGAAGTCACGGGAACTCTGCAATATGAGTTGGCCGGTACAATCATTAAAAAGATAATTACATTGCGGGCCGGGATGACTTCAACTATTCATCTTCCCGACTACACTTTAAAAAATCCAAAATTATGGTGGCCCAATGGATATGGTGACCAGTCATTGTACAATATCCAATTGAAGTTCGTGGACAATTCAAAAACTTTGCTCGACAAAGAAGATATAAGTGTTGGTGTACGCCAGGTAGAAACAGCCTGGAACGCGCATACCCGTAGTCGTGAGGTGTTGGTGAACGGCCAAAAAGTATTTATAAAAGGTGGTAACTGGATCATTTCTGACGCGATGCTAAGGTTTTCACCCGAACGCTACGATGCCGAAATCCGTTTTCACCGGGACATGAATTTAAACCTCATTCGCATCTGGGGTGGTGCACTAACGGAGCGGCCGGAATTTTACCAGGCCTGTGATAAATATGGCATGCTGGTGTTCCAGGACTTTTGGTTTTCGGGCGATTGCAATGGCAAATGGCTGGACCCGATGAAAAAAGAAGACCAGTGGACGCGCAGGCAATATCCTGATGATCATTCGCTGGTGTTAAGTTCCATTGAAGACCAGGTAAAGATGATCCGCAATCATCCGTCCCTCGCCTTTTATTGTGGTGGAAATGAGATAACGCCTCCGGCTGATATTCTGGTGGCACTGAAAGATTCTATTTTACCAAAACTCGATGGCACACGCTATTTCTTTGATTTTTCTAACTCGGATAGTATGTCTTACAATAGCCTTGGTGGAAATGGTGATGGTCCATACAACATTCAAAATATTAATACTTTTTGGGACCACAAAACCTATCCTTTCAATTCGGAGATCGGGTCGGTAGGGGTGGGTGACTTTGAATCGTTGGAAAGGTTTTTACCAAAGGAAAATATGGTGGCTCCCGCCTATCCCGGTAAACCTGATTCGGTTTGGGACTATCATAAATACATCGGTTACGATCAATACATTGCGCCGTACGGACAAGTTAAAGATTTAAGGGATTTTGGTTTAAAAGCACAGCTCGTTAATTACGACCAGTACAGGGCGCTCATCGAAGGATTTACTTCCCACATGTGGGATTGGTACACGGGAGTGATCATCTGGAAAACACAAAATCCCTGGACCGCCCTGCGTGGACAGATGTACGATTACTACCTTGATCCCAATGCCTGCCTGTACGGGTTGCGCACTGCGGGCGAGCCGGTGCACATCATGTACGATCCGGTTAGCGGCATGGTAATGGTCGCCAACAATAGTTTTAACACGGTACGTGACCTCATGCTTGAGATCACAACTTACAACATGGAGGGAAAGGGTAGCTTGATGACACAGGTATTCGTGGAAGCGGGCCCGGCTTCCGTGAAAAATTATATCCCGGCAAAAGATGCGATAGAGCGCTTGCGAAAAGACAAAGGTGTGTTCTTGTCACTCCGGTTATTGGATACCGCTAAAAACATTGTCAGCAATAACTTTTACTGGTTGCCAAATAAAGAAGAGAAATATGAGGGCCTGGGCGAAATGAAAGCGGCAAAGGTTTCGATGAATGCCCGGGAAGTAGCCAAAGGTAAAATCGAAGTAAAGATCGTTGCCCCAAAGGATGGGCCTGTTGCATTTTTTAACCGGGTTTCATTGGTAGATTCCAACACTAAAAAAAGGATACTGCCTGCGTTTTATACGGATAATTATTTTTCGGTTTTACCCGGTGAAAGTAAAACGGTGATTATTGATTATACGCCTTCAATAAATAGTAGCGCGTTGGTTTCTTTGCAGGGATGGAATGTGGAAGAGCAGTTGGTGGGATATTAAATAGCTAAAATTTTGTGGATTGATAAATGCGTTGGAGTAATAAATATCCATGCATTAGGGTTTTGCCATAAAACAGCAACCTATCCTGGCCCGCCGCTGTTGCGTCTCCCGACCAACAGCCGGAGCACTGCTTTTAAAAGTTACGTGATAGACAAAAAGCCTGTTGGTTTTGGAATGGATTTGGAAACTAAACTTCGGTTGTTGGTCGGGATACGCAACAACGGCATACTGAGTAGCTATCCGTTTTAGGGTCACATCATTATCTCACAACTGCTTAAACTTGCCTACACTTATGTTATTTTTGTAAGCCTTAAATTATCCTTTAATCTTTCGCACATGAATTTTATAAAATCAATCCTTCTCTTCGTGACAACCATTTTTATTTACCACATCACCTATGCACAAAACCAGCCTGTATTTCGCGATGAAAAAGCACCCATGGAAGCGCGGGTCATCGACCTCCTGCATGCACTTACCTTAAAAGAAAAAATTTCCCTGTTGGGCAATGAAAACCCGGCAATCGAAAGGTTAAACATGCCTGCCTACAACTGGTGGAACGAATCGCTGCATGGCCTTGCGAGGGCAGGGGAAGCAACAGTATTTCCACAGGCAGTTGGCATGTCGGCTACTTTTAACGACTCCTTGTTGCATTTGGTGGCTACGGCTATTTCTACCGAGGCAAGAGCGAAATATAACCTTGCCACCAAAATGAACAGGCACCTGTGGTATATGGGACTTACCTTTTGGTCGCCCAATATCAATATATTTCGTGATCCAAGATGGGGCAGGGGACAGGAAACTTATGGCGAAGATCCGTTTCTTACGTCACAAATGGGGACTGCATATATCAGGGGTTTGCAGGGAAATGATCCAACCTATTTAAAAGCTTCCGCCTGCGCCAAGCACTTCGCGGTTCATAGCGGACCTGAGGCGATCCGCCATACTTTCAATGCGGTAGTGGATGAAAAAGATTTGCGCGAAACCTACCTGTATTCCTTTAAAAAATTGATAGATGCAGGCGTCGAATCAGTAATGTGCGCTTACAACCAGGTCAATGGCGAACCTTGTTGTACGGGCAAGACTTTATTACAGGATATATTAAAAAATGAATGGCATTTCAAGGGGCATATTTTAACAGATTGCGGCGCACTGGATGATATTATTTCCAGGCAAAAAGTTATCAGTTCGAAAGAAGAATTGGCAGCCGCTGCACTAAAAGCAGGTCTTAATTTAGAATGTGGTGGCATTTTACAAAAGGATGTTATGGCGGCAATCACCAAAGGATTATTGAATGAAGGCGATGTAAATAAGGCCCTGGGCGGGATCTTACGCACACAAATGAAGTTAGGTATTTACGATAGCAAAAGTGCGGCAAATCCTTACAGCAATTACGGAGCAGATAGCGTTCACAATGATTATCATGTTGCGCTGGCTAGGAAGGTAGCACAGCAGAGCCTGGTATTGTTAAAAAATAATGGCATTTTACCATTGGTAAAAAATAAATACCCGGCCATTTTAGTGACCGGCGCCAACTCGGCTTCACTTGAAGCAATGGTGGGCAACTACCATGGTATGTCGGGGAACATCGTAACATTCGCCGAAGGCATTACAAAAGCTGCGGGCCCTGCAACAGTGGTGCAGTATGACCAGGGGAGTGATAATACGGACACGGTACATTTTGGTGGTATCTGGGTATCACAAAACAGTGACCTTACCATTGCGGTTATCGGGTTAACGCCGTTGCTGGAAGGTGAAGAAGGGGATGCTTTTTTATCGGCTTCCGGAGGTGACAGGGCAACACTAAGTTTACCACAGGCACATATTACTTTTTTGAAAAAATTAAGAGCGGCATCCTCCAAGCCGCTCATAGCGGTAGTAACTGCAGGCAGCGCGGTTGATATTTCCGCCATCGCGCCTTATGCGGATGCGGTGATCCTGGCCTGGTACCCGGGAGAGCAGGGTGGCAATGCCCTGGCTGATATTTTGTTTGGGGATATTTCTCCTTCCGGTCGCTTACCTGTAACCTTTTACCAGTCATTCACAGACCTGCCCGATTATAAAGATTATAGCATGAAAGGAAGGACCTACCGTTATTTTAACGGACCTGTACTGTATCCCTTCGGCTATGGATTGAGTTATACAAATTTTGATTATAAATGGATAACCCAACCGAAAAATGAGTACGCGCTGAAAGATACCATTCGTGTATCCGTTAACGTTACCAATACCGGAAACTATAGCGGTGATGAGGTAGTCCAGGCTTACATTGAATATCCAAATATGGACCGGATGCCTTTGAAGGAATTAAAAGCTTTTAGCAGAGTGACGGTGGAAAAAGGCGGATCGAATATGGCGACATTAAATGTTCCCGTTGCGGAATTGCAAAAATGGGACCTGGAAGAAAAAAAGTGGAAATTATACAAGGGGAAATATACAGTCTGCGTAGGAAAAAATTCAAAGGAATTTATCCTGAAGAAAAGCTTTAGCGTGAACTGATCTGAAACAACCGGCATCAGGCCAGCGCCTTCTCGCGGTAGGCTTTTGGAGATAACCCGGTTGATTTTTTGAAAAATTTATTAAAGTTCGATAGCGTTCTGTAACCGCAGTTAAAAGCCACTTCAGAGATATTGTAACCTGTCTCCATAAGAAATTTGCAGGCATTCGATATCCTTACTTCATTTAAATAAGAAAAGAAACTCCGGTTTGTTTTCTGCTTGAACATCCTGCAAAAAGCGGGCGGCGTAAGGTGCGCCATCCTGGCAACAGATACCAATGTGATGTCTTCATGATAATTAGAAGTGACGTAGTTAAAAACCGCTGTCAGGCGATCCGGCGTTTTTTCAATCATCGTGCCATGATAACCTTCGTAAACAAGGCATTCTAATTCGTCGGAGATAGACATCAGGTGAAGGATTTCCATCAGCCCGATAATGCGCTCAAAATCTTTTTTTTGCAGCAGTTCCTCCATTTTCCTTCCGATTACTTCCCTCGTTTCACCGGTTACTTTAATACCTCTGCCAGCTTTTTCAGCAACGAATTGATCTTGTAACTTTCTCTTAAATTATAAAAATCTTTAGAAAATACTTCTTTGTTGAAATAGGCTACAATAGAATGCGAATGTAGGTTTGTTGAGTCTTTGCGGAATTCCTGGTCGTTTTTCCACTCATGAGGTAAATTAGATCCCACGAAAACTATATCGCCGGCATTAAAAGAATCTGACTTATCGCCGATCACTCTTTTGCCATTGCCTTCCTTTATGTATATTAACTCTAACTCCGGGTGATAATGAAATGGAGAATTATAAGGACTCTTTCTTTCTATAAAAGCAATTTGGCTATTCTGAGCATTCGGTATTTCAGTTTGCATTAAACGCATGTGCAAAGTTTTGGTAGTGAATGTTATATCTTAAATAAGATAAGCGGCTTATTTAAAAAAGAAAATTGCTAAAAAATTTGACATTAAGGAATGTTTATAATCTTTCTTTATCAAATATAAGTATTTTATTTACATAAAAGCCTAGACTTATTAAAAATTTAATGGAAGTTCTTATCTTTAAATAAAAAATTAAGTTATGTTGTTATTCAGCATTTCTTTATTAAAATCGAATGGTTATGAAAGGGAAGATCAACGTATCAAATGAACTGATTATAAAAAATTTATATGTTAATAAGGCCCTTTCGTCTACTGAACTGAGTTTAAGAATTAAAAAAAGCCTCCCCGTAACCATTCAATTATTGAACACTTTATTAGAGGAAGGCTATGTGATTGAAACAGGTTATGCCAGGTCTACCGGTGGCCGTAAGCCAGTTAATTACGCGATCAATCCTGGCATAATGTACGTGATCTCTGTAGCAATGGACCAATATGTTACCAGGATCGCCCTCATGAATATGAAAAATGAATTTCTAACGCCGGTTGCGAAATATGAATTGCCCCTGCTAAATAATAATGGTGCCCTGGAATTGCTCATTGAAAAGATCGAACAGGTAATAAATAAATCAGGAATTCCAAAAGCCAAATTTGCAGGGATAGGAATCGGGATGCCAGGTTTTGTTGACATAAAAAAAGGATTGAACCACACTTACCTTTTTACGGAAGGGCAAAGCATCGCGGAATACATCAGCGGAAAAATCAACCTACCTGTTTTTATTGATAATGATTCCAGTATAATCGCGCTGGCTGAATTAAAATTTGGTGCGGCACGGGATACAAAAGATGCAATGGTAGTAAATGTCGGCTGGGGAATTGGGCTGGGTTTGATATTGAACGGGGAATTGTATGAAGGGCACAATGGTTTCGCCGGAGAGTTTAGTCACATCCCTCTTTTATTTAATGGTAAATTATGCAGCTGCGGCAAAAGTGGTTGTCTTGAAACGGAAGCGTCTTTGCTGATTGTTGTAGCCAAAGCCATCGAGGGTTTAAGGGTGGGCCAGATTACCAAATTGAAAGAATTACCGGAGGACGATCTTGGGCAGGCCTTGCAAAAAACAATAAAAGCAGCGCATGAAGGCGACCGGTTTGCGATCGGCTTATTATCAGAAAGCGGTTACACGATCGGCAGGGGAGTTGCCATTTTAATACATATTTTCAACCCTGAATTTGTGATACTGAGTGGCAGGGGTTCAGCTGCCGGCAAGATTTTGGTAACACCGCTGCAACAGGCAATCAATGAATATTGTATTCCAAGCCTGGCTGAACATACAAGTATAAGAATTTCTGAATTAGGTGAGGATGCGGAACTGATTGGCGCTGCTGCATTGGTTATGGAGAATTATGAAAAAGAAGAAGCCAATGTAAAGGTTAATTTGCACAAAATAGAAATTGGAGCTAATTAGGCATGGCTAAAAATATATTGGTACTGACTACCTGTTAAGTATAAACGAAATAACGGTCACCGTAGTTGATCGCCTTTTGACAATTATGAAATACGCATTAACTATTATTTACTGTACATTCTTTATTTTGCCAGGGCAATCCCAGTCTGCCTGGGAAAAAGATAGTGAAGAATTGATCCTCGTGAATGCCCCCTTTAAATCATGTCATGCCTCCAGTATTATCGAGGTTGCACCCGGTAAATTAATGGCAACTTTTTTTGGTGGTTCAGATGAAGGAGAAAAAGATGTGAATATATGGCTGGCAACAAAGAAAGGAAAAACCTGGGAAAACCCTGTCTCCGTTGCAGACGGCATTATCAATGATTCTGTCCGCTATCCTTGCTGGAACCCGGTACTTTTTAAAACAAGGGAGGGCAAGCTGTTCCTGTTTTATAAAGTAGGTCCCAATCCGCGCGAGTGGTGGGGCATGCAAAAAACATCTGTGGACCTGGGTAAAACATGGGGCGCTCCCGAAAGACTTCCCGGCCGGGTTCTTGGGCCAATAAAAAATAAACCTGTGCAATTAGCAGACGGCAGTATCCTGAGCCCATCAAGTGTTGAAGAAAAGAATAACAGGTGGACAGTGCACATGGAAAAATCGGGTGATCTTACCAAAACATGGGAAATCATTCCTGTTGATTCCGCTGCTCCTTTCGAGGTGATCCAGCCCACTATTTTGATCTATCCCGGCGAACGCCTGCAGATACTTTGCAGAAGCGGGCAGGATAAAATAATTCAATCCTGGTCAGATGATAAAGGGAAAAGTTGGGGACCCTTATCCAACACAAATTTGCCAAATCCTAATTCAGGTATTGACGCTGTTACGTTAAAAAACGGGTTGCAATTATTGGTCTATAACCCTACAGTAAAAGGAGAAAACTGGTTCAATAACCGTGGAAAATTAAACGTTGCCATTTCAAAAGATGGCATTAGCTGGAAAGATATATTTGTTTTGGAGAACGGTGAAAAAGAGGAGTTCAGTTATCCTGCCGTGATACAGGCGGAAGATGGCAGGGTACACATTACTTATACGTATGACAGGAAAAATGTCAAGCATGTGGTACTGCATGAGAAAGTCAACTAACATCGGCGGACCGGCTACAGGAAATAATTAAATAATTACATAAAAAAAATATGCTATGGAATCAGAAGTAAAAATACCAACAAGGCATTTATCACATGAAAAAGTACCTACCCTTATTTACGCTGACTCTTCAAAGGCTTCCAGGGCCGTGGCTCGTGAGATAGCTGATATCATTAGCAATGCAAAGCAGGAAGGTAGAAATGCTGTACTTGGCTTAGCCACCGGGTCCACGCCTAAAAAGGTTTATGCAGAATTGATCAGGTTGCACCGCGAAGAAGGGCTGAGCTTTAAAAACGTAATCAGTTTTAACCTGGATGAATATTACCCGCTGCCTTCTGACGCCATTCAAAGTTACCGGCGGTTTATGAGCGAGAACTTATTTGATCACATAGATATCCTCCCCGAAAACTGTTATATCCCGGACGGTACCGTACCACAGGAATTATTAAAAGTCTATTGCGACGAGTTTGAAAAAAAGATTGACATGGCAGGCGGTACCGATCTCCAGTTGTTAGGAATAGGAAGCAATGGCCATATTGGTTTTAATGAGCCGGGCTCTCATGTAAGTTCCCGCACCAGGCTTATTACGCTTGACCTCAGTACCAGGGCAGACGCCTCTTCGGAATTCGGTGGCATCGCCAATGTTCCTAAAAAAGCGATCACTATGGGGATCAGGACAATACTACAGGCAAAAAGAATTGTATTGCTTGTTTGGGGTGAACGAAAGGCGCACATTTTAAAACAGGCAGTGGAAGGCCCGGTCACAGAATTCGTACCAGCTTCCTACCTGCAGGGTCATTCCAATACAATGGTAGTAACCGATGAGGCAGCTTCCGCAGAATTAACCCGCCGCAAATCTCCCTGGCTGATAGAAAATGTGGTATGGGATACAGCCATGACAAAAAAAGCAGTTACCAATCTTGCCCTGACTGCTCATAAACCTATTCTTAAACTTACCGACAATGACTACAATGAAAACGGGTTGAGTGATCTGCTGGCGTTATACGGACAGGCCTATGATATTAATATAAAAGTTTTCAACTGGTTGCAACATACCATCACCGGGTGGCCTGGGGGAAAGCCTGGTGCAGACGATTCCAGCAGGCCCGAAAGAGCGATCCCCGCAAAGAAAACGACACTGATCTTTAGCCCGCATCCTGATGATGACATCATATCCATGGGTGGAACTTTTCAACGTTTGGTGGACCAGGGGCATGAGGTGCACATTGCTTACCAGACATCAGGTAATATCGCGGTCGCGGATGATGAGGCATTAAGATTTATTGAATTTGTTGTTGACTTCAACGAAAAATTCGCTATTGATTGTAAAGAGGTAATTGATATTTATAAAGATGCCCTCACCTTTCTTAAAAAGAAGGAAAGCGGAGAAAAAGATATCGAAGCTGTCCGCTATGTAAAAGGATTGATAAGAAGGGGAGAGGCAAGAAGTACCTGCCGCTTTGTAGGTATCCCGCCGGAAAACATCCACTACCTCGACCTGCCTTTTTATGAAACAGGACTTGTTGAAAAAAATCCTTTATCGGAGGATGATTATAAAATAGTAGCCGACGTAATTGAAAAAGTACAGCCTCACCAGGTATATGCAGCAGGCGATCTGGCGGATCCGCATGGCACACATAAAGTTTGTCTTGATGCCATCTTTGAAGCCGTTCGACGTTTAAACAATGAACCGTTTATGAAAGATTGCTGGGTCTGGTTGTACAAAGGCGCCTGGGCCGAATGGGACATTGACTTAATTGAAATGGCTATTCCTATGAGCCCTGACCAGGTACTAAAAAAGAGACTTGGTATTTTTAAACACCAATCACAAAAAGATGGCGTGGTCTACCAGGGAAGCGACTCGCGCGAATTCTGGCAAAGGGCGGAAGAAAGAAATAAAGCGACCGCAGATCTTTACAATAAACTAGGGCTTGCTGAGTACGCAGCCATGGAGGCATTTGTCAGGTGGAAAGTATAATAGATTCTTTGTAATGTATAATCGATCGGCGAATGTTGGTTAATGATCGGTTATGTTAAAATTCTCTTAGAAGAAGGTAAAATAAGAGGAACAATTGCAATTGCTAAACATCACCTTTACTGTTGCCATACACATATTTATATATTAAATATGTGTTTTTCCAGAGAAATGCTTCCTGTAGTAAATATTTGAAAATTAAAAATAAAATATAAGCAGCAGAATCACACATTTCTTAATCATTTATAGGATGGTTGGCTTAATTCAGGGATAATCAGTCCTGGCGATAATATAGACGGCAGATACAAAAAGGCTTAGCGTCATTAAAATTACAATGATCATTCTTATTCAGAGATATACCTACTTCTTTTAACAAGGGATTTTTAACCAAAAACAAGCGCATAATGAGACAACCATTTATCAAAACTAAACTAATACTTATGACTAAAATCAGGGTGCTCCTGCTATTCATGTTGATAGCAAATGTTGCGTCAGCGCAAACCCGCCAGTTGAGTGGAGTTGTAACTGATGCAAATAGCCAGGGCGTACCCTCTGCCACAGTTAAAATAAAAGGCAGTAATACCCAGAGCCTCACCGGCCAGGATGGAAAATTTACGATCGCTGTACCAAAGGGGAATATAGTCCTGGTGATTTCTTCGATCGGTTTTGAATTTAAAGAAGTTCCTGTTTCGGGAACTGATGACAATGTATCTATTAGCATGACTGGTTCTTCTGCTGCTTTAGGCGAAGTGGTAGTAACTGCATTGGGTATCAAACGCGATAAAAAAGCGTTGACCTACGCGTCCCAGTTAGTTAGCGGCGACGAACTCAGGAGAGCGGCAAACATCAACTTTGTGGATGCGTTAAGTGGTAAGGCTGCCGGCATTGATATCAAGACGAGCAATTCAGGAGCAGGTGGTTCTACTAAAGCAGTGTTAAGGGGCAATAAATCTTTGCTTGGCCTTAGCGAAGCACTGTATGTTATTGACGGTGTTCCGATGGTAAACAACAAGGGCGCACAGCCTGGTTCATATGGCGGTTCAGACCAGGGTGACGGTCTGTCTGCAATTAACCCGGAAGATATCGAAAGTCTTAATATCCTCAGGGGTGCCAATGCGGCAATACTGTACGGTAGCCAGGGCGCAAATGGCGTAATTCTTATTACTCTAAAAAAAGGGAAGACAGGAAAACCAACGCTTAGCCTAAGTTCAAGCACTGTAGTAGACAAGATTTCAGGCCTTCCTGATTTTCAATATGAATATGGAGCAGAAGGTAGTTCAGTTTATAACTGGTCTACTACAAAGGGAAATTATCAGAAAGACTATATCAAGGATTTCTTTCAAACCGGTGTCAATACTACCAATGCGGTTTCAATCAGTGGTGGTGGTGATAAAACAACCGCCTATTTTTCCTATGCCAATGTTTCTGCAAGGGGTGTAGTGCCAACAAATACCTACAACAAAAACAATTTCTCTTTTAATTCTTCCACAAAGATGTTAAACGATAAATTGACGGTAAGTTCAAGTGTGATGTTTTCAAATGAGATATCTCACAACAGGCCTGGTGCAGGTTATTACAACAATCCACTCACCGGTCTATACCTGTTTGCCCGCCAGTTGGATTTTGCAGATTATAAAAACAACTACCAGGTATTTGATGCAGACAGGAATTTGTATAAAATGAATTGGTATTCTACTGAGGAAAAACAAAACAACCCTTACTGGGAGCTCAACAAGGATACTAAACTGGCTACGTCTAATCGTGTGATCGCAAACGTAAAGGCATCTTATGATCTTACCAAACATTTTAAATTCGAGGCCAGGGCAAATATTGATTATGCAGATAAAAAGTATGACAATCGATACGCAGCAGGTGGAAACTCGGTGAGTGTTAGTCCGAACGGAGCCTGGTCTTACGCGAAGTACACAGACCAGTCGATCTATACTGACGGAATATTCAGTTACACGAATACATTAGGCAAATTGAGTATTACAGCAATTGCTGGTGCCAGCTACCAGAAAAATACTTTTTACGACGGTATGTCAGTATCGAATGGTGGCGCCCAATATACTTTACAGTATCCCAACGTGTTTACTTTCGCCAATATGCCTTACCAGGTAGTATTTAACCAAACGCTAAGCAGGACTTTAAAACAAGGTGTATTCGCGGATTTGCAATTAGGATATAAAGATGCCTTGTTCTTAGATATTGCCGGACGTAATGACTGGGCTTCAACACTGGCGCTTAGCGGTAACCAGTCTTATTTATACCCATCTGTAGGCCTTTCTGCTATCATCAGTGAGATGATCACCATGCCGGAAGCCATTTCGTTTTTCAAATTAAGGGCGTCCTTATCACAAACAGCCAATGAAGTACCATTTAACGTGGTAAGTCCATTGAACACAATCGGTGGTGCTGGTGATCCTGCCGGACCTGGTACTATCACATACAATTCACAGGTGCCTTTTACAAACTTAAAACCTGAGAAGATCGTAAGTAATGAATATGGTGCAGAAATGAAATTTTTTAATGGAAGAGCCGGGCTTGAATTTACTTACTACAATGATGTAAGTACTAATCAGTTCCTTTCATTACCAGCTCCATCTGGTTCCGGGTATAACACGCAATATATCAATGCAGGAAAAATTGTTAATAAAGGATTCGAAATTGCTATAACTGCCGATCCTTTAAAAACTTCTGCTTTTCAATGGAAAACAACCGTAAACTTTTCGCAGAACAGGAATAAGATCGTTGAACTGATACCTTCAAATCCTGATTACCAGGTTGGTGGTGACGACGAAGGGTTTGCTTCTATCATCAAAGCAGGCGGATCATTTAATGACGTGTATATTTTTAAATTTGCCCGGACTGCTTCCGGACAAATCATACTCGACGGAAATGGCGTTCCTACAAAAGCTGCCACATCTGAAAAAGTTGGGAATGTTAATCCTGATTTTCTTTTAGGATGGAACAACACGGTTACTTACAAAGATTTCTCTCTTAGTTTATTGGTAACCGGTAAGTTTGGAGGTGTTGCTTTCTCTAAAACGGAAGCATTCCTTGATTCTTATGGTGTAAGTCAAAGAACGGCTGATGCAAGGGCTTCCGCTACTATACCTATCAATGCAGACCAGGCAGGAACCAAAGTAACTTCTATTGATCCGGTTGTCTACTATTCAGCTATCGGTGATAGAAATAAGATCATGGAGCCATATATTTATTCAAGGACAAATGTGAGATTGGGCCAGTTCGTTCTTGCTTATAATTTCAAAATAGGAAATCCTAATTCAACTATTAAGGCAGCCTCGGTTTCTTTGATCGGTAGAAATTTATTCTTCTTCTACAAAAAGGCTCCATATGATCCGGAACAAGCAATGAGCACAGGTAATTCAATGCAGTCAAATGACGTTTTTGCTGTTCCTCCAACAAGATCTTATGGCATCAACTTAAAAGTTACTTTCTAAATTTTTTAAAATAATTAGTATGAAAAAAATAATTAGTGCAATACTCTTACTGAGCATTTTCATATCCTCCTGTACGAAGGATTTTGAAAATCTGAACCGGGATCCAAACCAGGTTTCTGATGAAGAACTTACGCAGGATAATAATTTGTTGGGTTCGCCCTTCTCAAGCCTTGTATTTAATATTTTCGGCCACCAGATCGAAGAAGACCTTTGTTACGATTCCTGGATGGGTTATATGAATACACCAACCGATTTCGTAGGTAACGTAAACAATACCACTTATTACATTCGCTGGAACTCTTACTGGGATCGTATTTATGGTAGTGTGATGTCGCCTTCAAAAAAGGTGATCGAATTATCGGCCAAATATAATTTACCAATGTTTGCCACCTGGGCAAAATTTGTACGGATCCTTGCCGTATCTAAGTTGACAGCGGTTCATGGCCCGGTGATCTATTCAAACTACGGCTCAAGTGCAAACTCAATCCCGTACGACAAAGAATCTGATTTGTACAATACCTTTTTCTTACAATTGGATTCTATCCAGACTACTTTTTCTGCGAACAAAGATTATCCTGGTTTTGCAAAATTTGACCAGAGCTATAAAGGAGATATCAAACAATGGCAGAAGCTTTTGAATTCAGTTCGTTTAAGACTGGCTATGCGCTTATCAAAAGTGGACGCGGCATTGGCTAAAGTACAGGGCGAAAAAGCAATGAGTGATCCGGCAGGATTAATAGAGGTGAATGCAGATAATTTTAAAGTTGCATTATTAGGAAATATAATGCCGGTAGCGCAGATTTGCTACCAATGGGACGATACGAGGATGGGTGGAGTAATCGAATCTTTCATGGCAGGTTATAATGATGGAAGGTCGGCTAAAATGTTCGAGCCTGCTACATCTGCAGCAGACCCCATTCATCCGTCTTTTCAGTTCAAGGGAATACGTAATGGCGCTTTTTGCGGTACTACCAAACCTAAAATGCTGACTTATTCAAAAGTTAGCAACGACTTTAATTCTGTTTTGAACAGGAGAGCGTTTACTGCTTCCGAAGTTAGTTTTCTTAAGGCGGAAGCAGCTTTAAGAGGTTGGACCGGAGCCGGTGATGCTAAAACAAATTACGAAAACGGTATAAAACTTTCTTTTGCAGACTGGGGAGCAGCAGGCGTTGATGCTTATATTGCAGATGCCACCAGCAAGCCATTGAATTATGTTGATCCAGCCGATTCAAGGAATAATTTTACCCAGCCTTCTACAATAACAATTGCCTGGAGCGAAGCTGATAGCAAGGAGCTGAAATTGGAAAAGATCATTACACAGAAATACCTGAATACTTTTACTAACACGCTCGAAGCCTGGATTGATTTTAGAAGGACAGGTTATCCTAAAATACCGCATGTTGCCAAAAATGACAGCAGTCCGGATTGGGGTGTTATCCCTGCAACTGAATGGATCAAAAGGATGCCATTCGTTAATGGTGAAAGAACTGGTAACACAACCGCTGTTGCTGACGCTGTAACTAAAATGGGCACAGGCGCTAAAGATGATATCGCTACCCGTTTGTGGTGGGATACAGGTGGTCCGAACTTTTAATTTGATTTTTTACTGATAATAAAAATGCCCCTTTACAACATTTGTAAAGAGGCATTTTTTATTTAAGATATGCCTGGCGCAGCGGTCTTTTTACTATTTTATTTGATGGTCGGGTTATAAAAAGTGGATGGCTGGCCAGTTTTATTTTGAATATTGAGCCGGCGTTGCTTTATAAAAAGTATTCCCGGAAATGTCCTGTGTTTGATCCTTTGCCTGTCGCGTTAAATTTATAGGCGCAGGGCTCCTGGCCTGTGTCTTTCCCGTTATTAACTCCGTTGTTAAAAACCATCGAAAATGACAATTTCCAACAAGCCTTTTTGATCTGTAAAATGTTCCAAAACAATCCGTAACCAACAGAGCGGGTTATAATTGATACGCGAATCACAATAAGTAATCGTGCCTCAGTAACAAAGAAGACACTGGGCTGGAGCCCTGCGCCTATAAATTCAATGTAAAAATCAAGTCTCGAACTGGCGGGCTTGAACTTTACGCATAGAAGTTCAATGTAGAAATCAAGGTGTTAAACGTTTATAAATGAGCCTTCGCCTGGGAGTTTACTAATTTCAGGATCCCAATACTTTTGTACTAATAGCCCTGTGCCTGGGAATTAACAGGTAAGCATATTGTCAGCGGTTACCCCGCCGGGGCAGGTATTGCTCTTGCTAAGTTTTTAATTTTAGTTATTTGAGAATACATGGAGGAAAGTGGCTTTTTGGAAGCCTCCTATAAAATGAATGTGGTCCAGTATGTTTGATAAACTTCGTATATACCCGGCTGCGAGTTCTTTCTGTTCATGGTCTTATTTGCAATACCTCAAACGTAAAAAGTAATAATTCATTTTCCAGTTGCCAAAACAATATGGTATAACATTTTCATTGTAACTTTCTTGTTTAAATTATGCAACGATACTTCATCGCTTTATTGTTTTTCTATTTGATTGCGGGCAACGGCTGCAGTAAATATGCAGCAACCAACCGGGTGTACCGGCAACAGGCACGGGCCTTTGCAAAAATGCTGAAACAACAACCCAATGCAATAGACAGTACACCCGCCCCTGGATTTTGGGCAGGTACCACCAATTTCGGTATGCGTAAACCTAATTTTGTGATTGTCCATCACACAGCCCAAAATGCCTGTGACAGTACATTGCGAACATTCACTTTACCTGCCACCCAGGTAAGCGCCCACTATGTTATTTGCAAGGATGGCACCATACACCACATGCTCAATGATTACCTCCGTGCCTGGCACGCCGGCAACAGCAGGTGGGGGAACCTGGCAGATGTAAACAGCAGCAGCATTGGCATCGAGATTGACAACAATGGCTTTGAACCATTTACGGAAGCCCAGGTAAACAGTTTGCTTGTATTGCTGAAAAAATTAAAGAAGGATAATAATATTCCCACAGGCAATTTTATCGGCCATTCGGATATCGCGCCAAAAAGAAAAGTAGATCCCAGCCGGTACTTTCCCTGGCAACAGCTTGCGAAAAATGGTTTTGGTAACTGGTATGATACTACCGCAGTGCAGCTACCTGCTTCTTTTGATGCGATACAATCCTTACGTGTGATAGGATATGATACACGCGATTCTACCGCAGCCATTAGAGCTTTTAAATTACATTTTGTGCCACAGGATACTTTGCCGGTGCTGACTGAAGCTGATAAAAAAATTATCTATAACCTGGGCAGCAAATATTGACGCCTTAAAGATGACATCTCAAGCGACCTAATCATTGACTAAATTTGCACTACTTTAAAAAATAATAATGAACATCAATAAAGGAGTTTTTAAATTACTGTTATCAATTCTAATTTTTGTAACGCAGGATGCGTGTGCACAAAGAGAAGTGAAGTTGTATGAGGGAGCTATTCCCAATGCTGTTGCAACCGCAGACAGCGGCACCCTAAAGGATGGTGTGGCTTTTAAAGTATCCCGCCCATCGCTGACTATATTTTTACCAGACGCGGACAAAGCTACCGGTGCCGCAGTTATAATTTGCCCTGGTGGAGGGTATGGCGTTTTGGTGATACAAAAAGAAGGCTTCAATATAGCACGCTATTTCCAGGCGCATGGTGTCGCCGCCTTTGTACTCAAATATCGCCTGCCTGATGATGCAACTATGCAAAATAAAAGTATCGGACCTTTGCAGGATGCGCAGCAGGCAATTAAATTCGTTCGGGAGAATGCGGCTGGCTGGCACATCGATACCAGCCATCTTGGCATCATGGGATTTTCGGCGGGTGGACATTTAGCCGCAACAGCTTCCACTCATTTTACAAAAGCGGTTATAGAAAATAAGGGGAACACGAATCTTCGCCCGGATTTTTCACTGCTCGTTTACCCGGTCATTAGCATGACGGACACACTGGGACACCGTGGTTCCAGAGAAAGCCTTTTAGGCAAGCATCCATCTGCGGAGCAAATCAAATCCTTTTCGAATGAGCAAATGGTTACCGCCCAAACTCCTCCTGCATTTCTTATTCATTCTGAAGATGACAATGTTGTAGATGTTGACAACAGCATTTCGTATTTCAGCGCATTACGCCACAACAAGGTACCCGCTGAAATGCATATTTACCCGACCGGTAATCATGGTTTTGTATTAAATATCCCGATCGATGACTGGATGAGCCTGTGTATAAAATGGATGAAGCGCGGCGGATGGATGGGCAATAAATAGTAGTTACAACGACCACAAATCTTGCATTGCAAAACAGCAGTAGAATGATCTGGAACCAGGTGCCTTTCAACAAAATGTGATAAAATTGACGAGCAATGTTATCATGAGCGGGATGATCAACGATGATTTTGCCAGGGCTTTGCTGGTTTAAATCCACCTGCCGGTGCAAAAGAAATGGTGAGCGCTCTTGCCTGCGGGAGCATATCCACTTACTGGTATATTCATTATTATGACAATGGAGTAACGACTGCTTTCTGACAATTCCAATAGGAAAACATTCACGACTGCATTTCCTGGTATTTTATACGCGCCAAATGTATCGATTGGGTGGGATGCGAGCCTGCAGAGACACTTAATTTATTAGAAAAATTTGCCGCCGTATTCAACCTCACCTATACACGTTTCAACGATTTAAAAATTGCAGAAGCACATGCCGTACAGGCTTCGGAAGATCTGATAAAACTGCAGACAGAAAAAAAGCGTGCAGAAGATGCATTGGCTGAATTACTTATTACCCAGAGGCAATTAATTCAATCTGAAAAAATGGCCAGTCTAGGTGAACTCACTGCGGGAATCGCTCATGAAATACAGAACCCATTAAACTTTGTAAATAATTTTTCTGAGGTAAGCAGTGAGTTGCTGGATGAAATGATGGAGGAAGTAAGCAAAGGAAATTATGAAGAAGTAAAATTCATACTGCAGGATATAAAGCAGAATTTGGAAAAAATAACGCATCATGGTAAACGTGCTGATGGGATTGTAAAAGGCATGCTGCAACATACAAGAATCAGTGGCGCTACAAAAGAGGCTACAGACATTAATAAACTGGCGGATGAATATTTAAGATTGGCATATCATGGACTGCGGGCAAAAGATAAAAGTTTTAATGCCACGTTGAAAACAGGTTATGATGAAAACATCGGCACTATCAACATTATTCCCCAGGATATTGGCAGAGTGATATTGAATTTAATTACGAATGCATTTTATTCGGTGAACGAAAAAGCTATCTCAGCCATTGCAACTCCGGCAGCGGTTAAATACGAACCAACCGTTTCAATAAATACAAAAGCCATAAATGGCAAAACTGAAATAGCCGTAAGTGATAACGGTAATGGTATTCCTCAGGCCATCATTGATAAAATTTTTCAACCCTTCTTTACCACAAAACCCACCGGTCGGGGCACTGGTTTAGGTTTGTCATTAGCCTACGATATTATAAAAGCGCATGGCGGTGAACTAAAGGTTGAGACAACCGCGGGCCAGGGCTCAATATTTATGATAGCACTGCCTAATACATAGGTTGGAGGGATATAAAATTTTTCTTTTTTTTTGATTTTCTGTTCCCGGCTTTTTCTGCACAAAAGATTAAATTTTTTATAGTAATTCCTGGTGCAATCGTGCAGGCCTAATTGATACCGGGCGATCCTTCCGGGCACTTGCGACGCAGGTCATCAGTATGGTATCTTATGTCGGAAATAGCCCTTAAATTGACGTATGCCCACCCTGCGAAATATCAATTTTATCAGCAACTTTGTATGATAAGATTCAGCAAAAATTATTTAAGAAAGTGGAGCAGCTACCACCATAAACGGGCGGAACCGAAAAGCCAAATGAGTAGGAATTTAAATTTATTTTATGCCAGATAACGCCGTTTCCCTGCATAGGGTAATCAAAGCATCTCCCGAAAAAATTTTCCGTGCCTTTACTGAACCAAATGCAATAGCTGCCTGGTTGCCGCCGTATGGTTTTATATGTACGGTCCATGAAATGACCGTCGAGGTAGGCGGAGTTTACAGGATGTCGTTTCAAAATTTCTCTACCGGCAGCTGCCAATCATTTGGTGGAAAATATATTGAAATCAAACCGGCCGTGTTTATCAAATACACAGATAAATTTGATGATCCAAACTTACCCGGGGAGATGATGACTTCCGTATGGCTAAAGAAAGTTATGGTAGGAACCGAAATCAAAATCGTGCAGGAGGGCATCCCGGCAGTTATTCCTATTGAAATGTGCTACCTGGGCTGGCAGCAATCGCTTGAAAAATTGGTTAAATTGGTTGAGCCTGAAATTATGGATGCGTAGTGTTTTTATTTGTGAGTGCTGATGCGCTCGCTTTTATAATAGCGTGGACATTGTAAAATTAATTGAAGTGTAATAATGGGATGATGCGCTCCTTCTGTAAAGTAACGTCTACTGCCAGCCTGGCTTTTTAAGTGGCATTGCTGGAAAATAGGAGTAGTGAGCAAACTATCCACCACCTATTCCGCGCCCACACTTAATCCCTGCGCCCCATCAATTTTCACTGAACTAATAATCACAATCGTGCCATTTTGTTCATTGCTTTGAAAGTCCACCTGCCAGCCTGAATCTCTGCTCCTTTTTTTTATGTTGCCCAGACCGTTGCCGCCTGTTGTTGGTTTAAATGATGCAGGCATGCCTGTTCCATTGTCAGCGATTGTCACTCTCCAGTGTTCATCACTTTCGATGGTTACGGAAATCTTATTGCCCCTGCTGTGTTTAAGCGCATTACTGATTGCTTCCTGTAAAATCTTAAATAAATTCAGGGCTTGCATTGGCGCCAGCAAATGATCGTTGCTGATATTTTCTTTCACGTCCACCTGTACATCGGGGTAACTGTTTTGCAGTCGTTGTATAAATACTTTCAACCGGTCACTGATCGCTGTCAGCGCCAGCACTTCTTTGGTCAGCACCCAAATAGTATCATTCAACTGTGAAACAATAGATTGGCTGTTCGACTTTAGTTGATCCAATGCCCCTTGCTGCTTTTCCTGATTTGGTGCGGTGCCCAGGTAATCCGCGTTGGCAGCTATCGCTGCCGCGTATGCGCCTAATGTATCATGCAGGTCGGCCGCGATACGCTTGCGTTCTTTTTCTTCAGCGGCCAATACAGCGATCTCAGATAGACGTTTTTCTTCCAGTAATACAAGCGCCAGCTTTTGCTCCTGTTTTCTCCGGCTGTTTTTATAAGTCAGGTACCAGCAAATACAACCGAATACCAGCAGGGCGGCGGCCCCATATATCCAATATGTGCGTTTTACCAATACGAACCGCTGCTGTATGATCGTATTCTCTTTTTTTTGCACCTCATACTTTGTCTGCAACTCCGACATCGCTTCGGCGCTGTTATGGCTGTACAAGGAATCCTTTAAACCGTTAAGCGTAAATAAGGTATTGCTGTAATTCAGCAGGTCATGCGCAGCCTTGTAATTCTCTGCCAGGATACTGTACAAAAACACAAGTTTTGCCGTTATGTGATTGGATGTAGCAATGGCAATGCCTTCTTTAATAGTCTCGATCCCTTTGCCATATTGATTGGTGTTGGCATAGAATTTTCCCAACTGTGCCAGGTCAGAAACTATATAAAAAGGATCGCCGATCTTCCGTCTTATTTCAATGCCATCCTTTAGCAACTCTTCCGCTTTTTTAGGATTGCCGTTGTCAATGCAGATATCGGAGTAAATATAACTGGCATTGCAAAGAAAAGAAAGGTCTTGCTCCTGCCTGGCCTGCCGTATCGCCTTTGTGATAAAAAATACGGCAGAATCATTTTTCCTGAGCGCGTTATAAATTGCGGCTATATTCGAATTCAGGACTGCCGGTTCTGGCTCGTCACGGTTCTTTTCGTTGGTAGCCAAGGCAATGAACAGCCATTTAAGTGCATCGGCATTTTGATTAAGTTCCATGTATATCCAACCGATTTGTATCTGCGCTTTTACCTGGTCCTCCACATAGTTATTTTGCTCCGCATCATGTAAATTGAGCAGTGCATTTTCCAATGCTTCCTTTAACTTATTTTGCCTTACCAATAAAGCGATCCTGCTTATTTTAAATTTGTTCTGCACAAGGGGAAGCGCCTGCACCTTTTTGTCCGACAGCCATTTTTCTACCATGGCCAGGGCAGTATCTGTACGCCCTTTCTTGCTATTATACAAAGCTTCGTAAAAACCGGAAAGCGCGATATCCGTGTAATCCGGACTTTTTACAGAAAGTCTTTTTGAAGCCTGCACATAAGCAAGCAGGGAATCAGGGTGCAATGAATTGTATTGTCCACACATTACAAATAGTGTGGCCAACCTTTGCCTGTCATCCTGCCTGGTACCGTTGAGGATATTTTTAATACTATCTATCCTTGCTGTCTGGCAAAAACAGGAGAAGCTCATAAACAGCAGCAATATTGGTAAGCAGAAATGTTTCCGGGTTTGCATTTTCCTGTTAAATAAAAACAGGCATAATTTAAGATAAAAAATAAACTCCCGCCAATTTATTTCTTTAGCAAATGTTTTCTTGCACGCTAAAATCTGTTAGTTGCAAGCACACCCATTTCATTGCTAATTTTCTATGTTGAACCAATGAGATTTGAAAATAAGGCTGGCCTGCGCCTCTCTACGCAGTACCTTTCCCTGCTATTTTAAAAATGCCCTCATCCCAATACTTAAAAAAGGGTTGCCGCAATAATGTCCGCTCACATACAGGCGGCCGAGGTACCAGTCTTTGCCAAGCTCCAATCCAAAAATGGCCTTGATCTTTTTGATTTGAATAATGGCGCCGTATTCTTTATCCAATTCGTATGCTGAAAAATCTTTCACGGAATAAAGTGCATAACCAACAGAACTCGTCAGGCTAATATTATCTTCGTCTTTATGACTCAATAAAAACTTTTTTCCCACCGAGAAATCTAACAGCCGGGGGCGATCAGCCCTTAAGATCGGGACATTGTACCCCAAATTAAATTCAATTCCGGACTCACTGTCAAGGTAGCCGAGTGCAAAGCCTGCGCCTTTTGTAGTGCCTGCAACCGATAAAAAAGGCTGGGCCTGTAGCGAGACTGCGCTTAGAATTCCAAATGCCAAAAATAAATGTTTCATGTACTGCTATTTTATAAGTGAGGGTTACCGGCCTGTTTAGACGGCCTTGCCAAATAGTCGTTCAACCTTCAAAAGCAGTAACATTTTCTGTTAGTTTTTTTTAATATATTTTATAAGATTAATGTATGTATCGCATGCAGCCGCCATTATTTAATACTTTTTATGCATCCTTCAGTGACGGAAAAAATGATAAATGAAACTAATCGGATTTGGTGCAGATTAAGGCCGGTGGACAGTTATATGAATAAAAGCGTGTAAAAAATTACTCATTTTGTATGGGCTTTAATAATAATTATTTATGTGAAGCGAGTCTGTTTACGTCTTTTTTATATCATTTACTTTTAAAATAAACAAAAATCAACAGGCATACAATTTGAAATATGCAATGAAAAAGTAATATGGCAACAGCAAAAAAAGCGGCACCTAAAAAGAAACCAGCAAAAAAAGCAGCGCCTAAAAAAAAGGCAGCGCCTAAAAAGAAAGCAGCAAAAAAGTCGGCTGGAAAAAAGAATAAACTGGGTGTAAAAAATTCATTGGTAAATAATATCAACGCACATAAGAAAAAGGGTAATTCCAAACCTGAAAAGAAATCTTCTGTTTCGAAGAAGAATTACTCCGATATGGAAAATAATTGGGAAGATAAAAAATCTTAAATCTATGACTATGTTTAAAATAAATACCAGGCTGCAAGGGCCTGACGAAAAAAGAAGCAGCAAACAATCATTGCCACACAACGTTACTTTTACCCGCCGTATAAATGACAAACAAATTGATGGCAGGAACATTTCATTGCCTGACAAATCTACATCGGCACGCCCGGAGCAGGTTTGCACCACTACGTCTTTGACAGTGGCAGATATGCTTTTCAAAAAAAATGAAAAGATATTATCCTTTATGGGAACGATCACCTCAATGAGTTAACAGTAGAATAAAGTAAACGTTCTTTCATACTTGCGTAAAAAATAGATATTAATGGCTAAGTTTAAAATTGAAAAATCTACAGCTAAAGGAAGGACCTGGAAAGCTACCGGTACCAATCCCGAAACCGGTAGAAGTATGACCATCCAGGGAGGTCAAAAGGGTACAAAGGTTGGTAAAGAAAATCCGCAAAGCGAAAGTTCATTTGACGCCCGCCACGATGCGACCGGAATGACGCCTAAAAAATACATAAATAAACTTCGATGGGATGATAAAGCTGAAATGGGAGAGACCGTAAATATTCCCGATGGACTTTTTAAGAAAGCAAAAAAAATCCTGATCAGCCGTGATTAATTACCGCAGGTACAACTTGAATTCAATAAGTTCAATTGCTTCCACACAGGATGAGTTAAAGGCTTGGATGATACCTGGATAAGAAATGCTCTATGATCTTTAATGTTACAGGCTTTCAGGTGGATCAAACAATTTAAAATTATTCGATTTTCAGAATGATAATCCAGCCTGTTTACCGTGGCTGAATACGTATTACTATCTCCGGTCATCGTTTCAATCGGTTTCACACTTACTACTGTGTGGACCGTCTTTTCTTTAGCTATTTTTTTCAATTACATTCATGTTAACCAGTATCGAATAATATTCCGTCTGATTTTTTTGCAAATTCTAAACGTTAAAAAAATCTTGCATTCGGATACATGCCCAGGAATGGTGGTTCACATGATTTTCTATCGCTTGCCGGATAAAAATAATTAGTTGTAATTTCATAAAATAACACTGATTCGGGAAACAGCAAAACAGCAAATTATGAAATATACTATTCCGATATTATTGTTGGTGATCATCACCGGCATGTCTTGTAATGAGCAGAAGAAAACAACCGAACCAGGCGCTTCGTCAGATACCGCCAAAGCGGCCGAAATGAAAATAATGATACCATCATCTGCATGTTATTCCACCATGACAGGCAAAGACACCGTACTGTTGAAAGTGGAAGTATTCCCTAATGTTGTTACCGGGAAGATCACCTATAAATTATTTGAAAAGGACAGTAACAAGGGAGATTTCGATGGACATCTTCATGGTGATACTTTGCTGGCAGATTATAAATTCATGTCGGAAGGAAAGCTATCAACGAGACAGGTTATATTTTTAATAAAAGGAGATACGGCCACCGAAGGATACGGCGACATGGAAGAAAAAGATAGAGTAATGATATTTAAGGATGTAAAGCAGGTAAGCTTTGGCAAAGGAATAATATTGAAAAAAAGTGATTGTGGGGAATATTGAGTAATTTTTTATAGCATCGATTATATATCAGTCTTACAAGAAGGCTAGCCCCAGCCTCAAATAAAAGTGTTGGAAAATGTGCGGGGAAGCCGTCAGTAAAAAGGCACGCTAACTGGCAACAGGCTTATCGTTCCTTCATTAAACACATCTCGTAAATACATGGACCGGGGCTGCATGTATCGGTTTGCGCCGTTTCATTTTTATCATTCGCCCGTTCCAATGGGCTTATCATTTCTTGACCATTCGCTCCAGGATCCTACGTACAATGTTGGTATTTCCATCCCTGCCTGCGCTATGGCAAGCAATGTATGGCATGCCGTTACACCGGACCCACAATGGACGATTACATTTTCAGGTTCCCGGTTTTCCAGGGCGGCCGAATATTTTTGTTTTAATTCCGCAGTAGAAAGAAAAAAACCTTGTTCATCCAGGTTGCCCGTAAAAGGAATATTTATTGCGCCGGGTATATGCCCTGCAACCAGATCGATAGGCTCTTTTTCACCTCGGAAGCGAACTGCATCACGAACGTCGATAACCAGGTAACCAGGCGACTGCCTGGCTTTTTCTACTTCATCAATAGCTGCAAGAGACAGTTGCCATTTTTTAATTTCATAATCTCCCGCAGGGGCAGCAGTTTCTTTACCTGCACGGGTTGGAAAGCCCGCTGCAAAGGCTGCATCAAGTCCACCATCAACCACCTGCACCAGTGCATGGCCGGCCGCTTTTAACATCCACCAAAAACGCGCCGCAGCGTTGGAGCCGTTTTTATCATCGTATATTATTACATGACTGTCGGGCCGTATTCCTAATTCGTTTAATACAGCAGCAAACCTGGCAGGATCCGGCAGGGGATGTCTGCCACCATTTGCCGCATCTGTTTTTTTATGCGCAAGTTGTAGTTCCAGGTCAACGAACAGGGCGCCTTCCAAATGCCGTGTTTCATACTGCGCGCCGGCTTCAGCTCCTGCCCTTGCATCAACCAAAACTATTGCTGTTGTTTTCCATAAAGCTACCAGGTCGGCTGGAGCAATAACCGGAGATATTTTATTTTCCATAAATGAGTTGATTTAAGAGAAAACAGTCACATTTTAAAATGCGCCTGGCATGTTTTAAGGTGTGAATTTAAATAAATGCTACTTAATCAAAATATATTTCCGGATATAAATGATTTTTTAAAATTAGCCCCGGTCATCTGTTACAATTGTGGTTATTTGTCCCGGACTTAGCGTTGAGGCGTGGTATGATACTTGATTATCTATTTAATAAAAAAATATTTCATGATAAAAAATATACTATTACCGATCTGCCTGTTTTTTGCCTTATCGGCTTTCTCGCAGGCGGGTACGGAAAAATACAGGAGCGTTTATGATACTACCGGAACGGTAAAAGTGTATTATCTAACCACAGATACAGCCCGGGTCAATAACCCGTCCCTGCTGCCGCCAGGCACCGCTGTTATTTTATATGATGCAGATGAAAAACCGATTGGGCAATATATCCTGAATGATGTACGCACCTGGATCGTTACATTGGGTAAAAAAGAATTTTGAGGAACCAAAAGTTGCTTGAGCACCCTAAAGAAAACGATGGACTTCCATTTCTTTTTAAACATAAGCTATCTTCATTTGTGGTAACATCGATCTATGCATAATTGATGTAAATTAATGCCAGACATAAATCCATTCATCCACCATGATTGGCATAGTACAACCACTGCTGTGCAATATTCCTTAGTTAGAATGTTACATTCTTTTATCAATCCATAACATTGCTGCATTATCCCGGAGGTATGTTATAATTTCGGTAAATCTACCAACCGGTAAATGATTATCTCAAACACGATTAGCATTTCAATTATGAAAATGAGCCGACTTATACTTGTAGTATTGATTGTAGTTCCCTCGGTTTTATCTGCCCAGCAATGGCAGCCTAAAAAGGCCGCTTTAATGAGCAAATTTTCAAAAGATGTAAAAGCAGAAAGCGTATTGCCTGAATATCCACGGCCACAAATGACGCGTGAAAAATGGCTCAACTTAAATGGGCTCTGGCAATTTCAACCGGCCGCTAATAAAACAGAGGCTCTGCCGGCCGGCAATTTATCCCGCAGCATATTAGTGCCCTTCCCGGTGGAATCCGCTTTATCGGGTGTTATGGAGCACCATGAAACGATTTGGTACCGCCGCAAATTCAGTGTGCCCGCTTCCTGGAAAGGCGAACAAATATTATTGCATTTTGGCGCCGTTGATTATGAATCCGAAGTATTTGTAAATGGCAAAAGTATGGGTGTTCACACTGGTGGCTACGATCCGTTTAGCTATGATATCACGGCTGCTTTAAAAACTGCAGGCGAACAGGATATCGCCATCCGTGTTTTTGATCCAACGGATAACGGTGGCTTTCCGCGGGGTAAACAAACACTCAGGCCCCAGGGAATAATGTACACATCTGTAACTGGTATCTGGCAAACCGTTTGGTTGGAGCCCGTTCCCAAAACCGGCATTACGTCGATCAAAATTGTCCCTGATATCGATAAGTCAATTGTCAGCCTGGTTGTCAATACAGGAAATAATATGAGTGACCTTGCCGTAGATATCCAGGTAAAAAATGATGGCAGGATTGTAACTACTATTTCAGGAAAAGCAAATACAGAAATAAACGTTCCGGTTACCAATGCAAAATTGTGGTCACCCGATCATCCATTTTTATACGACCTTGTTATTACGCTTAAAAAAGGAAACAGTAAAATAGATGCCATCGGAAGCTATTTTGGTATGAGAAAAATTTCGATCGGTGAAGAAGGCGGTTTTAAAAAAATGTACCTGAATAATAAATTTCTTTTCCAGATCGGACCGCTGGACCAGGGCTTTTGGCCCGATGGCGGCTATACCGCACCCACGGATGCCGCGCTTAGGTACGATCTCGAAATGACTAAAAAATTCGGTTTTAATATGGTGCGTAAACACATTAAAGTGGAACCGTACAGGTGGTATTACTGGGCAGACAAACTTGGCCTGATGGTTTGGCAGGATATGCCTTCACCCAATTCTTATACAGAGCATGTGCCCCCGGTTGACACAGCAGCTTTTGCGTCGGAATTAGAGCGGTTGGTAAGAACACATTGGAACGCTCCCTGCATCGTGACATGGGTAGTGTTTAACGAAGGCCAGGCGCAACACGATACCAAAGAATTGGTAAATATGGTTCGCAAGCTTGATTCAACACGTCTTATCAACCAGGCCAGCGGCGGCGGCCATTTCGACGCCGGTGACATCATGGATATTCATAGTTATCCTCCGCCCGCAGCACCCGCCAGTAATTGGCAAACACTTGCCTGTGGCGAATATGGTGGTATCGGCTTTATTATACCCGGACATATTTGGAAATCAGGGCAGACCTATATTATGATCGATAACGAAAAAGATTATACCAACCTGTACGATGAATTTGCAACTGATCTGACTATTTTCAAAAGCAGCAAGGGCCTCAGTGCGGCTGTTTATACAGAGATCACCGATGTGGAAGTTGAGCTGAACGGCTTGTTAACTTATGACAGGGAAATAGTAAAAGGCGCCGTTGAAAAAATCAGGGCATCTAATGAAAAAGTGATCCGGGAATTTATATCTCTGAAAGACCTGTTGCCTTCCTCACAGGCCGAAGCCCGGACATGGAAATACACACTTAATAAACCTGATACTGCGTGGTTACAAGGCAATTTTAATGATACCGGCTGGACTTCAGGCCTCGCAGGATTTGGTAGCGCCGGTACACCGGGAGGCAATATTAAAACCACCTGGAACACAAAAGATATCTGGCTGCGCCAGGAATTTACATTGGGTGACCTGGCCCATGTTAACCGGGATGAACTGGTATTGTACATCCATCATGATGAAGATTGCGAAGTCTATATCAACGGCGTTAAAGCTGCCGCCATACCCAATTATACTTCCAGTTATTCAATGGTAAAAATGACAAAAGAAAGCCAGTCGGCGTTAATCTCCGGTGGCAAAAATGTGATCGCAATACATTGCCGGCAAACCAATGGCGGCCAATATATCGATGCGGGTATTTCAATCTTGAGTAAAAAATAAGATGGGTACCTGGCCAGCAAAACTTTACCTGGCGGTGACAGCCACCCCGTTCTTTTTAAATATGGCGTCGAAAAATAAAACATGGCTGGGAAGGGAATTTTGCCAGTACGGCCAGGTATGCCCTCCCGGTCTTTCGGTGTAATCATGTGGGGTATGATTATAAACCAACCGACGGTGCAGTTCCCTGTTGGGCTCTACTAAAAAATCATCAACACCACAATCGATCACCAGTGGCAGCTTGTTCGCTTTTATTTTTTCCGCCATGTTCACTACTGAATAAGCATCATAAACAGCGATATTATTTGTGTCGCCTATTAATTTCTGAAATCTTTGCTTAACGCCGGCCAGGAATTCCGGGCTTATTTTCCAGTTGCTCACATTCAGGTCCAGCGCGCCGCTCATGCTGCCTGCTGCGCAAAACAATTCCGGGTGCCGGGTTGAAAGGTATAGTGCTCCATGACCGCCCATTGATAAGCCTGTGATCACCCTTCCATTTTTATTGGCGACTGTACGATAAGTATGATCGATGGTGCTGATCACTTCCGCCGTGATATAAGTTTCAAATTGACTTTCTTTATCTATCGTACTATTGAGATACCAGCTAAACGGTTGCCCTTCCGGCAATACAATGATGATATTGTATTGATCGGCTAAATTTTTCACGGCCATTTTATCAGGCGTGGAAGTAAGCCAGTCACTAAAGTGCCCGCCACCGCCGTGCAGCAGGTACATTACAGGATAGGCAAGTTTATTTTTAGCATAAGAATCCGGCAGGATGATAGCAGCCTTGTAGGTTTTAAGCATTACGGCACTGGGAATGTCAATGGAATCTACTTTCGCAGCAAGAGAAAAAAAGTGTTGGCTCAAAAAAATAAGCAGGAAAGAAAGGCGCATTCTTTTCATTGGTCTTTAATTATAATGATAAAAAATAAGGGCGTGGTTTGTGCAGGCAATATAGCAATATCAATAGCAACACACAGGTAAAGAAACAAAAACTATTAATACCAGCCAATTGTTGGTGTACTTGTTTTGCTGGTGAGCTGACATTTGGGGTGAATTATCACGCAAACAATATGGCATAGCATTAGCTGGTTAAAGAAAATCATTAAACTTATAAATCATGGAAGAGAAAAAAGCAACCGATGAACCGACGCCTTCAATTACCGGTCCCACACATGGACAGCAGGGAGTAGATAAAGCGCCCGGTGAAGAAGAATCTGAAGACACGCTGCAGTTTGAACAACTAACGCAAAAAGGAAAAAAGAATGATGGCGATCCGGAACTCGAAACTGACCAGCCAATAGATCAATCAGAATTGCCGGATGGCAATGAAACAAAATGAGCTGCGCTTTAATGATCGTTTACCAACATTAAATATAGCGAATGCAGGTATCGTTAATTACAAATTGAAGCAGCCTGGGGGTTCGAGATGGTTAACCTGTATGCCGCTGGAATTTTGAACACTACCGGCCTTATGCCATCACCTATTATCAACTGAACATTTTTGCCGCTAAGGATCCAATTGGCATTGATGGTTGGAGCAAGATTGTTTACAACGATAAATACCTGGTTATCCAATGCAAAGCTGGCTGGATGCGTGCCTGTGCCGTTCGGGTTGGAACCCCAGGTTGCCAGTGCGTTTAAATTACCGCTGGCGGCCGCGTACCATACTGGCAGGCTAAAAACATTTTTGGCCATGATTCTCTCAAAAAGAATTTTATGCCCAAGGTCATTAAAATGCACCTGGTCGCCGCCACTATAAATTGGTAAAATAGTGGTATCGGCGGGGTTAAACATGCCATCCCAAAAATTCAACGTGTGTGCTTCGCCAAACCTGTTTATGGTAGAATCCTTGATATCTGCCATCTTCTTTTTTATAACTGAACTATTAAAAGCCGAATCGCTTCGGGGTTGCGTGGTGGTAATAAAGCACTTGTTGCCGGATCGCGTTGTTGAATCGTAGATCACCTGGAGGCACTTCATTATTTCTGCAATGCTGTATATATCGTACTCGTTGGAAGGATAATTTACGATAATTACGCCGTCACTTTTATTTCTAAGGGAGCGTAAAGTAACTTCTGCTTTCGTAATATTGGTTGTTGCGTCAGGATTCGGCCTGCCGGGCGGCGGCTTATAACTAGAAGGCATACCCGCATAAACATTGTCGCCCGGTATTCCAAAATTATAGGAAGAATCCATGACACCTAATTGGCATTTGTAATACCTGGTAAAGCGTCCAAACCAGCAGCTATCAAGTGAAGATGCCTTATAACCTGCCGTAGTAGAGGATCCGATGGCCGCCATTCTCTTACCTTGGGCAAATGCATTGGTTAACCCTAATATAAATACAGCGCATAAGACTGTAATCCGCCTAAACCAACCAGGAGAAAGCTCACACAAACGGGTAGTTAAAATTATTGCTGACCTATAAAACATTGTAGGGTTTTAATTTCATAGGCAAACCGCGTACCGATGTTTACTTTAATTAAATATTGTCTCTTGTCCAATTCTTTCCTAAGGCAAATTTTTGGCAGATAACGCTGCTTTGGTGTGTTCAGTTCATTAATACGGCTGACTTTCTTGTTTCAGCTGTTAATAAATACACAATTACAGCTAATATAGAGATATATAATTATTTTATATATAACGCTGCGCAATATTACATATCCCGCCAGGGATAAAATATCGTAGATTAAAATATAATGGTGTTGCACGTTCCCGTGGGAACATGATAAACATTGGAAACAGCCAACTTAGGATTCAGGCAGAATAGGTTCCGGCATTCTATCCTTTATACAACCCTAATATTGTTTATCATCTGCTGAAGGGCCATATATCGAAGGAACGGGAATTTCGCAGATACGCATGTAAACGGTTAGCTGCCCCCGATGATGAACCCAATGATTAAGCGTCGGCCCGATATACGTTGCTGCCTTTTCAGAAAATAGAACCTTACCGTCTGCTTTTAAATAAAATGTCCTTTCGAGTTGCTCAGGCGTCGAATCCTTTAAGGCTTTTCTTGCACCCGTCATGTTCTCTTCAAAATGATCCACCAATTCCTGGTTCGTCTTGATATCAGCATGTTTAAATGTGGCAAAGTCTATATCACCTGTTTCGATTATCAATTGAATCCACCTTGGAATTTCTGCTACCAGCAACGCCAGATAATTCATTGGCATTGATGTGGGATGTGGCCTAAAATCAAATTTGCTGTCCGGAATTCTTTCCAGGCATTTTCTTGTAGACCCGTACTCAGCTTCGAGTTCTTTTAAATAAGCTGCGGCTGTAGATGATTTGTCCATATTGGTTTTCAAATACGTTAATCAAATTTTTTGCCAGATTTTGCTGTCAACTACCGCGACTACTGCATGGTTATGTTAACGCCGTTATTCTAAATAAAAAAGTCCTGCGACTGCAGAACTTTGTAATTATAATCGTGCGCTACACGGAAATAGATGCCTGGTATGGTTGCCACGGCCGACATGGTAGCAAGCGACAATGGAAAAAATGTTGCCACGAAAATGAGGAACACCGCGGGCCTGTCGCCAATGTGAAACCAAAGGATCGCGAAGGGTATCCATGCCAGGGGAGAAAGAAAACGAAAAAAGTTAAGTACCGGTAAGAAGGCCTGCCTGGCGGCCAAATGTTGACCCAGCCAAAGGCCTGTAGGAATAGCAAGGCAGGCGGCTGCTACAAAACCAATGGCTACACGCCACGGGGAGGCGACAATGTCATTCAACAAACGACCCGCTGAAATTTCTTCTTTAAAACTTCTGAATACATCTCCCGGAGAGGCCAGGGCATAGGCGGGAAATATTCTGAAGCGGCAGACAAGATATCATATGAGTACTATTAAAATTATAACAGCAAAAGGAAGAACGAACCGGTGGACAAAACCTTTGGCGCTTACCGGTTTTCCAACCCGCAACAGTGGTTCCTGTTTACGTGTGTTAATTTTCATGCGTTCTTTAAATGTAAATAGATGCCAGTTACTATCAATATCCGGTGATTGCTGCAAATACAAACATTATAAATTCTCGGAGAAACAATGTGTTATGAAGGCAAATTATTGGATAAATACAATTACACCAGGGAGCGGGTATGTAGATTAAGTAGAAAACCAGAGGGATAAATATATTTTGTGTAGAGATATCTAAGTTGCAATCTTTTTTTGGTTGGAATTTAAGTATAGGGTTCCGGGCTTTTTTCTTTTTTACTTATATCATTGTCTTAAAGTATTACTGATTTATTGTTGTGATTGAATATTAAAAAATTGTGATTAATTGCTTCTCATTAACCATGCGGCCTTATAACTGAAATCCGTGCATTTAAAATTAAATGACACTATCAAAGGACAATAACAGCGCCCTGCCCCGGCGGGGGCAACCTATTTGTAGAAAACAAATAATATGCAATTACCCAGGAGGGGGTAAGCTCTCAATGGCGATGGCTGTTATAAGATTGAATTGTCTTTTGAAGCACTAACGTTATTTTATATTTACCCTGCAGTTGAACAGGTTGCTCCGCCGGAGCAAATGCAATCTTCTTTGTTATCTACAAACAGGCTATGCCGCTGGCATAAAATGCGGATACATTTTTTAAACATAGCATGTTTTATAATATTTATTCACAATAAAATGTCTTGTAAAAATTTGATCAACACTATTAAAGGACAATAATAGCGCCCTGCCCCGGCGGAGGCAACCTATTTGTAGAAAAACAAATATTATGCAATTAACCCGGAGGGGGTAACCTCTCAATGGCGATGGCCGTTATACGATTGAATTGTCTTTTGCAGCGACTAACATTATTTTATATTTACCCTTTAGTTAAACAGGTTGCTCCGCCGGAGCAAATACAATCT
>JBDSLD010000085.1:0-6043 GCA_039916545.1 Ferruginibacter sp.
GCAAAGGCGAAGTGGATACGGCCGGGTCCGTCATTCGCATTACTTTATCCGCGACTGCGTCCGCTTCTTTTTCCTGTGGATCATCCGGCGTGCTTACGGTCAATTTTGCCTGTACCGGTTTGCCAAAAAAAGACGTGCTTTCTTTCGCTCCAAAAAATGCATTGTCACCTGCCTTCCGGAAGAAGGTATTGCCTGCAGTTTTTTGCCGAACTGAAGGAGCGATATTGACACTTTTGGTAGCGGTAGAAAACATTAACTGTTTTTTACTTTTAATTTTGTTAAAGATAAATATCTAAATATGAAAATACAAGCGTTGTGATTTTAAAAATCCACCTCATCTTATATAATTTGATTGTCAATCCTTGCAATCACATGAAACCGTAGCGTTGAAAGGATCCAGGGCATTGCTCAGGGTGTTAGCAGAAGATTGCCTTTGCGCATTGATGCCATCATGCAGCGATTGCAGGTAACTATCCAGTCCCGACCTGCAGCCCATATATTTATAAGGTGTTTTTATTAATCCGTTGTAAGTATTAAAAGCCGATACATGCTGCTGCTCGTGACGCTTTAATGTAGTATTGATAAATTTTTCAACTGCTGTAGCTTCACATTCTGTTAAACCACCTGGTACCGATGGCAAGGAAATTACGGGGTTGGCTTTAAAATTGGAAATAATTAGACCATCTGCGGAAATACAATCCGGCGCTTCACAATCCGTACATTTTGTTGAGGCTACCGGACTTACAGCAGCGGTAAAAGAATCTGTGTAATTCGCTTCCGTTTGCCCCTGCACGTTAACGCCTGCACAACCATATGCAATTTTACTTTGCGTATTGGTCGCCCGGCCACTTACAATAAAAGAGTCAACTTTCTCTTTTTCAAGCTCTGTATCTTCTGTTACCCGGTTTAGTAAGTTATGATTGTTTTCCCGTTGCTGTACTACATGTGTTAATTCATGTGCAAGCAATTTTTTGCCTTCGGCAGATGATGGATTATATTGGCCTTTGTTGAATACAATGTCATTTTCAATGGCATAGGCTTTGGCATTTACATTCTTTGCAGATTGCTCGGCTTCGGTGCCTGTATGAATTTTTACATTGCTAAAATCATAGCCCATTTTTTTACCAAAAAAATGCTGTGCCTCTTTTGGAAGCGCGTTGCCTTTACCGCCTAACGAGTTTATATATGCGCCCGTGGCTGCAACACCGTTGGTTGCAGCACCGCTATCTTTCCTGGCAATATTTTTTTCCTCTTCTTTTTTTTCTTCTGTGCGCATTACTTTTTCTTCTTCTTTCTTTTCTGGCTGCCGCTGTAATTTTTTCTCTTCCTCGTTTGAATCTGATCGCATCACCTTTTCCTCTTCTTTCATTTCAGGCTGGCGTTGTAATTTTTTCTCCTGCTCTTTTTTATCGGCCCGTAAGCCTTTTTCTTCTTCTTTTTTATCGCCCGTTTTTTGAATTTTTTTTTCTTCTTCTGCCGGCCCGGCCAGGCGGTTTACTTTTTTTTCTTCGCCCTCGCAACTGGCGCATTTTCGTTGAATGGCAAGATTTGGTTTGAAGAAACTATCCCGTGACGGGCTGCTAAAAAAGGAATGCTCCTGCTGGTTGTCTCTTTTATGTATGGAAGTTTCCCGGGAAGTGGAAGGGCTGCGGCGGTAACGGCGGGCGTATGTTGATTTCATACAATTATTTTATATTAATTCCTTGCTGCCTTTTAAACCTGGTCTTTAAATAACTGGCTGCGGAAAACATGAGGAGCCTTCTAATAATTTAAAAATATTTCGGAGCAGAAATATTCAAACGGGTCCTTTTCATCTTTTTCACCCTGTTTAAATTTACCCAGGCGTTGAATTCTTGGGTTAGGCAAGGGTTGCAGGTCAAAGTCCTTTGTATTGAATTCCAACTTGAGTGTTCTGAGAGAATTTTCCGCCAGGGGAATGGGAGTTGCTGAGACAAAATCTTCCCCCAATAATTTGAATTCATATTTTGTTTTACCTGTATCCGTAATACTTTTTGCCTTACCATCTTTCCTGGTGTATTTCCACAATACCCGGCGGTTAGGAAAATGTATTTGGTATGCAGTAGTCTTAATCTTTTCTTCATTTGTCAGCAACGCGTATTCATCCTTACCGGGAAGGTGATTAAAGATCTCGATCACGCCGAGTATCTCACCCGAAGTCAATTTTGGGTCATAGTATAATATCCTGCTTTCCTTATTTACCTGGATTTTATATTTACCTGGCTTAAGGTTAAGTTTGGATAAATTTATATTGACCTGGCCCACGGGCGTTCCGAATTTCCTTTTTTTAAATTCGGGATCTTCGGGCAGGATCTCTTCTGTAAAAGCTGGCTTGGCGGCGTTATAATTAAATGCAAAAATGGAAATATCAGCGGTCTTAACCGGGGCGGGCAGAACAAAAAGGTAGTTATTGCCGCAGCATTCCGTCATATCATTGCTGGTTGGATATTGTAACTGACCCTGTCCCCGGGGTATCCATAAATTCAATTTTTTATCGACCAGGTCCTTATTGGCGTTTATACTGGAATGCTTTTTTGTTGCTTCAAACACATTGTCAGTATCCAGTTCTTTTACCAGGTCACCCTGTTGGTAGGTTTTGTTGGCGACATGATCTTCCAGGGGCTTTGACAAATTTAATAACCCTTTGGGCGCCCATAGACCTGCTTCGGTTAATTGTGTTTTTTTCTTGGCGGTATTTTTTTTAAGTGATTCAAATACATTTCCATTGGCAGGATCTTTTACGAGGTTGCCGGGTACATAGTCTGTGCCAATGGTAAATTCAGGAACGGGCGTGCTTAGATACAATACCCCGTTGTCTGGGTTAGCCGCGAGGTTGCTAAAATAAAACTTCATGTTGTCAACGGAAGTCAGCTCAATGTTTGTATAATTTAAAAACAAGGGGTCTTTTATTTTCAGGTAAAACCTGAAAACGGTCTTTTCATAAAACTGCCGGTAAACTTTGTCTTTATCGGAATTTATGAATGGTTCCTGCAAATCATTTTCCCTGATAAATGCGATCCAGCGATTTTCATTGTTGCGTAATTGAATATTCATCCTCCGGTTAATTTCAACACAATCGTTAGCGGGAATAATTTCCAGGTTCCTGGCTTTGCCATTTAAAAAATATTCATGCAGGAGTTCGATGGTAAATAATATATTATAATTGATATTCATCATTACTTAATTATTTATATCATGACTTTTAATAGCAATTTTTGTGATAGTTTCTCCAATCATACCAACCGTATCATCTTCAATTTCTACCACGCGGACCTTGTACAGAACAGAAGGTAAATATTTCCCTCCCAGGATCGCCCATAAATGGTTCACCTGTTCCGCGTTCATGGAAACCATGTCGAGGATCAGTTTATCGATCTTTTGATCCAGCACGAGGCCATTGTCGGGCGGGGTATTTTTATGATCGATCACATTTTTATATTGAAAAAATTGTATGATCAGGGATAAATATTGGAGCGCAGTATCGTAAGAACTGTGATTTACAGAAAAAAGGCAATACAGGTTCAATAGAATTTTTGGATTCCTGTATTCCATTTTATCGTTGATCCGAACGAAATTATTGGGTGATTTTAAATTTCGTTCTTCCTCTAAATTCACCAGGGTTAAAATCCCCGGAGCGGAGATGGCGTCTTTGCTGGACCCGGATGTGTCGGTTTCCTGTACTTTGGCAACATTGCCGGTTGCGATGCGTTTTGTGGAGGATGGATCCCTGTCCGGATCAAGCTTGCGGATTACATACTTATTAACTTCATTCGCAATTATCTTCAATGCGTTATCAATCATTTCTAAAAATTTAATTTCCTGTTTAACATTGGGCTGAAATACATCATTCCTTCTGTAAAGAGGGTACGAGTTTTTAGAAAAGTAAATAATTAAATTGTTGTTTGCAAACTTTCAGCTGGATTTTTATTCCAACTGTTTATTTTTGGCATGCATTTAATTAATTCATGGAAGCGAGCATTTCGTCCAATACCGCTATCACGCCGTTTTCTTCGTTACTTTTTGTCAAAAACCGGGCGGCGCTTTTAATATCAGGATGCGCATTTTCCATTGCAAAACTAAAGGTGGCCTGTTGCATCATTTCAAGGTCGTTCAGGTAGTCCCCAAACACCATCGTTTCATCGACCGTAAAATTGAATTTCTGTTGTAGCACATTAATGGCCCTTCCTTTGTTTGCCAGCTTGTGTGATAAGTCGAGCCAAATACTTCCGGATACTTTTACCTGCAGTATATCTTGCTTTTGACGGAAGAAATTGTAACTGTTACTTTCTGATCCTGCCAGGTCGCAAATCGCAATCTTTAAAAACTGGTCATTATCCACCATCAACAGATCGTTAACCACTTCGTATTTATCATAGTACATTTCTACATTTTCAATGAACCGAGGTTCCTGGCTTTGTACATAGGCGCATTTTTTTCCGCAAAGAATCGGATAGGCATTAGGGATTTCCGTTATTGTTAATAGTTGCTCCCGCGCAACTTCGGGTTCCATCGCCTGCACCAGCAAATCCTCACCTTTGTACACGACATAGCTTCCGTTTTCGGCGATAAAAACCATTTCATTTTTTATTGTTTCAAAACGGTTTAGCAAATTAAAAAATTGCCGTCCGCTTGCAGCTGCAAATAGAATTCCTTTAGTTTTCATTCTTTCGAAGACCTGGTAAAAGTCAGGGCTTAATTCGTGTTTTGCATTTAACAAGGTGCCGTCCATATCAGCCGCCACAAATTTTATTTTTGACAGATCCATTTTTGTATATTAATTATTGCTTTTTAATAATCAGGCTTTTGGGTGATGAGTAACATGCCCATTACGGCGGTTTTAACAGTATGCAAAAGTCTGGTAATTTGAAAATTAATCCTATTAAATTTGATTATAGCCGTTTAATGGTTTAGTATTCCGCAAGTTTCGGGTTTTTGAATTGCTGGCTGCCAGATAGTTTTGTGCTTGCACCAGACCTGGCGCCAATCGGGAACAGGTTTGATAAATAAAATAATTAATGATCAATCATGATTCAATTGAACAATCAGGCTTATTATCGCTTATCAGGAAAGGCCATATTATTTTCGGAGGAAATAGCCGGTTAAAAATTTATGGCAAGTTAAATTGTAGTTCAGGAAAACGAATGAAAAGTGAGAACCGTGTTTTCTTTACCACAGAACAGGAGGCCATCAACGCCGGTTACCGTCCATGCGGTAATTGCATGAAAGAAAAGTATAACAAGTGGAAAGTTAACGTGCGGTAAATTCAACAATATGTATTGAAATCTTCAACTATGACTTTAAAACAACTATCAAAATTACAATTAACCTTAAATTTAATTGGTTAAGCTGATCCAAATGCAACAATTTTTATTCAACGACGTCGAAAATATTTTACCATCAAAAGGTGAAGCTATATTGTATCCACAATTTTTTTCAGGCACAGAAAGCGATCATTATTTTAATTGTTTGAAAGAGGAAATAACATGGAAACAAGAGCCTATAAAAATGTTTGGCAAAGAAATAATGCAGCCGCGCCTCACGGCCTGGTATGGTGATATCGACAAAAAATACAGCTATTCGGGAATTACCATGCAGCCGCGGCCATGGAACGATTCATTGCTGTATATAAAAAAGCGGATCGAAGAAAGCGCCGGCGTTAATTTTACCAGCGCGCTGTTGAATTTTTACCGGGATGAAAAAGACAGTATGGGCTGGCACCGCGATAACGAAAAGGAATTAGGTATTAACCCGGTGATAGGATCTGTTAGTTTTGGCGCCAGCAGAACATTCCAATTCCGTAACCACCAGGAGAAAAATATTGTGCGGACGGTTGAGCTAACACATGGCAGTTTTTTATTGATGAGGGGTGAAACACAGCATCATTGGGAGCATCGGTTACCTAAAATAAACAGGACAGCTGGTGCCCGGATGAATATTACTTTCAGGGTTATTATTTAAACTTGCTTAATAAACTAACGGTAACCCATCGCCTGCAAATGGAAAAGTTCCGCATAACGACCATATT
>JBDSLD010000086.1:0-3828 GCA_039916545.1 Ferruginibacter sp.
CGCATCGGTATTAAAGCTCACCGCTATTATACCAGGCGTTTGCAGTAACTTTTCTTTAAAAGCCACTTGTCTTGCTATCACCGTACTATCTGAGCTACCTGCCAATAAAAGCACGGCTTCCTTATTGAAACCGAGATCTGCATTGCGCACATAATTCATTTGGCTGATTGCTACGATTGTTCCGATGATCAGGATCTGAGAAATAGCGAATTGCATTACTACCAGCCCTCTTCTTAAGGAAATGCCCCCAACGGTAGCAGAAGTTATTTTATTTTTAAGTGCCAGCACCGGTTTAAAGCCGGAGAGAATCAAAGAGGGGTACAAGCCGGAAAATAGTGTCACAACGACCATGATCAGTGCGGCAAACCCGAGTGTTTGGAGATTGAACAATTTTAATTTTTCAGGTATTGAAGTGATATGTTTGATAAAGGGCACACAGGCTAAAGCAATCAATATTGCGATGATTCCGGATATGAACACGAGAACGCCGGTTTCGCCCATAACCTGTAAAAATAGCTGCCTCCGCCTGCTACCTAATACTTTTCGGATACCGATTTCTTTTGAACGGCCAACAGCCTGTGCCGTTGACAAGTTGATAAAGTTGATACAGGCCATTATGATAATAAAAATACCGATCAGGGATAATGTCCAGAGGGTTGCTTTGCTGGTTACGTGATCGCCCAATATGTCGAAACGGGTATCAAAATGAAGTGTGCTCAATGGCTGAAGAAAATGCGATTTTTTAGAAGTACGGTTTCCACGGTCGGCATAATGTTTATCACTGACTCCTGATAATTGCTGATCAATTGTGGCGGCTTTAACTGCCGGTGGGAGTAAAGCGAATACCTGGAAATTACTGGAGGTACCGTTCCAGTTATTGGCAGCATAATTATAAGGTATCCCATTCTTTTTTAATGTTTCGAAAGATACCAATACGCCTAAAGGGAAATCCGAATTAGCCGGTGAATCTTCTAAAATTGCGGACACTTTTAATGTGATGGCATTATCTAATTTGACAGACTTATTAATTGCCTGTTGCCAATTTCCAAAATATTTCTCGGCCACTTTTTTTGAAAGAACAACGGTGTTTGGTTCATTCAAGACCGTTGCATCGCCTGATACAAACTGGTATTTGAATACTTTAAAAAATTGCGGCTCGCAGAAATATATTCCTGATTCTTCAATAAACTTTTTATCCGCCGCAGTGCTATTTCCGTCGACAACTGTTATTTGGCTGTTATTAAGGGAGTTGATACCGGCAAATTCAAAATTAGGCATTTCTATTCTGAGCGCTTCCAGCACAGGAACCGGAACTCCGGAATTATAAGTGATGCCTTCGGCATATTTATCCTGCGTTACTACATGATAAATACGCTTGTAATTTGGTTGAAATTTATCATAACCTGTTTCATAATTTACCACCAAAAAAAGCAGCAGACAGGCTGCAATACCAATGGCCAAGCCGGTAATATTGATGATTGAATATCCTTTATGACGGATGATATTGCGAAGAGCGATCTTAAAATAATTTTTTATCATTGTTTAAAATTTATCTTTTTCAATTTGTCAAACAGGCTACCGGACGAATATTGAACAGTACTGTTGACAATGACTATGCCAAAGGGAAACTGTTTGACAGGCAAGGGTTTCTGAAGACAAAACAATGGAAAGTGTGCGAAAACGAACAGTTTACTGTACACTACCGGACAGTGTCCTCGCCCCCGCCCTCTCCGAAAGAGAAGGAGCCATACGCTGATGATGTAAATTTCTTTTTTGATCGGCGTGCCCTTGTCCTTTATTTTTGAATTTTGCAATTTTGCAATTTTCTCATTGACTCAATTAGCAAATTGCATTTATTCCGTTCTCAAGCTCTTTACCGGGTTTGCAACAGCTGCCTTTATTGCCTGGAAACTGATTGTAAATATTGCTATCAAGATAGCGACAATTCCTGCGAGTACAAATACCCACCATTGGATATTGATCCGGTAGGCAAAATCCTGCAGCCAGTTATGCATGATCCACCAGGTAACGGGAACTGCCAATACAAATGAGATGAGCACTAGCTTTAAGAAATCTTTTGAAAGGATGTATAAAAGATTTTGTACAGATGCCCCTAACACCTTTCTAATTCCTATCTCTTTATTGCGTTGCAAAACATTGAAGGCCGATAGGCCAAGTAAACCAAAGCACGCGATCAGTATGGCTAAAAACGCAAACAGGCCGAACATCTGGCCAAATTGCCTGTCTGCTTTATATTGCTGGTCGAATAGGGCATCAAGAAAATAATAGTTAAAAGGATCTGAGGGAAAATGCCGGTTCCATATCTTTTCTATCCCAGCAATGGTCTGTTGAGCATTCGCCGTTGTAATTTTTATCGAGTAGGCGTTCCTGTTATTGGGCGTTAACCGAAATATCATCGGTTCGATCGCTTTTTGCAAACCCTGGTGATGGTAATTTGCAACGATTCCTAACACTTTTACTGTATCTCCTGCAGAAACTATCTCTTCATTAACCACTTTATTCATATCCTCAAATCCAAGCAGCTTGGCGGCATTTTCATTTAATAAAACCTCGTGCTCATCGGTCTTATATTCTTTGGAGAAATTTCTGCCGGCTTTTATCTCCAGGCCAAATGAAGGAATAAAATCATAATCGATCCCCAGGTTGTACAGGGTGGATGTTCCTTTATTATCTGCGCCGAGCCTATGACCTCCATTGGTCCAGTAAATCTCCTGCCCCATTACATTGGACGAAGCCGTCACATTTTTTACACCGGTAATTTTAAGTACATCGTTTTTAAATGGCTGAAAAGAATTCTGATACAGTGAGTCCGTAATTGAGTTAGCGCCATCCAATACAAGTGTTTGATTAATATCAGCTCCCAGCTTTTGATTGCGCATATAACTTACCTGCTGAAATACAATGATGGTTCCGGCGATCAGTATCACAGAAGTTGCAAACTGGCCGATTATTAAACCCTTACGCAAAACAATACCGCCCCGGCTACTTTTAAATAACCCCTTTAAAACATAGATCGGCTGAAAACCCGATAAAACAAATGCGGGATAGATTCCGGACAGCAAACTTCCGGATAAAAACATGATTGCAAAACCAAGCCAGTAGTTTGGAGGTAACGAAAAAGCAGTATGCACCGTGTGGCCGGTCAATTTATTAAACCAAGGGGTGAGCAGGAAAACAAATCCTATCGCCACCACAAAAGCTATCATATTCAATAAAACACTTTCTACGAGAAACTGCCCTACCAGATTTCGCCGAAGCGCGCCCAATACTTTTCTAACGCCTACTTCTCTTGCCCTTTCCATCGACCTTGCAGTTGAAAGATTGATATAATTGATCCACGCGATACCGATAATAAAAAAAGCGATCATAAACAGGAAAGACACCGACTGGCCATTTCCGTTAGCCTCTGCTTCCTGGTTAAAATTCGAATACAGGTGAATGTCGGTTAACGGAATAACATGAAGCTCCGTAATTATTTTATTTGTTTTGGCCCACTCCAGGTTATTTACATACCGGTTACAATAGGCAGGCAATTTGGCTTCAAATTTTTTAAGATCGGTGCCTGGTGCAAGTTGCAGATAAGTGTAGAAATCATACCAGCCAAAATTAGTTTCAGTAGGGTTACTGCTATCGCCGGACTGGCGCATCATGCTTGCCAACGTAGCATAAGAAGCAAGGTGATGGATGATAAGATGTGAATTGGCAGGGAATTCTTTAAACACGCCGGTCACTTCAAATGTCCTCGTAAATTCAGGGTCGCGAAACGCTAATTTCCTTCCCAATGCTTCTTCATTTCCAAAATATTTT
>JBDSLD010000087.1:0-24785 GCA_039916545.1 Ferruginibacter sp.
TAATTTAAGAGATGATAAAACAGGAAGCAAATATATGCTATTCGATGATTGGTTAACCCGGTATTGGATTACCTGGTGTAGGCGCAGGAGTCCGAATTGTACTGTTCGAAATCTACGATATAGAAAACTCATGGGCAGCAGCCGGTGCCTGTTTACAATGCTAAAATTGCCTTTCAACATTCTTTATTTCTTTTCTTTTTCCAAAATCTCAAACTGCCTTGAAATGCCTGCCCCGCTTTCATCGACCAATGTAATGATATGTTTGCCCACCGATGGATTCAACGCTATCTGGTGAAAATTTTCGGTAGTGCCTACAAAACTATCATCCAGGCTCCAGAAAATTTTGGCACCTGTTTTCCGATGCGCAGCAGTAAAAATCGTGCTCCCCTTTTCGCCGCTTAATTCAAGCGGAACATAAATTTTTGCATCTTCCTGGGGATAGATCAACTCAATTGCCCTACCGCCTTCCTGCAAGCCGCAACCTGCTTTAAATGGAGGCAACACTTTGTAATCCGCATTTCGCTGCTTGTAATAATATTCCATTGCCGGCGACAAAATAAACCAGCTTTTATGTTGCATGGCAGATGGACGCTCACACTGTTCGGTCACGCGAAAATTACCATCCTGGTCCAGGTTGATCATTTTATGGTAGGCGCAAAGCGGTACTTTTTCTCCATTCGGGGGCATGAATAAAGTATCGATATCCGGGCAATCTAAATTTGCCCGGTAACCACTTTGCCGGCAAACCCCTACCCGGGTATAATTATAAACCGGCTTTTGAAAAAAGGGAACAGCAGGCAGCAAGCGGAAAATGTCAAATAATATCGGCGCGGCTGTATGGACGCCGATCAAACCCGGCCTGCCTTCACCATCCGTATTGCCTACCCATACAGCCACTACGTTTTTGGGTGTTATCCCAATCGCCCATCCATCCCTGAAACCAAAGCTGGTCCCGGTTTTCCAGGCAATGGTTTGGGAAGAGGAAAACTGTTGCCAAAGACCTTCTTCTCCAGGGCGCATCACATCCTGCATGGCAAGGAACGTGAACCAGGTAGATGTCGGATCCAGTGAAAGATTAGAAGCTGGCTGTAGCTCCCTGGCAGATATCAAACCTGTTGCACCATTTGCTGCATCAAGGTATTGCGGCGGATGGAAATCACCCGGGTTAGATTTTCCGTGATTTTTTGTTTGGTGGTTCAGGCTGCGCGCCATGGAAGCGTATACGCCGGCAAGATCCCACATGGTAATCTCACATCCACCAAGTATCAAGCTTAAACCATAGCTATCGGCTGGCCGGTTAAGCGTAGTGATACCGCATTGCTGCAGCGTTTCATAAAAACGCTGGTACTTGTATTGCTGCAATAACTTTACAGCAGGAATATTTAGGCTTCTCGATAAAGCCTTTCCTGCGGGCACGGCACCGTCATATCCAAGGTCGAAATTTTTCGGTGCATAATTACCGATCTGCATCGGGATATCAGCCACGATTGAATTGGGCAGGATCAATCCATCACTTAACATCGCTGCATACAGGATGGGTTTTAATGCACTGCCCGGGCTACGGCGTGCCATGATCACATCCACATCGCTTTCCATTTCTTTGTTTGCAGGGTCACTGATATTTCCTACATAGGCAAGTGTATTACCGGTTTCAACATCCAGTACCAGCGCACAGGCATTGTTGATGCCATTCCCTTTTAAAACGGCATGGTGCTGCTGAATGATAGAGATGATATTTTTTTGAAGGTCTCCATCCAGTGTAGTGATAATTTTTGTCTCACCTTTTGATAACCGGTTATTTACTTTGAATCGTTGTAATAAATGAGGCGCATTTTGCGGCAGCGATAATGGCGCACCGGGCAATATTTCAAGTTTTGCCAACGCACAGGTTCCTGCATCAATTTTTCCCCCGGCCAATAACTGATCTAATAATGCATTCCTTTTTCGCAGCAGCACTGACCGGTTTCTTCCGGGATGTACCAATGCCGGTGCATTGGGCAAAACTGCCAGTGCAGCCATTTCGCCCCAACTCAACTTCGCCGGGCTCCTGCCAAAATAACGCCACGACGCTGCATCCAGTCCTACGACATTGCCGCCAAATGGGGCATTCGCTGCATACATTGCCAAAACTTCATTTTTGGAATAACTGCATTGCAGTCTTATTGCCAAAATACTTTCCTTTAGTTTATTCCAGACACTTCTATTATTATTTCTTTGGGAAAGACGGATCACCTGCATATTGATGGTACTTCCGCCCTGGACCGTTCCTTTATTTTTTAAATTTTTTATTACCGCTCTACCAATGGCGATGGGATCCACGCCGGGGTGATAAAAAAAGCGTCTATCCTCAAACGTTACCAGGCAATCAACAAATTTTTTCGGAACTTTTTTATTCGCAGGAAAACGCCACTGCCCATCTTTAGCAATAGATGCGTTTAAAAGATTGCCGTCTTTATCTTCAATGACATAACTGGTCGGACTATCAAATAATTGCTTCGGTAGCGATAGCCAGAACCAGGTAACTAAAGCAAGAAGGAAAATAAGCCGCCAACGGTGCCGCAAAATTTTAAAAAGCTTTTTATAACTTTTAGGATTCGAGGTTACCCTTATATCACTGTTGGTAATCACTTTTGCATCTTTTGTATTCTTCTCCTGGTTTCTTCCACTTTTTAATCAATTGAGTACGCTGAATTTTCCCTGTCCCGATGACTTTATATTTACCTTTGTCTAAAGCCCCGGAGCTACTACCTCTACCCATTTTCCATTGACACCTGCTGTGATACTATTGTCATACATTGCTTCGCAAAAGGTGCCCGGTAAAAAATAACGCCCGAGATAAGATGCATTCAATTGCACATAATAAGTGAGCGTTTGATTTTCCCGGATATTGAAATAAGTGTACACCCGGTCGTCGCGGATATCCTGGTAGGTAGCCGGGGAAGATTTAAATGCGCCTTCGCCTCCCAGCATGCGGGCATTCAATATTTCCCAACCACTGGGGAATATCTGCGTTAGCGCCATCTGTGAATAATATCCCCGTTTCCCGGGATTTTTGATTACAACCTTTGCTATAAAATCAGATCCCTGGGTTATTTTATTGATATCGATTTCCTTTCCATCCTGCGAGATATAATTGACACTCATGCTTAATACCGCCGGGTTATTATTTACTTTCAAACTATCACCGCTCAATGGTTGCCCCTGTGTGATCAAACGTACATACAGTGTATTGTTTCCTTTATTAGTGATCACCACATTGCTGCTCCCATTTTTAAAAACCACCGGCAACTGGCGGATGTAAGCAGCCGAATTGATATCTGTTGATTTACCATCAATACTGCCAGCGGCGATGATCTTTGTGCCGGATGGATTTTTACCGCAATACTTGGCAATAGCGATCAGGGCGTATGCCGTGGTTTGTGTACTGTACCAATTATCCTGTGATAATTTTGCGGCTATTGCTGGAAGCAATTCAGCCGCCTTTGCGCGTCTACCCATAAGCGTTAATGTCTCTAACACCATTGCCTGGTCCCGCAGTTCCGAACCGAAAGTGATGCCAGGCGATGGCCGGTTTTCAAACGATGTTGGCAGGCCACTGACCAGGTCCAAGGCCGCATTGTCCTGGCCAGTTAGTTTATATGCAGCCGCCAGTCGCCATTTTGCTTCCGGAGATAAATACTTAAATTCTTTTAACCTGTTCATCGCCCCAAGTTCAGGTGCTTTTGCCAGTGCCAATGTAAAGAGCCGGTATGCCTGCAACAGGTCTCCCCCATAAAAATTGGTGGAGCTTACTATCCAGCCATTTGCTTTGCCTCGCTGAAAATTTTTCCATTGCTGCAACATATAATCGCTTACCAGGTAACCATTATTCTGTGCTTCTAACAAAAAATGACCTGCGTAATTGGTACCCCATTCATCGCTTTCGTTACCTCCCGGCCAATAGCTAAAGCCGCCATCGGGTCGTTGGAAATTCTGCATTTTTGCAATGCCCGCTTTTACGTTTTTCTCTACCTGCGACTTTTTATAATCGTCCAGGTCCGCCAGCTGATTTAGCACCAACTGCGGAAACACCGCCGAAGTAGTTTGCTCTATGCAACCATGGGGATACTGGATCAGGTAACTCAACCGCTTCTGCAGGTTCATCGGTGGTATGCTGGAAATTTCTACGACTGCCGTGCTGGTAGCTGCAACACCGATTGGTGACGCGGTTGTTTTCCATTGCTGCCCGGGTGCCAGCGTAACTTCACTCACGCTGGTAACGGCAGGGTTCGGATTTCGGATGTCCAGTTCCACTTCATAATCCGCTTTTTCACCTCCGGATGATGCCAGTAATTTTATCTTGCCGATACCAATATTTGATTTTACCAATATATCAAAATATAACATCTTTTCGCCCGTGCCCGGGAAATTGACAGTCTGCGAGTTATTGCCCACTACCTGTAAATATGGATTGGATTGCAAACTAACCGTTACATTTTTTACATTGCTCTCCATAGCAAAAACAGTAACCGGCAATTTGATGGTTTCACCCGGACCTAAAACCCGGGGCATCGTTGCCAGCAACATCAATGGCTTTTTAACAGCCACCGCCTTTTCCGCAAAGCCATAGCTACCGTCATGTGCAGCTATCACCATCGCTCTTACCGAACCGATGTAAGAAGGCAACGTAAAACTTTGCGTTTGTGTTTGCCCGCTGCCTAAATGAAATGGTCCAAGGTATTTCACCACTGGCTTAAACCGGTTGGCCGTTTTCTGTTTTACTGGACCTGCATCCGCATCTCCACCAATTGTCAGGATGCGCTCCAGGTCGCCTCCCCAGGCACCGATCACATAATCGAACATATCAAAGCTCTTTACACCCAATGCTTCTCTTGCATAAAAAGCATCATGCGGGTCAGGTGTTTTAAATCTTGTAAGGTCGAGTAATCCTTCATCTACAATTGCTACACAATAGGTCATTTCTTTTCCCTGTTGTTCGCTCACGGTAAAAGAAACGGGTTGTTCCGGGCGAATCGCATTGGAAATATTTATGACAGGTTTGAGGATGGTATTTTTATCTTCTACGAATATTGGAATGGATCCATACATCCTGATGGGAAGATCATTGATAGTTTGCGCATGTGGCTGTAACAAGCTAACGGTGGCGTATATATTTGGTGCCATTGCCGCTTCAGCTTTAAACTTTACAACTGTTTGTCCCTGGGTGGTTTCCTGCCAAAATGATTTTATTACTTTCGTGCCGCTCTCAAGGCTAACCAATATTCGTCCGCCCTTGCTTCCAGGTATATTCAGCACTACTTCTTCACCTACATTATATTTTTCTTTGTTGCTGCTAAATGATAACATCGAAGCAGCAGTCTGGTCGTCATTACCTTCCCTGCTTTGCCAGCCGGGTTCATCAATATATAGGGTGGAACCTGTAACATGACCACTCTTTAAATCTTTGACCAGCACCAGGTAGCGTCCCCATTCCTCCGCAGCTGTACCAAACTGCCACTGTCCCCTGCCGTTAGCAAGATGAACCGTTTCTTTCTTTACTAATTTATTGTATTCGTTTTGTGTGAAATTGCTCAGGTTATCACCGTTATCGTCCCACCACCAGCGCCATTGGATACGATAAAACTGCACTTCTACATCATTATTTCCAGCAAGAAGATTACCAGCTTTGTCCACATTTACAATTTGCATCGTATGAGTTTTACCAGTCAGTAAAAAGTCAAATGGTTTTTCTCCATCAGGTAGTTTTAATCCAACATAACTTGTATAGGGACTATAAGGAATGGCCACATTATCAATGCTGAATGCGCCGCCAGGCTCAAAAACTTTTATTACCATATTGGCGTTCAGCATGCCGGGCGCAGACTGGTCAATTTCGAAATTTGTTTTTAATGCCGCGTTGCCTTCCGCATCCAGTGTGCCATCAAAAATAGTTTTACTTTGAGCAGTGTAATTAGCAGTAGGGTTATCAAAATCATATCCTGCAAATTTTGCAAAGCTTGTTTTTTTTGATTCAAGAGAGGCATCGATCTTCGCCTTTAAGTTTTTTCCCACCGCGCCGAAAAGCCATTTGGCATTGATGTTCCCCATTGTCGTACTTCCAATACCCAGTACCGGATCCTTACCGAAATCAACATTAATTTTTAAGCGGTTCGGCATTACTGTTTCTACCTTGATGCGTTTCTCAAAATTAGCGCCACCTACTTTTATTTTTGCCAGCCAGTTACCTGTGGGGGAAGTCGCATCGGTATTTGTTTTAAAAAGATAAAAGCCATCATCCGCATTACTTTGTACTACATGCTTATATAATTGTCCCTGCGGTGTATATAAACTAAACTCAACGGGATGGTCTTTGGGCAACTTTTTTTCCTTGTCCTCAATGATACAATTGAGGTACATGGTATCGCCCGGGCGCCAGACACCGCGCTCGCCAAAAATAAATCCCTTGATCCCATTTTTAACTTCTTCTCCACTTACATCAAACCTGCTTAGCGCCAGGGAACTTCCATCGTCTAATTTTAAATAGCCTCTTTCGTTACCTTTCTTTGCAACTAATAAATACGGCTTACGCTTAAGATCAATATTTATGAAACCATCGGTCCCGCTCTTCGCTGAATTAATAATGGTTTGCTGGTAATCGAGCACTTCCAGATCAACGCCACTCATCGGCTCCGTTGTAAGAATATTACTAACGGCTACCAGCAAGGTATTATCATTCCCGCGTTTAGCGGTAAGGCCAATATTACTGGCCAGTATATTCCTGCTGGCCCACCTGTCTTTATTGTAATAAGATTTGCTATTTGGATCATCCCTTTGTTCCCAGTTATATCCATAAGGATAATACGAATCATACCGGTCCCAGAAGGCATCATCCTCATCAACGCTATTCCTGGAATAAGAGGCATATTCATAGTCGCTGCCTTCCTCTTCATTGCTATCATTGGCTTTTTTGGTTGTATCGACTGACTGATACAAAGAATATTCAGGCCGGAAGCCAATTGTAATACGATAAATAGCTCCCTGTTCGGTTTTAAGAAACTTGTCAATGTCCAGTGAAAACCGTTGGTGCTTGTGCAGGTCAAGGGTTTTATCATTATCCAGCCGCAATGTTTTTTGCACGATGGGCTTGGCCACTCTTCTCAACTCTTCATTGCCGCTGATATTATTTTCCTGCAAAAACTGCGGCACATTGTTTTCCAATATTTTTATGATACTGATGTCTACCGCGTTTAAATTGACCGCTTCGAAAGGCAGCACCAACCGCCCCGAATTAGGTAAGATATTGCCCTTGCCATGGATCCTTACAGCCGGCAATTTATTTTCAAAATTGATATTGGAAGTAAAGCTTTTGCTAAGCGTATCGCCGCCGCTGTTTTTTATTCCCGGGTTTATATTTATTGTGTAATTGCCATCGAGTTTTCCGTTGGTAAAAACCTTTACCTCACTTCCATTAATTGTATAAGAAATATCCGGCTGGTTACTCATGGTGATCAGCCCGGTCAGGTCTTGCCCTACTGCAATGAGGTCGCTAAACTGCACAGACGCAAATTGCTGGGCGTCATTCATCGCAACTACATTCAACAGTTTAAAATCTCCGGCGGCCGGAACTGCAATAACTGTCTCCCCCGTTACTTCCATGTTCATCGGTTTCCCATTCCAGCTAAGCGTGATATTTCTTTCCGTATTTATTCTTTCAATATTGTCAATTGAAAAGTTGTGTGTTTTCGTAGCATCATTGTGTTGCCACTTAATTGTTAGCGCCTGACCGGCAAGATGAGCGGTCAATAATTTTTCAATGTCCGCGCCTTTTTCCTGGTCAGCCGTTTCCAGTTCACCGCTTAAGCTCATTTTATCTTTTGCGGCCATGCTTCGTAATCCATCTTCCCTTACTTTAAAGGAGGGCTTGATGGTTTTCACATTGAACTTCAGAGCGCTATATTTTTCCGGCACCCTCGTTACCTTACCCAGCTTAAAATTTACTTCGTACACCTTATCCGGTGACAACCAGGCTTCGGGTTTAAATTCTATCGTGCGGGCATTCAACCAGTACGCTTTACCTTTTACTGATGGAGAAATATCGAAGAGGTTTTCTTTCACTTCTTCCCCCACCGAATGCGTGGTATTTGCATCCGCGGCTAATTGAATACTGATCGAGCTGGTTTTGGATATCACCCCAGTGGTATACGCATCTACATATTGACTGTATGCCGGATCTACTTCGATCCATTTATCCTTTTTGCTACAGGAAAAAAATGAAATAATAACGGCCAGACACAACACGGTTTTTAAAAAAGTTGCCGTGAACTTTTCAGCAGGTTGAACACGATCGGCGTCCATAAATGTATTTGTATTTTTTTGTTCAGTAAAACCAGGACAGCTGTACTGTTGAAGATCAATTGTTATAAATGGGATAAGCAAATTTGACTTGTACAATTGCAACGAATTAATTTTGTCATTTGTAATTTAAGACAAATAATCGAAAAGCCCTCAATTTCAAAAACGTCTTTGGTGCTGGCGATTATCCAGATCCAGTTCACAATTAATTTCTACATCATTGATCGATGCCCCTATTTTTTTATAAAACCCGATGGCATTTTTATTCCAGTTGGAAACCTGCCAGCGCAACTTTTTACACCGCTCCGCTTTAGCCAGGCCGATGACCGTATTTAAAAGTTGTGACCCTATTTTTTGTTGCCGGTAAAATTCTTTTACAAAAAGGTCGTCCAGGTACAACGCTTTTCCCGTCCAGGAATAATAGGCAAAGAAAAAGGAAGCAAATCCAATGATCTCATGTTCAGTTGTTTCCGCGACAAAACATTGAAAAAAATCTTTTTCTTTGTCCATTTGTTCCAGGGTGATCGTTACCTTCCAGGGCGTTTTTTGAAAAAGCGCGAACTCTTTTATCAGGGTCAATATACCCGGGAAATCTGCAGGAGCCGCCCTTCGGATCGATATGCTCATTGATTTTTATTTAAGGAAAGTTATGTTTTCCCATGATAAAAATACCTGGTTACGATCTAAAAATTAAATAACCTGGTTTCTTAACAGGTCCTCAAATACATCTCTTTTACGAATGAGTTTAGCTTTGCCGTCCGTCACCAATACTTCTGCGGGTTTCAACCTGGAATTAAAATTGGAGGACATTTCAAAACCATATGCACCGGCGTTATTAAAAACCAGGTAATCACCTTCCCGTATTTCATGCAATTTCCTGTCAAAAGCAAAAGTGTCCGTTTCGCAAATATTTCCTACCACGTTGTAAATTCTTTCAGCACCTTTTGGGTTGGTGATGTTTTCAATGTGGTGATAAGCATCATACATCATGGGACGAATCAGGTGATTAAAACCGCTGTTGACGCCCGCAAAAACAGCCGCCGGCGTTTGTTTGATAACATTTGTTTTAACCACGAAGTAGCCGCTCTGGCTCACCAGGTATTTCCCCGGCTCAAACCATATCTGCAATTTTTTACCACTTTCTTTTTCAAATTCAACGAATGCCGCAGCCACTTTTTTCCCCAGGTCCGTAATATCCGTTTCCGCATCGCCGGGCTGGTAAGGCACTTTGAAACCACTTCCCAGGTCTATAAATTCCAGGTTCGGGAAATGTTCAGTTGTGTTAAACATTACTTCCAGCCCTTCTAAAAAAACGCGCACGTCTTTGATTTCGCTTCCCGTGTGCATGTGAATACCCGTCACGTTCAGCTGTGTACTTTTTACGATCCGTTCTATGTGACGCATCTGGTGGATAGAAATACCAAACTTACTATCGATATGGCCGGTGGAAATTTTATAGTTGCCACCAGCCATGATGTGCGGATTTAACCGGATACATACGGGATAGCTGCCACCGAATTTGTGCCCGAACTGCTCCAGTATCGAAATATTATCGATGTTGATATTTACGCCCAATTCCTTTGCTTCGACCACTTCTGCAAAATCGACACAGTTAGGTGTGTATAATATATCCTTCTTATCAAACCCAGCCATCAGCCCAAGCTTCACTTCATTTACGCTCACGCAATCCAGTGATGCGCCAATCGATTGAATGTACTTCAAAACATTCAAATTGGTAAGTGATTTACAGGCATAAAAAAAACGGGCATTGCAACCTGCAAAAGCCTTTTGCAATTTTTTATACTGCTCCGCGATACGCTCTGCGTGGTAGATATACACGGGAGTGCCGAATTCATCAGCGATCTCTGTTAATTGCTGGTGGGTTAAATGTTTTGACATGTTTGGAATTGTGTATTGATTGGTTATTGTTTTTGTTTGTTGGCTCGTGTCCGCTCTCTCCCTGGAAGCTGAATCTCGTTGTTTTTTGGTACTGACCTCACCCCCCCGGACCTCTCCGGAAGAGAGGGAGCCGGACCCTGCTGATGCAACCTGCTTCAACTTGGTTTACGTAAATATTATTTATAAAAAAAGGTATGAGAAATATTCTTCTTCATACCTTTTCTAAATAATTTTTTATTTAAAACTTATGAGTCAGATTGTTCTTCTTCATCCTTTACCTGCTTATCTCCAGCCTTATCATTCACTGCGTCTTGCTTATTGTCAGTGACCTCTTCATTGTCATTGCTTTTTAACTCTTCCTTTGCTTCGGCTTCTGCTGATTTATCGGCGACTTCGTTACCAGTGGAACCTGGTTCCAGGATATTTTCCACTATTTCGCCGCTTTGGGTGACTATCAACGCACTGGTCACAGGTCCCTCCAATTCATTTGTTTCGGTTTCCTGCTGCTGGCCATCGGTTATCACTGTTGCCTTTACCAGTTCCTCCATCATCACTTCGCTGATTTTTGGCAGGTCATCAGTACTGTTGATGCCAAAATAATCCATAAAAGATTTGGAAGTAGTATAGATCAGCGGTTTGCCCACTGCCTCCTCATTTCTGCCGGCAATGATCACCAAATCCTTTTCCAATAATTTTTGAACGGCATAGTCGCAGTTAACGCCACGGATCGATTCAATTTCGCTTTTAGTGATCGGCTGTTTATAGGCAATAATTGCCAGCGTTTCCAGGGCTGCGTTGGAAAGCCGTTTTAAAAATTTATCCCCGTTTAACTGGGCTATTGTTTTATGATACTCCTTTTTGGTAAGGAACTGCCATCCGCCGCCGCTTTGCTTTAATTCAAAAGCATAGAATTCAGCGCTGTACTTTTCCCGGATACCATCCACAGCAGTTTCCACCTGGTCCAGCGTGGCCCTGTCATCAATAAAGCCCATCGCATTGTTCAACAACTCCACCAAATCAAGATTGGTCAGCGGTTTATCGCTGGCAAATATTAAGGCTTCTATATGTGGTATGATTTGTGAAAGTTCCATGTGACAATTTGCTAATTAGCCAATCTGCTAATGTGCTAATTTAGTAAACCAGGTGTCTCAGCGGAATTAGCAAATTATCGAATTGGCTAATTAGCTAATTGTTTATCCGTTCAACGCTGCCGCACCGCTTACTATTTCTGTTAGTTCGGTAGTGATGGCGGCCTGCCTTGCCCTGTTATAGCTTATTTTTAGTGATTTCAATAGCTCGTTTGCATTATCGCTTGCCTTATCCATCGCGGTCATGCGGGCACCATGCTCGCTGGCATTGGCGTCTAAAACGGCCTTGAATAATTGCGTATTTAAAATTTTAGGCATCAGTTCGCGTATCAACACTTCCTTCCCCGGCTCAAATATAAAATCAGCTTTTTTTCCGCCTTCCTGTTTGCTCAATTTCGGAACCGGAAGAAATTGCTCGGCAACAAAACGTTGCGTACCTGCATTTTTGAACTCGCTGTAGACCAATTCTACCGCATCCACTTCCTTTTTTGCAAAGGCTTCCATTGCATATTTCGCGGCAGATTTGACGCTGTCAAAACTAAGCCCTGTAAAAATATCCCAGAATTGATCAACCACCCCATAACCGCTTTTGGTAAAATACTCATATCCTTTTTTCCCGATTGGCAGCAATTGCACATTACCTTTTGCATATTGAGCGCTGTATTTATCCTGGATCACTTGTCTTGCCAATTTTATCAGGTTACTATTATACCCGCCGCATAGTCCCCTGTCACTCGTAACTATAATTATCAGCACCTTTTCGATTGGTCGCTCAGTTGCCAGGGCAACATTTACATCACCGTCGTTGTTGCTGACGATATTACTAAGTACTTCCTGTAATTTCTGAGCATAGGGGCGCATTTGGGTAATGGCATCCTGCGCCCGGCGAAGTTTGGCGGCACTTACCATTTTCATCGCCTTGGTTATTTGCTGGGTACTTTGTACACTTTTAATTCTGTTACGTACTTCTTTTAACGCTCCGGACATATCAAGATTAATTATTAATTGAATAATTACTTTTCGGGGGGCAAAGGTAGGGCAAAAAAGAATAATTAGCTAATTCGATAATGAGCTAATTTACTGGTGCTTTTGATGTGCGGAAGCTCTTTATTTGATAGATTGACTAATTGCTTTATTAACTGACCCTGATGTCCAGTTCACTGGGAAGACAATTGAATTCTTTTCGAAAAGCAGTTGAAAAATTACTAAGATTCTGGTACCCTAACTTGGTACCAACCTCTGAGATGGAGTATTTACCTGATACAATATATTCCTTGGCGCGGTGCATCCTGTTCTTTTGAAAATATTCATACAGGCCCATTCCGAAAGATTGCTTAAATAACTTCTTTAGTTTGCTTTCACTCATCAGGGAAAATCTTGATAGTTTTTCGATCCCTGGAAATGATTCATCGTATTTGCTGGTTAAGGTCGCCTCGATCCTTTGTAACGCAGCAAAATCATCTTCGTTTATTTTTTCGGGCGATTCCGGTATGTCGCGTTGCAGAAAATTTTCAAGGACCTTATCGAATATTCTGAAGATCCGGCTACGGATATAAATGTCGGGATATGGATGGTTGACCGGGATGTTCAATATTTCATTCATTAACCGCTGCTGGCGGGCATTGATGAATTGCTTGAAATAATTAACTTCCCGTAAATAGTTAAAAACCTCCAGCATTTTATGACTGAGATTTTTCGTTATCCAGTCATTTTCGAGGTAAATACTCAGCCCCCGGATAATAGTTGACTTATCGAATTTTACTTTGTGCAGGGTTTGCGCATTGATAATACTAAGGGTATAATAACTTCTGTTATCAATGTTGATAGAAATATCATCCAGCTTGAATTCGATCGGGGCCTCCATTTGAAGGTGATACAAATAAATTATCGCACCATAATTATCTGATGGTTCTCTTGTTAAAAGATAGTCTTCATTCAGCTGATAATTATTGACACAGGCAGTGAAACCTTTTTCAAGGACAAAAGCTTTAGAATTGCCATTGCCGGCATCCGGTGCAAAAGACAACGAATTATTCTCGACCTCACATCCTACCACCAGGGCAAAGTCCTTTACCCAATCCTGGTAACCTGTCAGTTTATAATTAAATTCCTTAACATCACTTGGTTTATCGTCTAACATCAACTCATATTATTTAAAATAAAACACTATTCTTCCGGGATAATAAGCAAATAAATTGATCGCTTTGCCAATAACCATCCTGAACTATCGGCAAAGTTATTTTATAAGTAGCTTTGGCTAAAATATTTCATATTTTAAAATCGTTATTTAACTAATAGTTATATCAACAACTATTCAGAGCTGGTATAGCCGGCAAGCATTTTTAAGCAGCGATTGCCTTGTTTAAAAATTGCCCGTTTAATGGTTTTACGATAATCAACATGGCTGAGGAGTGTCCAGGCAGGTAAATTTTTTATTTATTAATAGGTAGCCATCGGGATATTTTTATAATTTTGGCACACAGGAAAATTCATTGTACTATTATACCCTATAGCATAAAAATCTACTTCAATAAAGTAATAATAAAATGGTTCTTGCCTTTAGTTTTTTCCTGACAATTCTAATAGAATTGCCAATCATAGCTTTATTCTTTAAAAGAAAAAAAAGACAGGCCGCTACAATGATGGCATTGCTGATCAATATTATTTCGTGGGCAATCGCACATATTATATTTTTTTCGACCGATATAAATATGAATTATGTAGCAGTCGGACTTGCGATCGGGGAAGCCGTGGCCTTCCATAAGTTTTTAGAATGTAACTGGAAAAAAGCGATTATCATGTCCCTGATCGTAAACAGCCTGAGCTTCCTTGCGACCCAACATATACCTGTGGATATGTTTCAACCAAAGCCTGAGATACGAAATACTGTGCAATAATTTAGCGTGATCAAAGCCTGTAAGTGATGATAAAGCCAGCAGGGGCAGACATCACCGTGATCTTATCTGTAAAATTCATCAGCATTTTCCCGTGCCGCTGGTGCAACGTGTACATAATTGCATCAAATAATAATAAAAATCCTCCCTGGAACATCACCGAATTACCATATCCCTTTAATTTTGAAGGATCTGCATTCCTTTTGCTTCTTTCGGTAAGATACAACCCCGTCGCAATATAAGTCACGTCAAGACCGGCATTGAACAAAAATGTTTTTTCTATTTTATTTTGATGCAATAGTACGCTGGAGAACGTCAGGCCATTGGTATTTTCCTTTGTAGCTCCCCAATATCCCATCCCGGCCAACAAGAGGTTGGCGCCATTCCATATTACGTTCATCTGGTTAAAATACCTGGCTTCCCGGTTATGCGTACCAGATCCGATAACTCCAACAACAATGTTGGCCGCTGACCAACTACCTAATACCAGCATCCCTTTTTTTGTGATATTGGTCCGTTGCCTGTCGAAAGTCAACAGCCCGGATTTTTGACAAATGCCACTTAGTCCGGCAATGCAGGCTACACATAATAGAAATATTCTTTTCATATAGATTCGGAGAATAACGCCAGCGGTGATAAAAGGTTTATTACATAGCAAAAGAGTGATTTTCGAATTCTGTATATTTCGTCTATATAAATTATCAAAGAGCATAATATGTAATTAGGTACAGTACTGATTAATTATTAAATGTTCGTTAAAAGAAAACGCTCATTGGTTTTTATTTAATTATTAAACCTGTCAAAGCCCGGATAGTGTGGCTCATCTCAAATTGACACCCTGCCGCAGGCGGTAACAATGCCCTTTAAACTGCCAACTAATTGTTACCTTTGCCGTTCTGTCATTTTGGCTCGCAAAAAATTTAAGCACCATATTTGACAAACAAAATACCGGATCAATAAATTATATACAATACCTAATAACTCGAATTTTATGATAGGCTTTTTATCGACAATATTTGGTGGTAACAAAAGTGAAAAGGACGTAAAGAAAATAACGCCGCTTGTTGCCAAAATCAATGGCTATTTTACGCAATATCAATCGCTTAGCAATGATCAGCTTAGAGGAAAAACCGCTGATTTTAAGGCGCGTATCAAACAGCATTTAAGCGAGATCGACGAGCAGATCAACAGCAAAAAAGAAGCTGCTGAGAATTTACCTGTTACGAATATCAATGAAAAGGATGTGATCTACCAGGAAATTGATATTCTTAAAAAAGAAAAAGACAAGCAGATTGAGGTAATACTACAGGAAATTTTACCCGAAGCTTTTGCAGTTGTGAAAGAAACCGCCAACCGGTTTTTGAACAATAAAACCCTGGAAAGTACTGCAACAGAATTAGATAAAACGCTGGCAGTAAAGAAAGATCATATAACCATACAGGGTGATAAATCGACCTTCGCCAATTCATGGAAAGCTGCAGGTGGTGAAGTGGTGTGGAATATGCTCCATTACGATGTTCAGTTGATCGGCGGCGCTGTATTGCATTCCGGAAAAATCGCCGAAATGGCCACTGGTGAAGGTAAAACACTGGTGAGTACTTTGCCTGCTTACCTGAATGCCTTGGCGGGAGAAGGTGTTCACATAGTTACGGTAAATGATTACCTGGCAAGAAGAGATAGTGAGTGGAACGGACCTTTGTTTGAATTTCTCGGACTTACAGTTGATTGCATTGATAAACACGAGCCCAATGGCGATGCGCGCAGGGCAGCCTATAATGCCGATATAACCTACGGCACAAATAATGAATTTGGCTTTGATTACCTGAGGGATAACATGGTGCACAGTCCGGAGGAAATGGTACAGCGCAAACATCATTTTGCCATGGTGGATGAGGTGGATAGTGTATTGATCGATGATGCAAGGACACCGTTGATCATCAGCGGCCCGGTTGGACATAGTGACAATACGCAGCAATTCTTTGACCTGAAGCCCCGGATCGAAAAATTGGTTGATGCCCAGAAAAAAGCGGTTAATCAATATTTAATTGAAGCCAAAAAGAAGATCGCGGAAGGCAATGATGACCCAAAAGATGGTGGCTTGTCATTGATGCGGGCCCACAGGGGTTTGCCAAAGAATGGCGCCCTTATCAAATTTTTAAGTGAGCCAGGTATCAGGGTAAAATTGCAAAAAACGGAAAATTATTACCTGGCAGATCAGCAGAAAGAAATGCCCAAGGTAGACGCAGAATTATTTTTTCATATTGACGAAAAGAATAACCAGGTAGATCTTACTGACCGGGGCATTAACCTGATCACTAAAGCCGGCGAAGACACCGAATTCTTTATTCTTCCCGACATTGCTACTAAACTGGCCGATATTGATAAAAGCAGTTTATCGACTGACGAGAAATTACAGGGTAAAGAAGGCTTGTTAAATGAATATTCCTTAAAAGCCGATCGCATCCATACTGTTCAACAGTTATTAAAAGCATACACGTTATTTGATAAGGATACGGAATATGTTGTAATGGACGAAGCCGTAAAGATCGTAGATGAACAAACCGGTCGTATCCTGGACGGCAGACGGTACTCCGATGGCCTGCACCAGGCAATTGAAGCAAAAGAAAATGTGAAGATCGAAGCCAGTACACAGACCTACGCAACTGTAACACTGCAAAACTATTTCCGTATGTATCATAAGCTTTGCGGCATGACGGGTACGGCGGAAACAGAAGCTGCTGAGTTGTGGGACATTTATAAATTAGATGTGGTTACGATCCCTACAAATTTACCTGCCATTCGTAAAGATGAGCAGGACCTGGTATATAAAACCAAGCGCGAAAAATACAAGGCGGTAATTGATGAGATTGAACGCCTGAGGCTTGCCGGCAGGCCTTCACTGGTGGGTACCACCTCAGTAGAAATCAGTGAACTATTAAGCAGGATGCTGAAGCAAAAAAATATCCCGCACAATGTATTAAACGCCAAGCAACATGCCAAAGAAGCGCAGGTGGTGGCGGAAGCTGGTCTTGCCGGCGCTGTTACTATTGCCACCAATATGGCCGGTCGTGGTACGGATATTAAGCTCGGGCCAGGCGTAAAAGAAGCTGGTGGCTTGGCCATTGTTGGCACAGAAAGGCATGAGAGCCGTCGTGTGGACAGGCAGTTGCGTGGACGTTCCGGAAGGCAGGGCGATCCCGGCAGCACACAATTTTTTGTGAGCCTGGAAGATGACCTGATGCGTATGTTCGGTAGCGAGCGTATTGCATCGCTGATGGACAGGATGGGTTACAAAGCCGGAGAAGTGATACAGCATAGCATGATATCCAAATCAATTGAACGGGCGCAGAAAAAAGTAGAAGAAAATAATTTTGGTATCCGTAAGCGGCTGCTTGAATACGACGATGTAATGAATAAGCAGCGTAATGTCGTGTATAGCAAGCGCAACCATGCCTTGTTTGGAGAACGGCTTGCCCTGGATCTTGACAATGCTTTTTATTCTGTTTCGGAAGGATTGGTTAATTCATTTAAAGAAAGCAATGACCACGAAGACTTTAAACTGGCGGTGATCATGAACTTTAAGATCGATACTACCATTACGCCGGAGGAATTAGAAAAAGGTGTTGTAAATGTAGTGGCCGAAAAGTTATATGATGAAGCTAAATCAAATTACAACCGAAAGGTGATCGCGTTAGCGGAGCATACTTTGCCGATCATTAAAAATATACGGAAAGAGCAGGGCAATCACATTGAAACTGTTTCTGTACCATTTACTGATGGAAAAAAAGTGATACCGGCGCTGGCTAACCTCGATAAAACCATTGCTACACAAGGCGCAGAATTACCGAATGCATTGGAGCGCAGTATCACCCTTGCTTTGATCGATGATGCCTGGAAAGAACATTTAAGAGCAATGGACGATCTTCGCCACAGCGTACAAACAGCCGGGTACGAGCAGAAGGATCCGTTGGTAATTTATAAGATAGAAGCGTTTGGCGCCTTTAAACAAATGGACGACCAGGTGAATAAAGACATTGTAAGTTTCCTTTGTCATTGCGCCATTCCAATGGAAGAGACCAATGTAGGAAAGATCAGGGAAGGCCGTGAGCAAAAAACCGATATGAGTAAAATGCGCCAGCGCAAAGAAGAATTTGCAGGTGCGGCAACAGCTGGCAGCGGCGGCGGTGGCCCTGAATACCTGAGCAACGAAAATGATTACAATGATCCGTCACCGGCGATAAAGCAAGAACCTATCCGTGCACAACCGAAGATCGGAAGGAACGACCTTTGTCCATGTGGCAGCGGTAAAAAGTATAAAAATTGCCATGGGAAGGATGCGTAGGGGATGATTAAAAATATAGAAAGGCTGACTTTAAAAGGTTAGCCTTTTTTTATTTGATGAAGCACGGTCAGGATAACTGCCTGATTTGGTGTAGGTATTAATATTTCATCAACAACTCCAACAGTTTTTTATCCAGTTTATGTCCTTTCCAATCTACATAAGCTACATCCGTACGACCTGAATCAAGCACGCCAAAATCGCCTGTAAAGTTCCATAAGGCGAAACCGATCTTATTTGCAGAAAGGATGTCAAGCACATCCTTGAACCAGGCCAGGAAAACATCGTGCGGTGTTTTTTTCCAGCAACCACATTCACCGCAATGCACGCCCACACCTTGTTCTGCCAATGCTATCCATGGCTTATAATAATGCTCCAGCTTTTCGCGGCTGAGGTATTCGTCACCTACCTGGCCCGGCCATTTAGGGTCGGGTAAGCTCCCGGTATCTTTGACGGCCCACGGCGCTTTGTAATGAGAAATGGCACCCGGGTAGTAACCACGGCAGCTTTGCGCAATATTAAGATCAGTAATCTCAGGAATAACCGAATTGCCTACGTTGTTACCATCGGCGATAACGAGGTGGCCGGGGTTCTCTTTTCGTATGGCTTCTGCGGCGGCTTTCGCCACTTTGCGGTAAACATCACCGGGTACGGGACCACGTTTGGAATGCTGGTCATTCATATCTTCCCGCGTACTGGGTTCATTTACCAGGTCGAAACTTATTTTTTTATTGGAAACATTCTTATATCTTTTTGCCCACATGTTCCAGTGGAAATAAAAAGCTTGCTGCGCCTCTTCCTCCTGCCACAAATTATAAGGCTCATAAAATCCTGCATTAACGCAATAGCCGGGAGCACGGTGCAGGTTCAAACTCACATGCATATTGTATTTATGCGCCAGGTTTACAATTCCATCGATACGATCAACTGCCCTTTCATTTATATGATACACTTGCCCGGGAGTAATATTCTTACTCCTGTCAAAATCAAGGTAACAGGGGTAAGCGATTGGCAAACGCACAAAATCAAAGCCCCAATCCTGCATCCATTTAAAGTGATCTTCTGTTGTTTCGAGACTCGGCGGAAGTTCTTCCGGAGAAAAAAAATCAAGCAGGTTAAAACCCTTCCATTGGGGTAGCGGATTTTTTGCCGGTACGATAGCAAAAGCTGATGCCTCAGTCAGTGCAAGTCCTGCGGTAACAACGCTGCTGTTCTTAATAAATGATCTGCGGTCCATGAGAAGTTAATTATAGCAATTTATAAGTCATTACAATCGTGCTCCTTTTCCAGGAACTTCTTCCACCTTTTACCCTTCACCTTCAATCTTTCAACTCACGATTTCTTTTGTTGCAGGCTATTATAAAGATCCTGTGCGCCTCCTTCAAATCTTACCCCGTTTATAAAAAAACATGGCGTAAAATTTACCCCGCTTCTAACCCCTCCTTCAAAATCATCATCTACCTTTTTTTCTATGGTTTCGCTCTTAAGATCACTTTTAAATTTGCTCATGTCCAGGCCAATTTTTTTGGCGAAACTGGTGAGTCCGGATGTGCTCAATTTTTCCTGGTTTTCGTAAATAGTATCATGCATTTCCCAATATTTATCCTGCAAGCCGGCAGCTTCTACAGCGATCGCAGCCTGCCTTGCATAAAAATGAACCTCAGTTAAAGGGAAATGCCTGAAAACATAAGTCAATTCTGGCCCGAATTCGCTTTGGATCTTTTTTATGATACCAAAAGCATTTCTGCAGTGGGGACACTGGTAATCCCCATACTCCAATAATACGATCGGCGCTGACAAATCACCCTGGAAATGATCATTGCTATTTACCGCAGTTCTTAAAACAGATGACATATAAAAAATTTAATTGAATTTTATAAATATTCAAAATACCTTGTTCAACCCCTAATCAAATAGAACAGGTAATCGAAAGACCTGCGAAATTACTACAATCCGGCAATCATTTATTTGATCGAATACTTATATTTATACTTTTCAAATAACTGCAATTGCTTATTGTCAAGGTTGATATCACGGCCTTGTATAAACGCTCTTATAACTTTGCTGCTTTTCATGTCAAGCAGATCGCCTTCGCTGATGACTATATTGGCGTCTTTGCCCTGCTCCAGCGAACCGGTGATATCATCTATTCCTAAAATTTTTGCCGCGTTTAAGGTGATAGCAGCCAATGCTTCTTCCCTGCTTAAGCCATAAGCCGCCATTGTTCCCGCCTGGAAAGGGAGGTTACGTTGTTGCCAGTAGCCGTCTCCTGCATCCTGGCAGATGGTAAACAATACACCTGCCCTTTGTAAAGCAGCCCCTGTTTTATAGGGCTGATCCACATCGTCGTCGTCCGTAGCAGGCAAACTATGAGGCTCCGACAAAATAACCGCCACATTGTTTTCTTTCAGCATGTCCGCTACGATCCAGCTATCACTTGCTCCTACGATCACCAGTTTAAATCCAAATTCTTTGGCCAACTCAATTGCCATCATGATCTCTTTCACTAATTCGCAGTGTACAAACAGGGACTGGGTTTTATTAAAAAGGCCTTTTACAGCTTCAAATTTTAAGTTGGTTAAAGCATGATCAGCCTCCGTATTATAAGCTTTAGCCTCCCGGAAGAACTTTCTTATCTCTTCTATTTTTTCCAGTCCTTGTTTTACCAAATCGACCTGGTCTGAGCCACGGCGGCGAAACTGGTTTGGCCTGTTGATCAATACCGGCATATTTAAATGCACGCCATTATCGGTTTTGTAAGCGGCATCTTCCCAGTTCCACGCATCAAGCTGCACTACAGATGAAGTACCACTGATCGTTCCGCCGCGTGGTACAATGTTAGCCAGTAAAATGCCATTGGAGCGCAGGGTATTAATTACTTTACTATCTGTATTGTAAGCAACCAACGAATGAATATTGGGATTAATATCCCCCAGCTCGTTATAGTCTGAAGAAGAACGGACGGCGCTAACCTCGATTAAACCCAGGTTTGTAACAGGTGCAATTATTCCCGGGTAAACATGCCTGCCATTTGCATCGATGATTACGGTGGGAGGAAATGCATCGTAATCGCCCGTACCCACGGATTTGATCTTACCTTTTTCAAATACAATGTATCCGTTCTCTATTACTTTACCGTTGCCGATATGTATGGTGGCATTTCGTATAATCACCGGCGCATTTTGCGCGGGCGAAGGATGCATATTTTCCTGCGCGATGCCGCCCAGCGCGGTGAATAATAAAATATTTAAAAATATCTTTCTCATATCATTTTGATTTTATAATTAGTAGTGCCATACCAGGTAGTGCTTAAAAAAAAGGTTGGTAAAGCGAAACAATTTTATTGATGAACGATCGAAATAAACCGTTCTTCTATCCTGTCCCATAAACTACCACTGTCCTGGTGATCATCTTCACAATAATTTCTTTCCCGGAACGAAGGCGTTGCAGGAACCGCCTTATCGCCATTTTTTTTAGCCCCGATCATTTTCTGTACCAGCCTTGTTCTTTCCCGGCTAATCTCCTCCCGGAGTTGCTTGTCCTTCTCCCTGTCAAAATAAATAATGCCATCAACGATCGTTTTTTCCGCTATCGCATAAATACTCAACGGATGGTCGCTCCATAAAACGAGATCCGCATCTTTGCCAATTTTAATACTGCCTGTCCTGTTCGCTACATGCAACATGATTGCCGGGTTAAGTGTAACCATCATCAACGCCTGCTGCTCATCCATGTTGGCATATTTTATACTTTTTGCAGCTTCCTGGTTCAATCTCCTCGCCATCTCAGCATCATCGCTGTTGATCGCAACTGTTAGTCCTACCTGTTGCATGATGTATGCATTTTGCGGAATGGCATCAATCACTTCCATTTTATACGCCCACCAATCTCCAAACGTAGAAGCGGCCGAACCGTGCGCCTTCATTTTATCAGCCACTTTATAGCCTTCCAGGATATGGGTAAATGTATTGACGGTGAACTTAAATTTATCAGCCACTTTTATCAATGAATTGATCTCGCTTTGAACGTAGGAATGACAGGTGATAAAACGTTTCTTGTTTAATATCTCGACAAGCGCATCCAACTCCAGGTCCTTCCTTTTGTTGGAGCCTAACTTCCCGTAATCCCTTGCTCTTGTAAAAGCATCGGTCAGCACTTCCTCTACACCCATCCTCGTATCCGGGAAGCGCGGGTTGCTTTGTGTAGAAGAACGTTTTACATTTTCACCCAGGGCGAATTTTATAAAAGGGTCCCAGTTGGTAAACTTCAGTTGTTCTGCATTGGCACCCCAGCGCAGTTTTAATAATTGCGTTTGCCCGCCAATGGTATTGCAACTGCCATGCAGGATATGGCTGCTGGTAACACCACCGCTTAACTGGCGGTAAATGTCAACATCCTCCGGATCGATCACATCTGCGACCCTCGTTTCCGCGGTCACGCTTTGGGAACATTCATTGATACCACCTGTTGCTGCAATGTGCGAATGCTCATCAATAATGCCGGCAGATAAATGTTTACCGGTACCATCGATTATTTTTGCAGACATATCTTTGAGGTCTTTCCCGATCGCTGCTATTTTACCGTTCTTTACCAGCACATCCATATTGGTTAATTTGCCTTCTTTTTCATTGGTCCAGACCGTGGCATTTTTTATCAGGATATTTTCCTGTTTCGGCATTTCTTTAAATCCATAGCCATTAAACGGGTACGTCACTACGCCGCCTGGTTTTGCGACGATATCATTCTTTTTCTTTTTTGTGCTGTCTGCTACAACCGCCATGTCCCCGGTCTTCGTGGCTATCCAGCTGATCCATTTTCCATTTGCCAGCTGACCGGTACCGTTCCATTTATCACCGGAGATCACCCCGGTTAATCTTACTGTCGCGGTACTGTCTTTTTTAAATCCGATATTTAGTTTAACCAGTTGATCGTTGATTGAAAGGTCTGCTTTACCACTGTCTTTTCCAACCAGTACAGCCGTGGGTCTGGATGCATCGCCCTTTATTTCCAACCGGTAGGTCTCAACGCCGATCGTTAGCGCATAATTGCCGCGGCTGTCGGACCAACCTTCGTCTTTTACCACATATTTATTTCCCTGCACCCAATTTTGGAGAATGGACGTCTTTTCTGCAAAAACAGGTCCGGATGTAATTAAAAAATTAGCAAGTTTTCCGACATCAAGGCTACCGACCTTATCATATATATTTAGTAAAATCGCCGGTGTTTTCGTCAACGCCTCCAATGCCCTTTGCTCGCTTAAGCCAGCCTGGATTGATTTACGGAGATTGGTAAAAAAAGAACCGTATTCTTTTAAACCGGATGTGGTAAGAGAAAAAGATATGTTGGCCTTTTCAAATGCCGCAGGGTTTGTCGGCGCCATCTCCCAGTGCTTCAGATCAGCCAGGGAAACAAACCTTGCATCGGTCGGGTCTTCCACATCCATTGCCAGCGGAAAATTCAAGGGAAGAATAAAAGAAGCGTTCGTCGCTTTAATTTCATTGATGCGCTGGTATTCATTACCACCACCTTTTATGATAAACTGAACACCAAATTCGTCCCCGATCTTGTCAGCACGCAGGTCACTCCATTTGTCGCTGCTTTCAAATATTTGGGGTAATGATTGATTATCTGTAAAAGCCTGCAATGAGAGGTTAATTCCTTCATTGACAGGTTTTGTCTTGTACCATTGTGCATCCAGGTAATTTTGTCTAAGTAAAGCAATGGCGCCCATTAAGGAAGTAGGATAATCCTGCGTGCTGCTGCCTTTGTCAAAAGAATAATTCGCGGAAGCTTTTTCTTTCAGCATCACCTTGTTTTCTTTCTCGCTGGCAAGAGTTACTACTGCTCCGGTACCTCTTGATATACCGTCCATCTGGAGGGTAAGCACCGTACCGATCCCAATATTTCGCAATTCTTTGGCTTTTGTTTCATTGACAACAAAGGATTTTGAAACATCGGTTTCTGACCTGATTGCCTGGTTCCAGCCATAGACGCCTTTTGTGTTAGAGAGCATCTGGGTGGAGCGGCCAAAACTTACCGGGCCGTCGTTTTTTAAAGGTTGAGTGCCATAATCAGAATATGGATCGATAAAGGAAGGATAAAGATATTTGCCTTTGCAATCTACCACAACTGCGTCTTTGGGTATGGATATACCTGCACCAATACTTTCAATTTTTCCCTGCCGGATGACCATGGCAGCATTTTGAAGGGTAGTTTGGGCATCTTTAACAATGG
>JBDSLD010000088.1:0-16095 GCA_039916545.1 Ferruginibacter sp.
CCTGGAACTCGATGCTTTTATCACAGCAAAAAAAGCCCTTTCAAAGTTTATGTTTCCGGCTCCGCCCATTACCGGCAACTTTGATACAACCTTAAATTTCAACCAAACCTTTTCCTGTATCAGTTTCGCCTCAATGATCGCACCCTCCCCGGACTGGTTTATGGGATTGCATAATGTTGATCTTTTCCAATACAATGGCTGGATAAAAGATACTACGGTTAGCCTGGTGCTCTATGATGCCGGCACCGAAGAAGGCGATGTATTTGGCTATGATAATCCCGAAACAACTCCCCGGCAAAATATTTCTTTACTCACGCCAGCCGGAGCAACAGTACTCGCAAACGGCAACGCTACCATTTATGCGATCGGAACGGCCAGGTTGACGAGGGACTAATGTTGTGTCAACAATAATTTGAACATTTTTACCAGCAAGTAATTTACAATTGCGACAAGTCAATCCCACAGCATACCTATACTGTCAGGAATATAATGCCGGTAGCATAAAATATAAAAACCGGGAGAAATACCACCGATATTTTGTCCCTAACCGGCCATGCCGTGAAAATATTATTGAACTTAGTTGTCACAGATAAATAATTCTGTGAAATTTATTCCATGTGTAGCGACAGCCGTTTTGCGCGCCCGTCGATTAATACTTTAATAATATTTTATAGTTTCAGAAAATCCTGTCTTGGCCCGGGCCGTATATTCAAAGGCCGAAAGGATAAGCTTTCTGGTTTAATTAGTATAAATTGCCTGGGTAAATGGAACAAAAATTCTTAAATAAAACCAATGACGGTTGTATTGTCCTGAAAAAAGGAATAGCTCCTTTTGAACGTTATTACAGTGAAACAAATCCTGATTGCAAACTTTTTACCATCGTTTGGAACAGGGGTGACCGCCAAATAGTGACCATTGATGAAGTAGAACATGAATTCCAACGGCACTCCGTACTGCCAATCATGATGAGCCAGTCTTTTCGCTTTGAAAGACCTGGGCAGCTGATCTCCTGGCAGTTCAACCGCGAGTTTTATTGTCTTGCCAACCATGACGCCCAGGTTGGTTGTGTTGGTTTTGTATTTTATGGTCCATCGCCAACGATGTTCGTACAGCTCGAAACTGAACACCAGGGTATGATGGATCGCTTACTGGCGGTTTTTGAAGAGGAGTTTTTTTCAGAGGAAGATATTAAAGAAGAAATGTTAAGGATGTTGCTCGTTCGCCTGATCATACAGGTTACGCGATTGGCAAAGAAGCAATACCTCGGAACAGAAGAAGTGGTTACTGAAAAATTTAATATTATCCGGCAGTATAATTTGCTGGTTGAAATTCATTATAAAAAAGAGCACCAGGTACAGTTTTATGCCGGAATGCTGAATAAATCGCCAAAAACGATCTCTAACCTTTTCTCTTTGTACAGTAAAAAAACACCGCTGCAAATTATCCAGGAAAGGATCATCGCGGAAGCCAGGCGGCTGTTGTATTACACAGATAAATCCATTAAAGAAATAGCCTACGAACTGGAATTTGAAGATGTGGCCCACTTCAGTAAGTTCTTCAAAAATTGTACGGCCCAAAGTCCTTCAGAACTTAAAAGAATGATCCAATCGGGAAATTAAGGAAAAATATACAACATATCGGGAACTATGTCTATTTGATGCCATCTTAATTGATGGCATTTTTGTGGTGTTCAATCACAATAAATAAAAATCAACAAATGAAGACATTTTCCCTTTCTCTTTTTGCCATCTTACTTAGTGCAATTTGCTTCGCGCAAAAAAACACTTATAACAGCACCAAAGGCATTGCCATCAAAGGCTATGACCCGGTAGCCTATTTTCTTCAAAACAAAGCCATAGAAGGCAGCGACCAATTTGTAACCGAATGGAGCGGAAGCAAATGGAAGTTTTCGACGCAGGCCAACCTGGATAGCTTTAAACTGGCTCCGCAAAAATATGCACCACAATATGGCGGCTATTGCGCTTATGGCTGCAGCGAAAATCACAAAGCACCTACAGACCCGACTGCCTGGACAATTGTAAATAACAAATTATACCTCAACTATAATTCCAATGTTAAGAGCGATTGGATCAAAGACACTACGAACCGTATCAGGATAGCTGATAAAAACTGGCCGGTGCTGAATCAATAATTAATTACCTGGTAAATCATTGTATGAAAAAAATCACATGGGCAATTTTAATTGCAGTCGCCATAACCGGCCAGGCCGGGGCACAAGCCACACTTAGAGAAAAGCAATTTAATATAGATAAGGGTGTTGCCATCCAGGGATATGACCCGGTCGCTTATTTTACTCAAAACAAACCTGTCAAAGGAACAAAGGAATTTACTGTTTACGTGGAAGGGATTACCTATTATTTTTCTTCAGCTGTGAACAAGGATTTATTTATAAAAGACTATAAAAAGTATGAGCCGCAATACGGCGGGTGGTGTGCCTACGCGATGGGTGCCACCAACGAAAAAGTAGAAATAGATCCCGGGACTTTCAAAATAACCGGCGGCAAGCTTTACTTATTCTATCATAGCTGGATAAATAATACGCTTACAAAATGGAACAAGAATGAAGCTGGTTTAAAACCGCAGGCAGACAAAAACTGGCTGGCTGTTTATCATTGATCACCATCAAATTAAATTGTATGAAAGTCAAAAAAATCATTTCATGGATATTGCGCATCATAGCGGCGGTCATCCTTTTACAAACACTTTATTTCAAATTTACGGGTCACCCAGAATCTGTAGCCTTATTTACAAAGTTAGGAGTGGAGCCCTGGGGCCGCATTGCAACGGGTATTGCAGAACTGATCACGGCTATTCTTTTGCTGGTGCCCGCCACAGTATTTGCAGGCGCAGCGTCTGGTGCAGGAATTATGACCGGGGCGATCATTTCACATCTAACCGTAATCGGTATTGAATCCAGGGGCGATGGTGGCCAGCTATTTATGCTGGCCATAATTGTCATGTTTTGCTGCCTGGTTCTTTTGCTGCTTGAGCGGCAACAGGGCTTCGACTTGTACCATAGATCTTTTAAAAAAGAAAGTCGCCTGACGGGCTTTGTAAACTAATAATTTCATGATCTTTTTCCAATTGTCAAAACAGTTACAGTTACTCGCCAAACTGCTTCAGGGAATAAGCGATACCGACTATACCCGCAAAATTTCGCACCTGGGAAATGCCAGCATCGGCGGGCATACAAGACATATTATTGAACTCTTGCAATGTGCTATCAACGGTTACCATACCGGCGAAGCGGATTATGTAAACCGGTCGCGGGATATGCGGCTGGAAGGCAACAGGACCTTCGCACTGTCTGCATTACAGAAAATTGAAGCAATGGCGGAACTGCCAGATAAAAGGCTCAGGCTTACTATTGAACATGAAGCGAAGGACAATGGTAACATTCCTGTAATGACAACCTATTTCCGCGAGATAGTGTACAATTCTGAACATACGTTACATCACCTGGCATTGATTAAAGTTGCCCTGATTGAATTGAATGTAAATGTGGTGGACCAAAGTTTCGGTGTTGCTTATTCGACAATAAAATACAGGGCGCAAACAGGGCAGTTACAATGAAAATAAACGTTAAGGAAAGGTACACAACTTTACTGGCCATCGCCTTACTATGTTCTTCCTTTTCATTGGCAGCACAGGATACGGGCAGGATTTATTTTACCACGGCGGTTGGCTTGCTGATGCCGGTTTCAGCTTTTTCAAAATCATATCATCAATCCCTGGCCTTAAATTCTGGCATTGAATACCGGTTTCGACAATATTATTTTGCGCAGCTGGTACTTGATTTCAACGCGATCAATTATAGCCAGCAAATCAGGGATGATGGCTCCGCTTTTCTTTTTCAGCATACCAGCAGTTCGGTCGTTTCAATCGGTGTCAATGCAGGTAGAAATTTTGCACTTACCAATAATAACCGGCTCTTCATCTCACCTTACCTGGGCATTGGTTACTGCAATATCGGTGAACCAAGGCTCACGGTAGATAACGACGCAGGTATCATTAAGCAGGAAGTAAAAAGAATGCAGGGGATATTTACAAGGGCAGGAGCCAGGATGGCATTTAATACCAGGTCAAAACTTGTACAAACCATTTATATCGATGCAGCTTACTGGTCCGCAAATATCAGGGTGCAGGCAAGCCGGCCACAGGCGTTATCCTTGCTGGTGGGCACCCGGATCGGCTTTTAAATCAACTATCATGTGTACTGTAATTTATATACCGGCTGGTAAAAAAAAATATTTCGCTTCATTGCGCGATGAAAATCCTGCCAGGCCCCAGGCCCTGGTTCCGCAAATTTACCCGGCAGGAGAAATCAGTTATTTATGTCCTGCCGATGCTTTAGCAGGCGGCAGTTGGATAGGCGTAAATACAATTTGTAAATCTATTGTTTTATTGAACGGCGGCTTTGAGAATCATTTGAAAAAAAGCGTTTACCGGCAGAGCCGTGGAGCAATTGTAATTGCTTTATTGCGATCGGAAGAGCCGTTGATAGATTGGAGCCTGCTTGATCTGAATGAGATCGAACCTTTTACATTGATCCTGCTGGACAATGAAAAATTGTTTGAATTAGTATGGACCGGCGATCAAAAACGCCGCAGAAAAATGGACGCCACATGTGCACATATCTGGTCTTCTTCCACTTTGTACGATGCAGAGGCAAAACGCATCCGGGAAGCTTTATTCAGGAATTGGCTCATCAACAATCCGAAGATTACTAAATTTTCGCTGTTCAATTTTTTTACCGTTTCAAGTGACCAATGCAATGGTTTTATTATTAACCGGAACGAAACAATTAAAACATTAAGTTATACATTTTTAGAGATCAGCAACAAGAGCCAGGCAACTATGAATTATTACGATATGCAATCAATGAGCTATACGGGTAAGACTATAAAATTTTTAAAAGCCACCTCTGCTACGACCTGCCCTTTGTCCAAAAATTAATTCAACCATCACTGTAAAAAATAAATTATGGCTAAGGCGATACGACACTGGATCAGAATAAAGTATATCAAATTGAACAGCTGGGAATATTGGCCAATGTGGCTGGTCTACCTGCCTGTTGGTATTTATTTTATTTACCTCGCCATCAGGGCAAGGTCATTCTTTTTCTTTTCGGCCGCCAATCCTTCTATTGAAACGGGCGGTATGTTTTTTGAAAGTAAATGGAATATATTCGGACTAATGCCTGCAGAATATTACCCGGCAACTATTTACATCGATCCTTCAGAGGACATGCCAGGTATAAAAAATAAGCTCTGTTTAGCCGGTATTAAATTCCCATTGATTGCAAAACCCGACCGCGGCGAACGTGGCTGGAACGTGCAGAAGATTGAGTCGTTAACTGAACTGACAATATACAAATCGGGTATGGAAGTCGGGTTTCTTATCCAGGCTTATTGTGATCATCCGCTTGAATTCAGCATCTTTTATTACCGCCATCCCGACAGTGAAAAAGGCCGCATAACATCCGTAACGCTTAAAGAGTTATTATCTGTTACAGGCGACGGCCAATCGACCATCGGTGAACTCGTGCATAAAAATGACCGGGCGTTTTTGCAATATAGGCGCCTGACTTATCACAGTAAGATTGATTTTACTAAAATCTTAAAAATTGGTGAAAACGAATTATTAGTGCCCTATGGAAACCATGTACTGGGCGCAAAGTTTTTGAATTACAATCATATTATCGATGATGCATTAACGGGAGCCATTGACAAGATGAGCAAACGGATCGACGGCTTTTATTTTGGCCGGTATGATCTGCGTTGTACCAGTATCGCGGACCTGAAAAATGGGAAGAATATTGCCGTATTGGAAGTTAACGGTTCCGGTGCAGAGCCCTCGCATATCTACCAACCCGGTTTTTCTTTTTTTAAAGCGCAAAGTGTGATTGCCATGCATTTTAGAATGATGTATGATGCAGCGTTGGCCAACAGGAAACGCGGCGCCAGGTTTATGTCATTCCAGTCTTTCAACGAAACCAGGCGGCTGGAGAAAGTATACAAACGTTCCGTAAATAGTAGCCGTTTGTCATTATTAACCAGCAATATTTAATAACAGAAGTATCGTGGTAATGCAGGAGTTTAAAGTTAAAAAATAAATTTATACTTCTTGCAACCCTTGTCGGATATGGCCGTATAAAGATGTAATAAGTTCTACCGGCCAGGTAAACCGGGATGCATCTGATACAAATTAACCAGGTTCTTTCAATCATCATTTGTTATCTGAATTTTTTGGAAAAAACACTTACAATACTAAACGGGTGCAAGGGGCATCAGCCAAGGTATCAGAAGATATTTTATGAACAATACCGTGCCCTGGCTCTTAAGATCGTATTCCGCTACATCTATAATTATGAAGAAGCAACGGAAGTAACCAACGATGGATTTGTCAAATTCTTTTTAAGTATTGAAAAATTCAGGTGCGAAAATGATGCAGATATTGAAAAAGTGGTAGTGGGTTGGCTCAAGCGCATCATGGTTAATACCTCCATTGATCTGTTGCGAAAAAAGATGCTGTTACCGGAAATTGGAGGTATACCGGACTACGTGTGGGATATAAAAGATAAAAGCGCCACGGCAGACCAGGCCCTGCTTTATAAGGACCTGATGGTGCTGGTAAAAAGATTGCCGCCTGTATACCGGGTCGTTTTCAATATGCATGTGATCGATGGTTACACGCACATTGAAATTGCAGATTCGCTGAAAATACCGGTGGGTACTTCAAAATCTAATTTATTAAGGGCAAAGGTATTAATGCAAAAATATTTAAACCAACGCGAAGAACTCACTGAATGCAGCATATAGGCAACGATATGGATGAACTGTTTCAACGGGCAGCAGAAAATTACCCGCTTTTAGCTGGTAAAGCTGACTGGTCCAATATTGCCGGAAGAATAAACGTTGAACCGGTCGCAGGCCTCGCTGCTTATGATAAGGGCAAAATGAAAAAAAAGTTTATCACTATATTTTTGCTTCTTTTTACAGTGCCTGCTGGCTGGGTTGGAGTTTATCATTTCAACGCTTCGAAACAATTGCCGCCGACTATTGAAAATGCGATTAATAATAAGGTTGATAGGTATAATAAGCTGAATATTCCTGTTCATAAAAATACCGGTCATCTTAATAAAAGTATCGGTGCTGGTGTATATCCAAGTGTACAAGCTTTGCCGAAAACGCTTAATACCGTTGATATACCTGCTTATAATTTTGACCCGGAAATGGTTAATAAAAAAAACTGGGCGACCAGCCTTACAATTATCGAAAATGACCCTGCCATTTATCTGAATAAGGCAAGCGTAACTATAAAATCCATGGATTTTAATAAGGCCGACAGCCTCGTTGTAGCTAATAAGAATGAGGAAAAGACAAAGAACTTGTCTAACAAAAAAAAACATAGCTATTTTGGTGTTGTGGCGGGTCCAGATTATAGTAAGGTTCGATCGATGGCGTTTAACAGGACCGGTATAGCAGTAGGAGTTGTTGCAGGATTGTACATCAACAAAAAAATCTCTTTGGAAACAGGCATAAGCTGGAATACAAAATATTATGATAGTAAAGGCGCAGCGTTCAGCATGGATAAAGTAGGGGCGGCTATGGCTGGCATGACAGTGGATAATCTTTCAGGGCAGAGTTCATTGATAGAAATTCCGGTAAAAGTCAAATATGATTTGGTAAATAAGAAAAGGGCAGGGCTTTTTATATCCGGTGGATTGTCCGCATACATCATGACCAAAGAGAAGAATAAATACAATGTCACGATGAATGGTAACCCCGAAAAAGTGACCGGGATCTACAATAAAAATAATTACGGATTGCCTGCGGTAGCAAACTTAAGTCTTGGATATGAACATCAGGTTACCCCTGGCTTGCGGGTAAGAATCGAACCCTTTCTAAAAATTCCTTTAAAAGGAATTGGCATCGGAAGCTTGCCGATTTCCAGCACGGGCCTGCAAATCGGTATCATCAGCTGGTTGAAATAATTTTAATTTATGGTAATAAAAAAATCCTCAAAAAAGGGTAATGGCGTAGCTGCGCGATACGGGCATTGACCAACGCAAATAGTCAGGCACTAAAAATTTCCAAACATAAAAAATAAAAAAAATGAAAAAGAACGTCCTTTTAAAAGCCTGCATTGGTATGGCTGTTTTATTTAGTATTGCTTCCTGTAACAAGAGCCAGGATAATAACCCCGTACAGGCCACTTTGCCTAAAATTGCCCTTGAAGATATGGTATCGGAGAAAGGCGCTAATCCGGATGAGGCCGCCATTGGGGAAAATTCTGTAAGTGATATTTCAGCGCTTAACAGGCACGATGGAAATAACGGTAACCGCCACTTTCTTTATACGGAAAGTAATGCTGCGGGAAAGAATGAGATCATGAGATACGAAGTGCTTTACAATGGCAAGCTCCACCTGGATGGCTCTACCGCTTCCGGAGGAAATGGCACCGGTAAAGCGCTGGGCTCACAAGGCGCCCTGGCCCTGGACAAAGATCACGAGTGGTTGTTCGCCGTAAATGCCGGCAGCAATTCTGTATCTTCTTTCAAGGTGCACAATGATGGAAGCCTTACACTCGCACATACGGAAGATACAAAGGGAATGGGGCCGGTGAGCCTAACCATCCATGGTCACCTGTTGTACGTACTAAACCGCGGCAGCGATGCCATTCATGGTTTTACAATTGGCTCGGGTGGAACGTTTACCCATATTATGGGTTCCACTCAGTATTTAAGTAGCACGACAGTGGATGCGCCACAAATTTCTTTTACACCGGACGGCGGCCAGGTGATCGTAACGGAGAAAGCAACTAATATCGTTGGTTCATTTAAAGTAAAGAATGATGGCGCTGTTTCGCACGGAACTTTTACAACTTCTGTTGGTCAGACACCGTTCGGCTTTGACTTTGCAAGAGGCCGTTTTATGGTTGTTACGAATGCTGCAGGCGGTACAGCCGGGGCGGGATCCGTTAGTTCTTATATCAATGCCAACAGCGGCAAGGCAAAGGATGTCAACGGGGCAGTACCAAATGGACAGGGTGCGCCATGCTGGTTGGTGGTTACAAAATTCGGCAGGTTTGCTTATGCAAGCAATACCGGCAGTAACAATATATCGTCTTATTATATTGCGCCATGGGGAGCTTTGTACCTGGTTCAGGCAATAGCCGGTAAAAGTGGATTGGCACCTGCGGATATCGTCGTAGCTGCTAATAATTACTACGTGTATGCGCTTACAGCAAAATCGAATTCAATTACCGGTTTCAGTAGAAAATTGCTGGGCGGATTAACATCCATAGGAGACGCAACAGGGTTACCCGCGTCGGCCACGGGCCTGGTGATTTATTAAGGTTGATTCGAAATTATATTTGAACAACGGTTAAATAAATTGAATGTTGTTGAGAAGGTACAGGTCATCATTTCAACATAACTTGTATTTGAAACCCGCAGCCCTGGCTGTGGGTTTTTTGCCATTCTATACAATATCACCTGCCTGCGGCACTTATATTAAATGATCGATTGTCTATTGATATGTCATCCCTGTCGGGATATAAAACCAAGGCAGGTAAAGTACTTATTTCAAGATTGATCCATACGATTAACAGGGCGTAACCGCGAAAAATTATTCAGGTAAGGTGGAGGCTGGCCGGGGGAAGGAACTACTTTTTAACAAAAGATATTTTGCTTTCGTTTTTTTCTATTTTATTTATTTACAATACGAGGGATAGCTACTATATTTTCATTCCAGGGCTATATGCCGGGAAAGTTTCCGCGCCGGTTTCCATTTTAATTGTATAATTTATTAAGACTTTCCCTCTATCTCTAATTCAAATCGGTTTTTCATGACCAGGTAGCTTTAGTGTTTTCAATGGTCCCATGAAATAATTAACTCCTAAAACCGTTATTTTTGCACCATCCGTTTATTTAAAAAATCAGGCAACCCATTTTGAAAAACTACCCTTTCTTTTTAATGTTTTCTGCATTGATCATTTCCTGTGCCCTGGTAACTGCACAACCTGTAACCGGCGTCTGGAAAGGTAAGATCGACCGTAAAAATGTAGAGATTAAAATAATAAAAAACGGCGACAGTCTAAATGGTACCAGTTACTATTATGAATCGCCTGACAGTTACCGCAGGTATAGCATCAAGGGATATTTCGATGACAGGGATAACAGCGTTGTATGGTGGGACGATCAATTGATAGAAGAGAAAAAAGCTAAAAGACTGTTCGCTGCACCAGTTGCTACCACTTATCTTTCGACAGCGGATTTTAATTGTCCGGGTGGTACTAAAATGTACCTGAATGGAACTACTTCTTTAAAAGATAAAGAGGAACCCAGGGGGCCCATCGATCTGCAAAAGTCCGGGGCACATATATTTAATGACGAATGGGATTTTGTAATAGATAATTATACGGTAGGCACCAATGACCCGGAGTTGATTGACAGCATTGGTAAACTGGCTTTTAATAAACCTTTACCTGTTGAGCCAACTATTGTTGAGAAAAGGCCCGGGCTGCCGCCTGTCAAAGAAGTCGTCGTACAACCTAAAAAGCAAGTGCAGGTACCTGCCGGGAAAAAAGAACCTGTCGTAACAGCAAAGCCTGAACCGGTTAAAGCGCCGGTGGTGAATGTTGCACCTTTAAACAACCTGCAAAAATTTGCTACCCGGCGTAAAGTGATATTGCAGGAAATTCCGGTGACCAGCGATTCGGTTGAACTGCGGTTTTATGATAATGCCGAAGTGGATGGAGATTCTATTGCTGTTTTTCTAAATAGCCGGATGATCTATGAGCATGTCCGCCTGACAGATAAAGCTTATACCATCCGGCTGGCAGTTGCTGACCTGGAGGAGTCAAATGAATTGGTAATGGTGGCGGAAAATCTTGGATCCATTCCTCCAAATACATCGCTGATGATTGCCATCGTGGATGGGAAGCGCTACGAGACCAGGCTTGAAAGCACGGAGCAAACCAGTGCCGGCATCCGGTTTACGCGTAAGAAGCCCACGGTTCAATAATGATCCTGTCTTCCGGGGTTGGGAACCGGTGCTCCGTTTTTGCATAGATAATCTCGTTGTAAGGGAACTTTCCTGCCCGGTTTATCGTAAATTTGCATCAAACAAAAAATCTATAAAAATGGAAAAAGCGATATTGGCCGGCGGATGTTTTTGGGGTGTTGAAGAACTCATTCGTGATCTTACCGGCGTAAGCTCAACGGTCGTTGGCTATACGGGTGGAGATGTGCCCAATGCAACCTACCGCAACCATGGCACCCATGCGGAAGCCATCGAAGTTATTTTTGATCCTTCAAAGTTATCATACCGCACTTTATTAGAATTTTTCTTCCAGATCCATAACCCTACCACGGTGAACAGGCAGGGCAATGACAGGGGGCTATCTTACCGGTCCGCAATTTTTTACCTGGATAAAACTCAACAGCAAACAGCGGAAACACTGATCAGTGAAATGACAGCATCCGGCAAATGGCCCGGCCCTATCGTTACAGCGGTAGTGCCTGCAACTGATTTTTGGAACGCGGAAGAAGAACATCAAAATTACCTGCAGAAAAATCCCAATGGTTATACCTGCCATTTTGTAAGGCCGGATTGGGTATTGGAAAATAAGTAGGAGCGGAGCAGCGCAGGTGTTTGAAATCTTAGGACGTAGTTTTCGCTCATCGGTTATTTTATTTTTTAGGCGAAATAAGCTGTGTTGATGTTGTTTCATTTTTTGCAAGATTTATATCTTGATTGTGGAACAGGCTTAGTTTGAATTTATATTTGCGATAGTGAACTTGTTTCTTTCTAAAGATTTCAGGCTGGCAAGCAAGGATCCGGCACTACGGCTAATTATCTTTGCGTTGTTATTATTTCTTTTTAACACAATATCATACTGCTTTTCCCCGCTAATATTTACTTCTATAGTTTCGTAATCTTTTAGTTCAAAAACCAATACTTTATTGTCCGGTATTACCTCAATAGTAAATGTTCCATCCGGTTGCGTTCCGGTACTATTTTTAGTTCCTTTTACATAAATGCTTACACCTTCAAGCGCAAGTGATTCTTCAAAGGAAGTGACTTTTCCGCTGATGGTATACGGTTTTGCCTGGGCCAATAAATTGTTGCCAAATACAAGCAGGAGCAATGTGAATAACATTGAAAATCTTTTTTTCATGGTCATTTATTTAGTGGATGAATAAAACGTGGGTAAAATACCAGCTATAAAAAGGGAATGTGTTATTGAGATAAACGTGGGGATCAACAACTATAACAACAGCTAAAAAATGCAGGCGGTATCGAAGAAAAAGGAGTACAGCAATAGTAAAGCGCAGACAATGCCATGCCGGATGTTTGCCGGCAAAGTGATAAGTTTGTATGATATGAATACAACAAATTCATCATTAATTATTAGTCTACTAATTTAGTAGACAAAAGTAATTTAAATTATTAAATTACCAAATTATTTTTTTGGGATGAAAAATAGATCAGTTATTAATGGCCTCATCCAGTAAATAGTCGTTGTATTGTGAACCAAAAAAATCTGATGAATACGGCAGGTTGTAATAAGATCGGTGATAGCTTGTGGCAGGCGAACTTAAGTTGGTAGTAAGCGATAAAGTAATTATCTCTTCAGCTATCACAAAACCCCTTATCCTCGCCTGTGAAATATTCTAAACGAAATATTTATCCATCTATTTTAAAATCAACCAGGCACCAACCAACATGTCAGCATCATTAATTGATATCGCTTCTCCTTCTATTGATTACAACAGAACTACGGTTTTCTGTTGTTGTTAAGTTGCTTTTTCCACAGTTTCTTTTAGTAATTTTTTATTTCCGGCGATGCATACATATATACAATTAATAACGCTTATTTATTTGAATGGCGAGGTTAAAAGCGATTCCCGGTGCCACTATTTTGATACGCTTGATTTTTTTAGAGTTGTGTTAGTCTGAATAGCTATTGATTTTGAGCTAAAATAACAGCGGCTGCAATTGTATGTTGACCACTAAATTAAAACTCTATCCAGGTGATGGACTAATGTATTCCAAATTCTTAACTTTACAGTTCCTTAAAGAATGATCCCATGCGATTTTTAATAATAGCAGCATCAATAGTAGTTACCGCTTCCTGCCAGGATATCAAATTTCCCGCTTCTGCCCTCACCGGCGTTGTAGAAAAAAGGATACTTTGAGTTGTGCTGCTGTGTGTAAAATGCCTTCCCGTGCGGTTGCTATCCATAGTAGCGCGGGCAATATAGCTGGCAGTACTAATAACGCCGCGGAAATGGTATTGATCCCTGCCGGTACCTTTGAAATGGGGACAAAAGAATTTGAAGGTGCCAGGCCCTTGCACGCGGTTACGATTAATTCTTTTTGGATGGATGAGCATGAGGTTACAAACGAGCAATTTGAAAAATTTATAAAAGCAACCGGGTACATCACAATCGCGGAGCGGCCCCTGGACCCTAAAGATTTTCTGGGAGTGCCTGTTAGCAAGTTAGTACCAGGTTCTGCAGTTTTTACTCCACCTGCACATGCAGTTTCCCTGGATAATGCCATGCAATGGTGGAAGTATGTAAACGCCGCCAATTGGAAACAACCAAAAGGTCCGGGTAGTTCTATTAAGGGAAAAGAAAATGATCCTGTCGTGCAGGTATGCTATGAAGATGCTGCTTCTTATGCGAAATGGGCGGGTAAAAGATTACCAACCGAAGCCGAATGGGAATTTGCCGCAAGAGGCAACCAGCAGCACCAGCAATATTATTGGGGCAAAGATCTAAAACCTGGTGGTAAGTGGGTGGCAAATATTTACCAGGGAAATTTCCCAGATCACAACACAATTGAAGATGGATATAGGGAGGTAGCTCCGGTAAAATCGTTTCCTGCAAATGCATTTGGCCTATACGATATGGATGGTAATGTATGGGAGTGGTGCGCTGACCTGTACCGGCCGGATTATTATAGAAAAAGTCCGCAAAATAATCCCCACGGCCCCGCAGATAGCTATGATCCTGAAGAACCCGGCCTCGTAAAACATGTACAGCGCGGCGGCTCCTTTCTCTGCAGTGATCAGTAGTGCATCCGGTACAAAGCAGGCAGCAGGGGAAAGGGCGAGACAAGCAGTGCAGGAAATAATCTTGAGTTCAGGTGCGTGAAAGACGTTAATTAACTTATCGATACAAGTAAATAAACTGGGAAATTTCAATATTCAGCCAAACTTGTAATGTATAGAAATTGGGATAATATTTATACATTATTTAGTCCATAGGGACATACCTGGAGAAGAAATTTAATATTAAGCAATCGGTAAAGGTCAACACGGCCCAATATAGTATTCATTTTAGCGGATGATCTGGGCTATGGCGACATCGGGGCGAACGGGCAAAAGCTGATCAACACTCCAAATATAGACAAGCTTGCAAAGGACGGAATTGTTTTCAAACAATTTTATGCAGGAACAACTGTTTGTGCCCCGTCCAGGTCGGCTTTGCTAACGGGCATGCATACTGGCCATACTTATATCCGTGGCAATGTTAGCGTGTCGCCTGAAGGACAACAACCGTTGGCAGATTCGATTGTGACGGTCACCGAAATATTAAGCAAGGCAGGATACAGGACCGGTGCTTTTGGCAAATGGGGACTCGGACCGGTCGGTTCGACAGGCGATCCGAACAAACATGGCTTTGATCGGTTTTATGGCTACAATTGTCAAAGCCTTGCCCACCGCTATTATCCGACTCATCTTTGGGATAATGACAAAAAGATGATACTCAGCGGCAATGAAGCATTTTTAAACCAACAAGAATATGCACCTGATATTATTCAACAAAAGGCAATCGATTTTATAAGTTCTGATGACGGTAAAAAACCATTTTTCCTGTTCCTGCCTTATACTTTACCCCATGCCGAGTTGCTCGTTCCTGACGATAGCATCTTTCAATATTATAAAGGAAAATTTGCTGAAGTACCATATAAGGGTAACAACTACGGGCCTGGCGCTATCAATGATGGCTATGTTTCACAGCAATATCCGCGTGCAACTTTTGCGGCAATGGTTGCGCGCCTCGATAAGTATGTAGGCCAGGTGATAGATCAACTTAAAAAAAGTGGCCTTGATAAAAATACACTTGTCATTTTCACCAGCGACAATGGTCCGCACAAAGAGGGTGGCGCCGATCCTGTTTTTTTTAATAGTACCGGTAAGTTCCGTGGCAAAAAGCGCGATCTTTCGGAAGGCGGCATTCACATACCGTTTATCGCTAAATGGGAAGGTGTGATAAAGACGGGCACTTCAAGCGAACACATCGGCGCCTTCTGGGATATGTTTGCTACTTTCTCAGAGTTGGCAAATGTAAAAGAAGCACCCGCGACAGACGGCCTGTCAATCGTTCCATCGTTGACCAATAAAAATGTTCAGCAGGAACACAATTACCTGTACTGGGAATTTCACGAGCAGGGTGGTAAGCAGGCAGTAAGACAAGGTAAGTGGAAGGCCATCCTTTTGCAGGTTGATTCTTTGACCGGAGGAAAAGTGGAGCTATACGATCTTTCAAAGGATCCCAGGGAGAAAAACAACCTGGCGATAAAGTTCCCGGAAAGGGCGAGGGCGCTAGGGTTATTGATCGATCAGGCACATGTGCCATCGGCACTTTTTCCATTTAAAAAAGAGCGGTAAAAAAGTGCTGTCACGTCCTGTGTAGTCATGCATATTTTGCCTGCTATCATAACTTTGTTTTAATTGGGCAATTTGTTATTTAATAAGGCTTCTAACTTTTTCAGCTTCGATGTCCAAAACCCGTCAAAGTGCGTGATCCACGCCTGCAGTTCTTCGAAGCCATCCTTTTTCAACGTGCAATACCGTTCCCTGCCAATGTCGCGGATAGAAATAAACCCTGCGCTGTGCAATATTTTAATGTGCTTGGAAACCGCGGGCCGGCTCATATCGAAATTCTCTGCCAGGCTGTTAATGGTCAGGCTATCGGTTGAAAGCAGCATCAGCATTTTCCTCCTGCTCGGGTCGCCTATTACCTGGAAGGCGTCAAAGGTTGGTTGTGCCATG
>JBDSLD010000089.1:0-10373 GCA_039916545.1 Ferruginibacter sp.
TTTTGGTAAGAAAAAAGATCGAACCAAATATGGTGAGAATAACTATGATTACCGATCAGGTGCCCCTCTTCATGCAGTTGCCGGAACAACTTTTCATTTTCACCAATTCGTTTGCCAATGCAAAAAAAGGCCGCTTTTACGCCATGGTCATTCAGCACCTGCAAGGTCTCACCTGTGTACTGATTTGCAGGCCCATCATCAAAACTGATCGCAATTTCTTTTCTATTCGTTTTGGCAGAACATACAACCGGCAGAAAAAAATTGGAATCAACAAAGTAACAACCATAAAAAACTATGCCGGAATATATCACCAGCAACAACGGGTATATCACAAAAGGAACAGTTACAAAGGCATTGGCACCAAGGGCGATGACGGCCAGTAAAAGGAAAAAAATATTTGTGTTCCTGAAATTTAACATGCCGAGATCAATAGTAAGGAATGGTGTATATTTTGAGAATGGTTATAGATCAGTATCCTTTTTATTCCTGCGATGTTATCTTCATTTTTCGCAATTGCTTCCGGCACTGTTCCAGACCGGAGAATGTTAGCCGCCAGCCAAAGGGCAAATGAAGTGGCAGTAGGATATTCACCACAAAGCTGTTTATAACTGATCGTATAATTGCCAGTAAAAACGGTTGTGGCAATACTGTCATAAACTTCATCGCTTGTCACATCTCCATTTCTGCCGGTAATGACAAGGTCTATATCGGCCGGTGAAATTGACTGAGCCGATAAAAAGGATAAAATTTGCTGTTCCGTTTCTTGTATGCCGGCAGGTTTATAAAAAGTGTACAAGCCATCCAGCCGCGCATAATTATTGTCCGATGGCTGATTTACCAGCAAAAAAAATGCAGCGCCTTCGCCGGCAACCGTTCCTTTTGAGGAACCATTAAAAAGCCGGAGATTAGAAACCCGCTCTTTTTTATACAATCCAAATCGCGTTAAAATAGCATGACTCACATCTGTGATTTCATCCACCCCCCCAACTAATACGTTATTTGCTTCGCCTTCCTGCAATAACATTATCGCATCAAGCAGGGCACTTTCGAAAGAAAAGCCACGATGCACAAATACATTGTTGTAACCGTTACAATGCAGCATCAGTGCGATCTGGGCGCCAACCGTGTTGTGGGTGGATTGAATAAAAGCGGTGGGTGCCAGCAATTCTTCCTGTTGCTCCACCATTTTCGAAAGGAAGATCCCCGTATCTTCCAGGCAGCCATAAGCCGTACCTGTTACAATTGCATCCGGCACTTCCACGTTCGCATCCTCCAGGCATTCCATGGCTGCGGCTACGCCCATTTTAATGATGCGGCTCATCCGCCGGATCAGTTTTACATCAATGATTGTTTTATAATCGGGCTCCACACAGCTTAGCCTGTTGCCAAAATATTCTACTGGTTCTGTCAAAAGCCCGGCATGGCCAAAAGTTTTTTGCGGTGAAATATTTCCGGTCGCCCGTATGTACAGCTTCATCTTATATTTTTGAAAAGATCAGTGATGAACAATTTCCTCCAAAGCCAAATGAATTAGAGAGTACGTTTTTAATGCTGGCATTTTTTATCAGCGCCGTTTCCGGCACAAAAGGGAGTTCTTTCATGGGAGTTTCCAAACGAAGGTTAGGATAGATCATTCTTTCCCGTATGGATAACACGGAAAATACGGCTTCCAGCCCGCCGCTGGCGCCCAGCGTATGCCCGGTAAATGATTTGGTAGAACTCATTTTCGGAAACAATGGTCCAAATAAACGTTTAATTGCGGTGCCTTCAGCGATATCATTATTTTGCGTTCCGGTACCGTGCAGGTTGATATAATCGATGTCGGTTACATCCAGCCCACTCCGATCCAGCGCTCCCTTCATTGCCAGATAAGAACCTGTTCCGTCGGGGGAAGACGCCGTTTGGTGGTAAGCGTCATTGGCATTGCAATAGCCGCTTAGTTTGCAAAAAGGAGCCTGTCGCATAGTAGCGGCAACTTTTTCGGATACAAGCACCACATAACCGGCGCCCTCGCCCAGGTTGAGCCCCTTGCGGTTTTCATCAAACGGCTTGCAAGGATCATGGTCCAATATCATCAGGGTGTTAAAACCATTCAGGGTAAATTTGGTCAACGCATCGGCGCCACCGGCCACCACTACGTCCAGTATATTATTTTTGATCAATCTTGCCCCATAGAAAATTGAATTGGCCGAAGAAGAACAGGCCGTGCTGACGGTGGAAATATAATTACGTATACCGATGTATCCCGCAACCAGTTCCGTTACGTAACCACATTCGTGGTGGACGACATCCCGTAACCTTCCCTTTGCCGGATCCTTTAGGAAATCAGTAAAAAACTGCTCTGTCCTGTCCATACCGCCAACAGTATTGGCTGAAATAAAACCGGTACGTAACGTGGAAAAATCCGGAATAGCCGTATTATCCAATGCTTCTTTGGCGGCTGCCATACCCAGCATTGCGGTGCGACTTACAACCGCAGGGATTCCGAGGCGTTGGGCAAGCAGTTCATTACTTAGCTTTACTTCCGCAACCGGTAAGGTGTTTGAATGAACGGAATTAAGAAAGGCCATTTGCCCCATCCCCGGCAATTCGTTTTCGAGCGCGGCCAGGCATTCGGCCGAATTGTTTCCAATGGCAGCTATAGCACCTGTACCCGCGATAAAGACAGGAGCATTCATTTGTTAAGTATTTTGTGCCTGTTGCTCAGTAATATATTCGGCAATTGTTCTTACCGATCTGAACACTTTGGGACCATCTTCCGCATTTGAAAGCTTGATCTTGTATTGTTGTTGCAGTAAAACGATCAACTCCAGGGCATCGATGGAATCCAATCCCAAACCTTCCACAAACAACGACTGGTCGTCCCCGATATCCTCCGGTTTTACATCCTGCAAATTCAACTGGGCGATGATCTGTACTTTCAGATCCTGCATTAATTTATCCATCTCGTAAATAATATATTTTATTTAAATTTTCCTTTGTAAAAACCATTGCGGCTGAATCGGTTGCAACCGGCCCCGTAGGCGCCACGGCAATTTTTTCTACCAAAAACAATGCTGCCAGGTATTCTTCGCCGACCGACTCTACCCATCCGCAAATACAAGCCTGCAAGATATTGCTATTGATCAGGTTAGTAACATATTTCTCTATAAAACCAGCGTCAAATGCATCAAATATAAAGAATGCATTCTCTCCTTTGAACTTATGTTTAATGCAAATTTCGCCTATCACAATATTAGGCAGCGTGTACACAAACAGCGCAGGACTGGCAATGGTTTTGGTGGATTCAAAATACTTCAGGTCAGCGTCGAGGCTGGAATTATTATTGCTAAAGATTATCCCAACATCCTCAGGCTGATATTTTCCCGTTTCAAAGCTGTCTTTTAATAGCACTTCTGCGGCCAGCCAGCCGAGTTTGGCCAGGTTATCCATTTTATAAAACTTGGGATAGCTGATCCCGGAATCGCGATAGGCGGCTATCAAAAATTCAGGCAGACTTGTATTGTTATTCTTAAAGACGGCCCGCTCATTTTTAAAGATCCCCTGCTGGTTGATCAGTGAACTGGCGGTAATATAAATATCTCCCGGCAAAGCTTAAATTTTTGATTTTTCGGCTTGAGCATCCCGGTAGTTGATCAGCTGGGCAAGCTTCTGCAATGCAGTCTGGTGATCCCTCACGTACGGATTACCCGTATCCCAAACATAGCCGGCCAAAACTGAACAAACCATGCTTTTAATAGCTGGCACCTGGTTATCCGCAAAGAAAATAGTATCGAGCGTGCCTTCGTACCAGGCCATTACGTATGAGCGGAAAGTATTTACGCCTTGCATCATCGGCTCCGTGTACTCCTTATGCCAATCGACGGTTTCACCATTCAATTTCCTGATCACCAGGTTGGCAGCCAGTTGGCTGGAAACAGTGGCAAGGGTGACGCCCGAGGAAAAAACGGGATCAAGAAATTCGGTAACATTTCCAGTCAGCACAAATCCTTCCCCATAAAATTTTTCGGTTGTGCTGGACCAGGATTCCAATACTTTTGGATCAAAAACAAATTCCACATCTTCAAAGCGCTCTCTTAAATAGGGTTCAGCCGCGATCAGGGCCCGCAATTGCTCCTCGTCGGTACCTTCATGTTGCTTAAAAAATTCAGGTTCGCCTACAAAGCCCAATGAGGTAACGCCATTTGAAAAGGGGATCACCCACACCCAGATACCAAAGGCATGAACGATGATCGTAATACGATCCGGCTCGTCATCGAGTGAGCGTTTTTTATCGATGGTATGCGTAAACAGTGCTTTTCGCGGAACAAGGTTAGATGGCTTATCCAGGTTGAACAGCCGGGGGATAACCCTTCCATAACCGCTGCCATCTACAATGAACCTGGCTGCTACCTGGCTTTTGTTCCCGTCTTTATCTTCAATAGTTGTTACAGAATCGCTGCCGTAAAAGTCGATGCCCGTTACCGTATTTTCATAACAAACCGGCACACCCATTTTTTCAACGGTATCTGCCAGTGTTTTATCAAATTCACCACGCGGTACCTGCCAGGTCCAGTTCCAACCGGGGGTAAACTGGTCAGCAAAAAAATAATCACAGGTCTTACCGTTTTTCACAAACTTGGCGCCGAATTTTTCCTGGAAACCTTTTTCTTTTACCGCATTTAAAAAACCTGCCTCTTCAAGGGCTTCCATGCAACGGGGCAAAAGGCTTTCGCCTATTACGAAACGTGGAAATTGTTGTTTTTCAACGATCTTAACTTTGAAGCCGGCCTTGTTAATGATAGAAGCGGCAACAGTTCCGGCAGGACCGGCGCCAATTACCAAAACATCTACTTGTTCTTTATTCATGTTCGTTAGGTTTAGTTTACCTCACCCCCCGCCCTCTCCAAAAAAGAGGGGCCTGGCTCTGCTGATGATTATTCCTTGTATGATAGGTGATCCTTTTTTGTTTTGGTTTACCAGCTTTTGTTTTTCATAGCATCATCGTTGTGTCACTCCCTTGTGCTGCATACCATCCCGGATCTTTTTTGGCCGTCTATTTTTTCTTTTTGCATTTTAATAAACTCTGGCTTAACCCGATATTGTCTTCCTGCTCTACCACTTCGAAGCCGGCTCTTCCGATACAAGATAAAAAAGTTTCGGCACTATACATCTGGCTGGTGCCATTGGCGAGGGCGGTAAAATAAAGAGAAGTCTGCTGCAGGCAAAAAGCCGCGACCTCAAACCGCTGCAGATCCCAGAACGGTTCTAAAATTATTACTGTTCCATTATCTTCCAATGCCTCGTAGCACCTGCGCAAAATAGACACGATTTCATCCTCTGAAAAACAATCTAAAAACTGGCTCATCCAGATCACATCAAATCCTTTTGGAAACTCTACCGATGCATCGAGGATGTTGACCGGTAGAAATGAAACCCTTTCTGACAACCCTAATTGCTCAATTTTAGTTTTCGCAACATTCAATTGGCCGGGCAGATCCATGATCGTAATTTCTATATCGGCAGAATATTTAGCCGAAGCAATGGCCCACTTACCCGTATTGCCGCCAATATCCAGTAATTTTTTTACGCCATTCTTGTAAACTTTTGGCAAAACCCGCGGAAAAGCATCATCCGAAAAAAAGTGGTCAAACTGGAACCAGCTTTTTTGCACCTGTTCGGGTAACTGTGACAGCCCTTCATAAATGGTTTGCCATTCACCAAATTCCTTCAAGCCTTCCGGCCTGCCGTTTTCTATACTTTTATCCAGGGCAAACAACCCTTTGTAGCACACATCATGCACAAAGTCCATATTGGCTATTGTAAGCGGATCATGTAAAATAAAATGACCCGTTTTTGCCAAAGTGTATTTGTGATCGTTGACCAAAATAAGTCCCAGGCTCAACCCGGATTCGAGCAAAACCCGTACGCCATACAACGGCAGTTTCACTGCGGTTATGATCTCCGCCAATAACAAGCCCGTATTACCACTGGCTTCTACCACAGTTAAAATACCTGAGTTTCGCAACACCCGCGCCGCCTGGAAAATTACCGGTCCGAAAGCGATCCACTGTGCAGCCTCTTTTGCCTCGAAAGCAGTTTTTTTATCCCTGGAAAAAAAATTCATTAAAATAGAAATGTTTTATTAATTAAAAATCTAATCCCTGCTAAATACCAGGGCAGCGTTACAGCCTCCGAAACCGGAAGCGGTTTTAAGGCAATTTTTTAAGGACGCAGTTTGCAAACTGGTGGAAATATTCAACGGTTTCGTTACCCCCAGTTCGGTAAACCCGATGCTTTTTAAAATAATATCCTGTTTCAGCGATTGAACGGAGACGATGGATTCGATAATTCCCGCCGCTCCTAATGTATGTCCGTAGTAGCCTTTCAAACTGTGAACGGGAGCGCCCTGCAATTTTGCCAGCGAAATAGCGAGCGCTTCCATCTCATCGTTGTAAATGGTTCCTGTACCATGTGCGGAGATCAGGTCAATGTCATTCTCTGTCAGTGATGATTCCTGCATCGCTTTGTTAATTGCCTGGCAAAGTTCATCTCCCGTGCGGGAGGGGCCTGAAATATGATTCGCATCATTGCTGGTGGCCCCGCCGGCAATTCTAATACCCTTCGAATAATTTTTATTGGCTGAAAGAATAATTGTACCGGCGCCCTCGCCCAGGTTTATCCCATTACGCGCTGCGTCAAAGGGTTTGCAAGGGCCAGGACTTATCGCCTGGAACGATTCAAATCCTGAAAGAATAAATTTTGAGATCACATCCGCGCCCGCTACCACAGCATGGTCATACTGCCCGGATTGCAGGAGGCGTTTCCCGATCAGGATAGCCAGCAATCCTGAAATACAGGCATTGGAGACGACCAATGGCTTATTGGTGCAATGAAAGTATCCGGCCACCAACTCCGCGGAAGTATGCAGCGCCAACCTTTTCTTTAATTCCGGATTTAAGGCGTTGTTTTCTATCAGGCTGATATTGCCCTTCGTAGAGGAAATGATCAGGACCGTTTTTTTATCAGTAATGTCAATGTCTGTATATGTCAAGGCATCGCTGATAGAGGCGATCAATAAATGCTCAAATTTGGTGTAGGCTGATTGTTTAGCCGCTAACTGGCCGTCGCCGTCATTAAGTAAAGAAGCATAAAAAGGATGGTCCGACATTGCCGGATTATGTTGCTCCTGTATGCCTGACCGGCCATTTTTAAGACTGGAAAAATTTTCTTCGGTGGTTCTACCAAGTGGGGATATAATGTTATCGGCAACAATAAAGACGTCTTTCATAATCGTAAATTAAATCAACGCTTTTTGTTTCCATACTTCAAAAAATGGCGGGTTGTTCAATTGAAGAACTGATTCAACCTTATCTAAAAATACCTGTACGGAAGAACCTACCGCCACCAGGTCGCCTGTTTCGGCGTTGTACAACCGGTACCTGAATTTTATTTTAGCGGCTTCGCAGGGAGTATAGATCGTCTCCACGATCACACTATCGCCAAAACGCAATGATTTTTTAAAATCGCACTCCACGCTTACGACCGGCGTAATAAAACCTTGCCGGTACATATCCAGGTATCCCAGTCCATGGTCCTTTCCGAATGATTCCCGCCCATCTTCGAAATACCGTATATAATGCCCATGCCATACGATCCCCAACGGATCGGCTTCATTGAAACGTACTAAAACGGATATCCGGTTGCTCAATTCTTTTTTCATCCTTTTTTATATCAACTGCTATTCCCGGGAACAACAAGCTACGGGAACCAGCGCTTAAATTAAGTAGGCACGCTAATCTAATCAACAGCGGCTGGTTCGTGACGACACGAACCAGGGTGTAGTTTATTTTTGGTTCAGAAGATACGACCTGCTACACCGGGCATTCGGACTTTCTTTACTCTCCATACCGTGCTTTCCATTCTTTGTACTTTTTCTTTTCGATGTCGTCCAATACTTCACGGATCGGGGTTGCCCAATAGTTGCGAAACCCGAACGCCATACCGGTCTTACCTTCCATGCGCTCTGTCATCAGAACCTTCTTTGTTCCCATATCTATAAAAGTCACCCAGATACCGGCGCCTTTTTTGGCCTTGCTCATGCCATCCACAATTAACAAAAGCCCCACCCCCTTCTTACCCCCAAAATCAAATCCTTTGACCAGTTTACTGATATCCTCTTCTTTTAAACGGTTATAATCTGCTGAGTTGGTTGATTTGATATCTTCCGTATTTATTTTAGCGTTTCTTTTTGCCACCGACGCCAGGTCATGATCCACATTACTTTTGTGCAGTGCGCCTGCAAGGTCATATTTTTTAGGCTCGTTCACAATTAAATCATTGATAGCCGGGAAATGCCGGTCACGGATATCCGAAGCATTTTCAGACGCGTCGATCAGGCGTGCCTGCGTAAAATCAACACCCAAGTAAAAAACAGGCGTCTCTGAAGATGTAAATACATCTTTTAAAGTTTGGGCAAATACAGGCTGCGTTACACCCGCTAAAAATAAAAACGCCACAAAACATGTTAATTTGATCATTTGTTTCATAATGGAATTTATTTTGATTGAATAAAAATTTTCATCTCGCATTCAGCCAGTAACCGCTCGTTACAATAAACCGTTCCTTTAATAAGCGTTACATCAAAGATTTGATTTTCTACTTTTATTTCAGTTGTTAGCTGGTCATTTACAAAAGGCAAAGCGTGAATTAGCAGGTTTTTGACCGCACCAATATATCCAATCCGGACCGGTTTATTTTCCAATACTGCTACGTGACCAGCACGTGCAGCTGCAGTTTGCGCTATATTTTCCACCAAACCCGCTTCACAAAATTGTCCGTTCTCAACGAGTATATTATTATTTTTTATCAAGAACCCGGTACGGGTAACCTGCTCATCGTGCCAGGTAAGCTGGTCGATCATTACAAAAGGCGATCGCTGGGGTATCAAGGATTCGATATTGTTTACCTGGTTGATCATTTGTCCGTCTTTATGTTGTCCACCTTTTAATGCGTGTTGGCACCCAACAAGGTTAGCGACCTCTGCTATTTCTCCCAAAAATTATAATAATTAAACCACTGCGCGGGGTACTCCTTTACCTTTTTTTCCATTTCGCCGGCAAAATCATTTAGCATTTCCTGCATGGCCATTTCCTTTGGCAATTGTCCATAATCCTTTACCTCGCTTGCAAAAAAATGATAATGCAAATTACTTTCCTTTACCGCAAAAACAAATGAAACAGGAACTTTAAATTTTGAAGCCAATAAAAAAGGCCCCATCGGGAACCGCGCTTGCTCGCCGCATAAATCGGCTACCAGTATTTTATTACCTTCAATAAACCGGTCTGCGTGCATACATACCAATTCATTATTTTTAAAAGCGTCGTTGATGGCATAAATATGAGAAAGGTCATTCTTTATTACGATCACTTTCACTGAGGGCCTGCCAGTTACGGAATCAAGATATTCCTTAATTTTTTTATACTCTCCGTCAAAAATTACAATATTTATTTTTGTCTCAAGGCGCTTAAGGAGGTGGCCGGCAATATCCCAATTGCCGATGTGCGCACTTAACAGTATCCCCCCTTTCTGTTGTTCTGTTATTTTTCTTAAATTCTCCTCTCCATCGAAGTTGAAGGTGAAATTATTTTTAATCCCGGACATTACCACCACTTTATCAATAATGGTTTGTCCTAATTTAAAATAATTTTTGTATAGATAACTAATTGATTTTAACCACGTAAAACCAATTCTGCGACGATAAAATTTCAATAAATGTCGGGATGATTTTGCAGAGAATAAAAAGTAATAAAAGGTAACGAATCTGAGCAGGAAATAGGCGGGGGAAACACCATAGTTCTTTAATATCCATACAAAAGTCCGATAGCCCGATTTATTGCCCCTGGATTTGCCGTCCCATGACATTTAAACAAGTTCTTTTGCTTTGACGCGTGAGATCACATAATCGCAAAAGTCCTGGTAGGTTACGATGCCAACAAAATCTTCCGGCTTAACTTTAAATTTAAAGTTACTTTCTATAACTACCACTAAATCAATATAATCTAAACTATCTAATCCAAGGGTTTCTTTCAAATTTGCATCGGGAGTTATCTTCTCTTGCTCCACCTCAAACTCCTCCATCATGAAGTGACGGATTTTCTCAATGATCTCATTGTTGTTCATACGTAATTATTTAGTCTGGTTTTTTAATGATAAGCGAAGAATTGGTTCCGCCAAAACCGAATGAGTTAGACAAAAATACAATTATATCTTTTTCGATAGTCTTTTTAACGATATTCAATTTCGCTGATTCTTCATCGGGATTTTCGAAATTTATATTGGGTGCCACAAACCCATTTTGCATCATTAACATGGAATAGATCACTTCACTTGCG
>JBDSLD010000090.1:0-52838 GCA_039916545.1 Ferruginibacter sp.
ACAGACAAGTGCGGACTTATTGTAACCCCGCCTGCCCAGGTCCTTTGTTCGATCCACTGGTTGATCTTTTTGGCTGATACGGGTTTTGAAGATTGTTGCGCATGGCCGATAAAACCTGCATAACAAATGAATATTAAAAATAGTGTGATCCTTAGTTTCATGATGAACGTCAATTTAAGCTAAAGCTGGCCAGCCTTTAGCAGCGTTAATAAAATTATAATGAGGAGCGGCTATTATCTTCAGGCCAATATTCGTTTATTTTTTTTCTTACAAAAGCAACACTTCTTTCCAATTGGTCCATGCCATCTACGCCATCTTCTATGCTGATCCAGTTATTAAAACCGGCCGCTTTTAAGATAGTGAAAATAGCATCGTAATCATTTAATCCTTTCCCAATTTCACCATGACTCAGCCGCTTCGCATAACCCTGTGCACCGCCTTCCTCCATTCGCAGATCAGCAATTGTTCCATGCTTCAGGTACCGGTCACTGGCGTGCATCGTTATTACCCGGTGAGCTACCCGCTGCAATAGTTCAATGGGATCCTCGCCGGCGAGGTAGGTATTGCTGGGGTCATAGTTGACACCAAAAAATGGGTCAGTGATTTTATCGACCAGCTTACAAAAAATATCCATTTGCTGCGCAAATTCCGGGTATTCCCAAAAATCATCTTTGTAATGATTTTCGATGACCAGGGTAATATTTCTTTCCTGCGCATACGGCAAACATTCGTTTATACAATCCGCTGCCAGTTGCACACCTTCTTCAATAGAAAGCTCCGGCCGCTTTTGCCCGGAAAGTACCCGGCAATAAGCACCGCCCAATGCCTGTGTCATGTCGATCCACCGTTTTTGTTTTTCAATTTCTGTTTTTCTAAAAGACGCATCGCGGTGGGTGAAATCCGGGGAGCAACACATCATCGGAATTGTTTTTCCATGATCTTCTACCTGGCGACGGAAGGTCAGCCAGTTTTTTTCTTCTTTCATTTCCAGGAAACCCGCATACCATTCCAGGCCATCGATATCCAGTTTAACGGCTAGTTCGATCCATTCCGACAAACGCATGGTTCCGTCTTTGCAAAGCGGTATCATAAATGCTTTAGGAAACACGGCTAGTTTTGGCATGTTAATTTTTTATTTTGATACAGGCGTGTTAGTGTGTTTAGGCGGGTTACGCCCGATGAGCGGATATTGTTCCAGGTCCATCACCTGTCCGGACACCGGCCCGCTTTCATCACTCAGCCAATACACTGCGGCGGCGGCGATCTCCCCTGGTTTTAAAATTCTTCCGGCGGGTGCAAATATCGTTGGGATATCCTTGTACCAATCTTCCGCCAGACCCTGTTGATGCTTGCGCAGCGTTTCTGTTTCCGTGAGCACCCAGCCCGGGTTGAGCTGGTTTACCCGAACACCATTTTCACGGTTGAGCGTATCGCCCAGGTTGCGGGTCATCGTCATCAGCGCGCCTTTTGAAATACTGTATGGCAGCAGGTTTGGCTCGCCGCTGTAGGCATTTACAGAGCCGATATTCAATACACAGCCACGCGTCTTTATGAGCTCAGGCAAAGCGGCCTGGATGAGTGCAAATGGCGCGATCGTATTTACTTCAAGCACGGTACGCAAATATGCCAGGTCGGTGGTGTTGATATCGCCCGACACTACCATCGCTGCATTGTTTACCACTGCGTCAAGTCTGCCAAAAGCTTTTATAGCTGTATCCACCAGGCGTTGCGGGGCGCCGGCTATACTGATATCTTCAATATGTAATGCGGTATTTTCTTCGCCCAGTTCTTTTACGACTGCTTCACCACCTGCTATATCGAGGCCATTGATGACTACTTTGGCGCCTTCTGCTACACAATTTAAAGCGATGGCTTTTCCGATGCCGGTGGTGCTTCCGGTTATGATAATTATTTTATTTTTCAACCGCATGAGGTGCTTTTTTTAGTATCTGTAAAAGACTCCTTGATTTTAATTTGTAAGATTTTTTATTTCAAATTTTTGCCTGCTTTTAAACAGGTTAAGATCATTTCTTCAATTTCTTTCTTATTGTCAATTATGATTGCGTTGATTACACGACAATATTTCTATGCTGATTAAGTTAACATTTTCATTTCGCTACTTTCGCCTCCTCAGCCGGTCCGCCAGCTGGCGGATAACCGGAACGCCGCTGTTTTTGCTTCTTTGAAAAAATATGCTGCGCATTTTTTCAATTCGCCGTTGGCGAACCGAACCAACGAAAGGCGGCTAACCCGGTTACTGGTATAAGAGAGTCTGGTGGCCCAGACAAATGTTCATTGCATAATAAAGTTTTTGAATTATGCCTTCCATGATTTATGTAGTTTTTTATTATGCTTTATTTTTTAAACTGGTTTCAGCACACTTTTTACTATTTCTCCGTTGTGCATTTTTTCAAATGCCGTATGCCATTCCGTTACCGGCCATACGCCGCCTATTATAGGTTTCACATCCAACTGGCCACTTGCCATTAAAGCAAGCACCCTTTCCCACATCGGCCAGTTATGGCTGAAGCTGCCTTGCAGGCGGATGTTTTTTTGCACCAGCGGATCAAGGTTAAAACCGAGTGGTTGCCGGCCCCAGCCTACTTTGGTGATTTTTCCATTGGGCCTTACCAGTTGCAATGCTATTTTTAAAGTGATGCTTGCGCCAGCTGCATCTATCACACAATCAGCTCCCAATCCATCCCGCCTGAATGCCCATTCTGTTGCATCGCCGATGATCGTTTCGCAGCCATATTGCTTTGCGATATCCAACCGGTGTTTATCTGCTTCCAGTCCTACAATCGCTACCTGCGCACCACACAGCCTGGCCATTGCCGCGCACAAAATACCAATGGTTCCGGGACCAAGTACAATCACCCGGTCACCGGGTTTGAGACCAGTGTTTTCTACCACTGCGCTGTAGGCAACGCAGCAGGGCTCTGTTAAACAGGCGTGTTCAAATGGAATCTCTTCCGGCACTTTATGCAGGCACCTGGCCGGTACTTTTACATACCGGGTCATGGCGCCATTTACGCCGTAGCCAAAACCCTTGCGGGTAGGATCGAGGTTATACAAACCAATCTTAGACATCGGGTTATGGACATCAATGACAGCAGCTGTTTCACTGACCACGCGGTCACCTTCTTTCCAGTTTTTTACCCTGCTGCCAAGGGCAACAATATGGCCGCCAAATTCATGGCCCAATACAACCGGATAATTTACTGGCCAGCTATGATCCGCTGTCCACTGGTGCAGGTCGCTTCCGCAAACACCTACATTGGCCACTTCCAGCAAAATATCTTCATCACCGATAACAGGCTGATCTATTTCACGAATCTCTACGGAGCCTTTCTCAGGCGCAAAATTTACAACAGCGGCTGACTTCATTTTGGTAATAATTTTATTGGGTTTATTGAGAACGGTAGCCTTTACGTGACCTCACCCCCCGCCCTCTCCAAGAGGAGAGGGGGCCAGACACTACTACAGCAAATAGCTTTTCCTGACTGTGTAAAAAAAATAAAAGTTTATCATTCAACAATAATATTATAAGCATGAATCTTTTCGCAGATGAGGCGCAATGAACTTTCCAGGTCTCCGCCTGCGGTTTTAAAACTATCGCCATCGATGGTAAGTGGTGCACCAAGTACCACCAGGGGTGCGCCATATTCGGGGCATTGAATGGCTTGTTCGAGGCTGAGTCCGCCGACTGCCTGTACCGGAATTTTTACTGCCTTCACTACTTCGCGCAACTGATCAAGCGGGCTCGGCATACGTAAACCCCAGGCTGCAATGCCACGTCGCTCGTCATAGCCGATATGGTGAATTACATAATCACAACCAAGGTCCTGGAGCCATTTTGCTGCGGCCACCATGTCTTCGCAACCAAGGTTATCGCCCATTACCTGGATCCCGAAATCGCGGCCGGCATTCACTACACATTTAATGGTTTCTTCATGCGCCCTCGCCATCACCACTACATGCGTAGCACCCGCCTTCGCCATCATCTCTGCTTCCAGGTAGCCGCCATCCATTGTTTTAAGATCAGCTACAATTGGAACGCCCGGAAAAGCTTCTCTTAATTTCCTAACGCCATGCAAGCCTTCCGCCAATATCAGGGGTGTGCCCGCTTCCAACCAGTCGACCCCCGCCCGCATGGCCATGGCCGCCGTTTCCAGCGCTTCGTCAATATTGGTAAGGTCAAGAGATATCTGGACTATCGGCTTCATTATAGCAAGTTTTATTGAATTAAAAACGAGTCAACATTTTCTTACGGTAAAGGCCGTACCATAATGTCTTTGAAAAAAACAATGCTTTTAGGATCGTGTCCCTGCAGAGCAAAAGTACCGCTGGAAATAACCCTTCCGGCATGACCATCAGGCGGCATAAATCCATCCGGCTGTGTCCAGTCGCACACTACTTTATCATTGATCTTTGTGATCACGTGCTTACCTTCTACCTTGATGTATTCTGTAAACCACACATCGTCTTTCACGTAAACTTCTTTCACATCTTTAATATCATACAGGCCAGCGGTCCTTTTCCAGTCGCTATGAGAATTGTTTACCTGTACTTCAAAACCTTTATCAGGAAAGCCGGTTTCCTGGTAGGCCGTGTGAAAATAGATACCCGAATTGGAACCGGGTTTTGTCATTACCAGTGCTTTAAATTCAAAGTTGGTAAAATTGTGATCCAACACCGGGCCATCATAATACAGGTGCGAACGAACCCCCGCAACTTTTATGGCTCCATCTTCAATTGAAAAAGTGCCCGGCTGCTCACTGGCTTTCCAGTTAGTAAGTGTTTTTCCGTCAAACAGGCTTACCCATTTATCGTCATTTTTTATTTTGCGTGAATCGGAGCTGGCCATCAGGCCTGCTGCCAATACAAAAAACAATGCAATTTTTTTCATGTGTTTATTTTTAATATAATTTAAATGCCGAGGCTCCAGCCCTGGCGATATTCTCTTTTTACAAATTGATTGGCCTCATCAAAATTAGTAATCTTCATTTCTTTTGCATCCCATAACAATTTCTTTCTGCCCGGATTGTCAATGTCGCCTTTGGCGTTTTTTGTTTCAAAGTTCCAGCTTCGGATGGCCAGGTTCCCAATTAAAATGCTTTCTGTGAAAGGACCGGCGTATTCAAAGGGAGAACTGGTTTTTGCATTGCCATAACCGGCAATACAAGCATTCACCCACTGTAAATAATGTCCTTCCGGAACCCTTGCAATTGTCTGCGCCGGCATGGTAGTTTGTTTCATCAGGGAAGAAGGCAATAACCTTGGATTTTCGCCGTAGCAATCTACGATCATTTTACTCTTGTTGCCGATGAACATGGCACCCCCATCATCACCGCCGAAAGTTTCACCCGGCAGTAATTCATCCGGCAACGGAGGCATAATGCCACCATCATACCAGGATACTTTTATTTCACCCTTGCCATCTTTTCTTGGATACTTTAAATGGATCACGGAAGCGGGGGGATAGCCATCAGGATATTTTGCTTCCTTGCCACCGACTGTCCAGCTTTTAGGAATACTGCATTGCACTTCCGTAGGAAAATCAATGGGTAAAATACGGAATACGGGATCCATCATGTGACAGGCCATATCGCCCAATGCGCCTGTTCCAAAAGCATTCCAGCCGCGCCAGTTCCAGGGCATGTAGGCAGGGTTGTAATCAATGAACTTTGCCGGGCCGATCCATAGGTCCCAGTCTACCTCCTTTGGCACAGGAAAATTGCCGGTGGGTGTAGGCAAGCCTTGTGGCCACAACGGCCGGTTGGTCCACACATACACGGTATGCACATCGCCCAGTAAATTGGCATCGTGCATTTCTTTTGCCTGGCGAACGCCATCGCTCGAGCCACCCTGGTTGCCCATTTGCGTAACAACTTTGTAACGGCCCGCAGCATTCGCCAATGCCCTGGCTTCGTAAATATCGTGGGTCAATGGCTTTTGCGTGTACACATGCTTGCCTAATTGCATAGCCGCGATCGTTGCGACTGCATGCACATTATCGGGTGTTGAAATATTGCAGGCATCAATGTTATTTTTTTCTGCTTCCAGCATTTTCCGGAAGTCTTTGTAATATTTCGCTTTGGGATATTCTTTGCGGCATTCAGCTGAACGACGGTCATCCACATCGCAGAGCGCCACAATATTTACCTTCGGACTTTTTGAAAATTCCTTTACATCACCATGACCTTTACCACCTGCGCCAATGGCCGCAATGTTAAGGCGGTCGCTGGGTGCAACATAACCTGTTCCGCCTAATACGTGGCGGGGTACAATCATAATACCTGCTGAAACAAGTCCGGCGTTTTTAATAAAATTTCGCCTGGAGTTGTTTGCCTTTTGACCCTTTTTCATAATTTTATTTTTTATTGGTTTAAGATCTTTTTATTTCTCCCTGGATAAATATTCATCTGTTGAATTTTTCAGCCGTATTTCATCTTCGGGCAAAAACTAAATTCCTTTTAATGGTAGTTCTTTTAAATTCACACTTTTCGCCTCCCCAGCCGGCGGGCTGCGTAACTGCAACGTCGCTGCTTTTGCATCTTTAAAAAAATTTGCTGCGCATTTTTTGAATCCCGGCTTCGCCGTGACCGATCCAAAAGAGGCGACTTATGCAATTACTGGTTTAAACTCGTCTGCACTATCACATCAAAATTTACAATAAGGTGGCGGCCATAAGCCTACGCTAATTTTTGTATCCGTTTCTTTCTTTCCTTTATAACTTATTTAGCATTAGTTTTTTAGAACCCGGGCATCACCTTTTTATTATTAAATGACATTACCCACCACTTTCTCAGGACTCAGACGCTGCTAATGGGGGTAACTTTTTTTTAAGATTGGATTATAACGTCCGTATTTATTTTTCCTGGCATCGTAATTTTTATAAAGAAGTGTTGAATTATTGCAATCGCCCTACAACTTAATGAATATTTTTCTTTTATAGAGCAACCAGGCCGGACCAAAATTTAATCCCGTAAAAAGCAATGCATAAATTAAGCTTGCCAGCCTCGGATCAGTTCCTGCATTACTTAAGCTGCTCACAAATTTTTCATTGAGTGAGGAGCCGCCAAATTTTGTTATATAAAACAACAGCGCCCATACATCAGCCAAAAAATAAATGGCAATGGCATTGGCACCAAAAATAATTCCCGGAAGCGTGCCTGTTGTTTTGCCTTTTATATCTACCAAAAAATAAAAAGCACCAAACAAGAGAGAGGCAAAACCGGAGGTGACCAACACAAAAGAACTGGTCCAAAGATTTTCATTTACCGGGAAGAGCAATCCCCAAAAATACCCGGCAATGGCCAGCAATACACCGGCTGTCATCAGGTAATTTACTTTTTCATGCGGACTTTTATCACCCGACATCAGTCTTCCTGCAAGCATGCCGGTGATACAGGAAACCACGGAAGTTACAGTTGTTAAAATACTTTCCGGGTCCCAGTTGCCCCGCCACATTTTGCCGGGTAGAAATTGATTGTCAAACCACGCTACGATATTATTGCCCGGCTCAAACATTGGCTTTCCTACTCCGGGCATTGGTATGCAGGTAAGCGCGAGCCAGTACAAAACCAATAAAATAGCAGCGATCCAGGCCTGCTGTTTCCAGCTGGTATTCAAATAAAGGATGGCCGATATGCAAAATACAATAGCGATTCTTTGCAATGTTCCAGTCCAGCGAATATTATGAATGTCGAAAGTGGGCATCATGTTCAGGAACATGCCCACCGCAAATATCTTCAGTGACCGGATGAATATTTTTTTATACATCGAGCCGCGACTCACATTTGCTGCCAGTCGTTTTGAATAGGCCAATGCAATGGAGGCTCCTACGAAATACAAAAAAAAGGGCGCCACCTGGTCAGTAAAAGATAAGCCGTTCCATTCTGTATGACGGAGGGTAAAATAAATGGCGTCTTCGCTGCCGGGATAGTTGACAACAATCATTGCCATGATTGTAAAACCGCGTAATGCATCCAGCGAAATAAGCCGTTTATTTTGACTCAACATGATAGAATTATTTCACCCCTATTCAACAAAAATTATTTCACACTGAACTGAATTTTCCTGGTGGGCCATCCTTTGGGGTGACTCACCAGGAAAACTCATAGCACACGCGTTATTTGCCCGCTCGTAGCCGGCGGACCGATTACTTTTAAATAACGGCCCAGCCAGTAAGGCAACAACCAGATATCTCCCGCACTGTATTCTATGCTGCCATTGTCATCACCACCATCCAGGTCAAAGCGGTTGGCATTGTGCCTGCTGATGGGCAATTCGTCCGGTGGCAACACTTCCTTAATTGTTTGATTCCTGAAATTTTTTGGAATGAATTCAATGTCTCTTCTTTCACTGTTCTTTACTTTCCATTCGATCATGTCCAGCGGATATTTTTGCAGGTACCAGGTAGCCTCATCCAGGTCATATTGTTTTACGCCGGTGATGGCCGTAAAAATATTCCAGGCCCCTTCCTTTTCCGGTCTTTCAATTTGCCAGTGATCCAGGATGGCGGTTTTAAATTTTGCTTTGAGGGTGTCGTTTAGCGCGTATCGATATAAACCCCAATAAGCCAGGAAATACATTTCATCATCCGAATGGTTCCAGCCATCTGATAAAATTACTGCGAGTTGACTGGCACCGCCCGGCGCTTCACCAATTTCTTTCATTGGCCGAATCAGGTTTTCTAAATAGCCATACTTATTCATCAGTTCCAATGCCTTTTCCCTGTAGATCTTTTTTTTGGTAAAATGATAAGCCGTCTGCAACATGGACACGATATTGGAAGAAGTGATCTTACGGTCGCCTACATTTTTCGGCATTGCATTTACATATTCCGGGTTCCACCTTCCCCAGCGGGTAGGTTTTCCGTCCCAGTCTATCATGTAAAATTCATGCTCCACAATATGTTGCATCAATCCATCCATCAGTTGGATCGCTTTATGTTTTAGCGCCGGCTCATCGATTAATTCTGCAATGGCCCCGAAGACAAACATGTGTCCTACAGCTTCGTCACTGCTGGTGGTAGATTTCCAATCCCATTCGGGGTTTTCCGCGTGTTTCCAAACCTGGGTATCGGCAATTGCATAACCCCGTCTTTCATAAGAACGCGCAGGAAATCCCCTGAGGTTAGCAACGGTGTATAGCCGCTCCATCGCATCCAGCGATTCCCGGCAGTTCTCCAGTGCTTCCGGAGATTTGGTTGCTGCATAACGAAATACTTCTGCACCCAAATACATGGAAGTCCAGAGACCATCATTATCCGAATCCTCCAGCGAACCTGTATTCACGTCGCCATTTTTCATCCTTGAAATGGTAGCATTAAAACCGTTGCGGATATGCCTTTTACGCACCTGCTGCTCATAAAACATTGCCTTATCGTGTAAAGTCATTGACTGGAAATGGATCTCTCCCAGGCCCTTATCGGACAATATCAATACCGTATGATCGCTGCCAGCTGCGATATCATTAACATGGTTACCAGGTATCCAGCGCTTAGAAGCATAGTATTTAAATTTACCATCGGCTTCTTCCGAAAAAGCACCGTTCACTGATCCAAACCAGGTCTTATTTTCAATCGTTTTTATTACAGTGATATCGCGGCAGGGGAGGGCATTGTTTATTTCCGCAGATTTAATTCCGTTGTCAGGATTTAATTTAAAATAACCGTTGTGGGTGCCCACCAACATGTCATTATTATTGGCGGAAAGACTAAAGCAGGTTAATCCCTCACCTTTGTATTTTGGATAGACCTTCTTATCAGCAGGATTAAAAACAACAATGCTGTTTGAAGTCAACAGCCAGAATAATTTCCTTTTTTTATCAAACGAAATATCGAGTAATTTCTCTTCACTCTTCCAATCAAATAATACTTTTGAATCTTTTAAATATTGAACCGAATTGCCGTTAGAAATGACGAATGAAAAATCATCACCGCCGCTAAACAGGGTAATATCGGGCATTGAATGAAGGCTATATAATTTACCGGCCCAGGCATTGCTCAGGATTGCTTTGTCATCGGCAAATACAAACTGGTTTTGATACAAGCCAATATTGTTGATCTTTTTGTCCGGCATTGGCAGGTAGGAAACATCGGTGACCAACTGGCCCGGATAGAGGAACTGCCCCCCGGATTTTTTTAAAATGCCGCGGGAAGAGTAGATCAATACCACGCCGTTACGATCGCAGTACACTTTCTTTAAACCGATATCGCCGTTACCTTTCACGTCACCCGGCGTGTACTTAATGCTGTAAGCCTGCATGAAAGCAGTGTCTTTAAAAGACGTGGGCACAGGCGGCTTGTTACCACCTGTAGCACCAGTCTTTAAAACACTCAAACATGAAACTATAAATAAAAACCCCCAAAACTTTTTGATCATCATTATTTTTTATCCGTGAAAATTATTCAATCATTTTAAGGTACCTGCCCATCCAGTAAGGATACAGCCAGAAGACCGGTTCTTTTTCCGTGGCAGGATTTCCTCCCCTGGCGTTCCATGGGTTATTATCCCAGCGCACCGTATGGCGAATACTCGCGGGTTGTAATTCACTCACCTGCAGGTCGTCCAAAACCGGCCTGTGCACTATTTGTATGTCTTCTCTCTTTGTATGGTCAATGGGCCAGTCCACCAGGTCGAGCGGTGTATCGATGAGGAAATCAACTGATGCCTTTAATCCTGTTTTTGTTTTGCGGGCATAACTATATAAAAAGTTGATCAGCGGGTTTTTATCACCCTCTCTTCGGGCTATCCATTTATCTATATGTTGCCGGTAAAAGGCAAGTAAGCGGGGATCTTTTTCACAATGAAGTAAAATAGGGTAGAGGTAGGCCTGCATCGTTACGTCATAATAAATAAACCAGGAAGGATTCTGGTCCATTATCGCAGCCATGTTATCAAGATAATGTTCTTCATTGATCAGGCGTAAATAATGTTGCTGGTATTTCTCATCGTTGGTGCAGTAATAAGCCAGCTTGATGAACGCCAGCAATTCCATAGAATTCAGGCTCCTGTCAGGCGACCATTCCGGATCGTTGTTTAATAATTTCGGCGACCATACGGACCAGCGCGTATGTTTTCCATCGACATCCATCATAGTAAAATCATGTGCAATCAAATGGTCAACGAGCGAAGCGACATGTTTCCGCACAACGTCTCTTTCTGTTTCATCCGCAGCCAGTTCATAATAAAAAAAATAACCCATCATGTGCCCGTTCCATTCGTCGCTGCTGGCGTCTCCCTTCCATAACCATTTTCCGTCAGCAGAAGGATGCCAGCGGGTTTCCACCGGTTTAAAACGTGGCTCTTTCACCAGCTCTTCCGCTTTTTCCCTTTCGGTAAAAACATGGTTGCCATCATGCACTCTTTCTGTCCATTCAACCGGCACAATGGTCCTGGCGAAATATCCATCGCCATTCGTGATGTCTTTTAATTGCTTTAAAAAATGAAATGCTTTTTGCGCCTTTTCCCTTGCGTCTGCAGTTTTTGTAACGGCATACCGAAAAGATTCCATGGCTAAATAATTGCCGGTATATTCTCCGTCATTGTCATCGTCCTCAGGAATAAAGCGGGAGGTATCGCCAGGCGTTAGCAAGTGACATTGACCAGCGATCCAGGGCGCCCGAATATGCCTGCGCATAAGCTGGTCGTAAAAATAAGCCTGCTTTTCTGCCAGGTTCATTCGTCTTTTTTTTATGGCGCTAACCCCTTGCGCCGTCGCGATCCAGGCGTTGCCCTGCTGGTCGAAAGCTATGTCATTGACCATGTCATCCATCAGCCAGCGCCGGCTAATAAGAAGTGTATGTTTGCCATCCGGATAAAAACGAACCAGGCCCGCTTTTGTACCTACCCACATCGTTCCATCGGGCGATCGCTTTACGCAATTTGTATAGATGGACGGGCAACCTTGCGTGGGCGTAATGACAGACTTTTGTTTTCCATTATTGATAACAGAAACTCCGCCCAGGCCGCTGATCCACAGGTCTTGTTTATCATTAAATGCGAGACCTTTAAGTTGCGCACTTAACAGGACAGATGTTTTATAAAAATGAGTTGTTTTTTCTTTGCTGGCATGGTACAAACCCACATCGCTTGTTATCCATAACCCATTGTTATTATCGGAGACCGCACCCCTCACAGATCGGGCAACAGGATAGTCTTTTTTTATAAATCCCTTGCCGGCATTCAGCCAGCATCCTCCGGGGCCAATTGCATAAACACCTTCTTTTGCTGTGCAGATAACAGAGATTGGACCGTTGGTACCAGGTATAAGTTGCAACAAATTATTTTGGAATTGAAAGATCCCTTTCCAGGTGCCTATCCATACGGTGCCCTGTTGGTCAGTGGCCACAACATAAGCCGGGCCCTTATCTTCCTCCTTAAACGGTAATAATTTCCAAACACTTTCTCCATCTTTTTTTGTAAACGCACCGGCTGAGGTGGCGATATAAATTGCGGATGAATGATCGATGGCAATGCTCCTGGTATTTGTTTCGTCAGCGTTGCCGGCTATCGGAAATGCTTCATGGTATTCCTGGTAAAAAACAGCGTCCGCTTTATATGATGCGGGTTGATTAGCCTGTTGACCATATACACTACTTAAAGCGTACAAGCTTACCAGTAAGACAGTGAATTTCCTCATGCTAAATTTTCAACTTTTAAAAATGATACTTTGAAAAACTATTACCGGTTTATTTTTCATTATTTAGCCGCAGCTTTTTTTACCAGTTTTTCAACCGCATCCACCACTTGTATTTCGCACCTGCCGCCCTGGTTGCGTGCCTGTTGAATTAAAGCCTGTTGCTGTTTCAACCATTCCTCACCGGCATTTTTTTGCTGATCGATATATTGAATGGATTCCAGGCCGGCAGTTGCCAGCAAGGAAAGATTTCCCGACAATTCAGCTGCCTCCAACAACCCAGGCGCGTTTAAGAGTAACAGTCTGAATGACGTGTCATTTTCTTTCCAAAGAGTCAGCTTGCCTGTAATTTCTTTTTCAAGTATGGTTGATGGCCTGATCAAAAATTCGGCTACCTGCTTATTAAAAATTCTTGGTTCCGGCTGATCAGGCGAGGCAATATCCGCGAGTTTTGTAAAGGGCGAAAAAACAGTGTACATCGTATCTCCCTGGTTGCGATCATATATTTTTAATGGTTCCAGTACACTTGCTAATATTTCAAGTGCTTTTATATCGTACCCGTTACAAAGCTGGCGCATCAATGCCTGTTTATAAATGATATGTTGCAGCCCGAGTGCTTCAAGTCCCCGGCTGGTAATATCAAGCCGGCGATACATGTCATCTACATCATTGACCGTTTTAGCCGACCATAGTCTTTCCGCAATAGCAGCCGTTCGCGGCCATATCCTGGAATCGATGGTAAACGGTGTAACCAATTCGGTCCACATAGTAGCCTCGCCACCCAGAACCAGTTTCGTTTCATCGGCTGTTAACTTTACGCTATCCGGGATGGGATCATTTTGGTAATGATAGGATGCCGGTTGAATTAAATCGATGTAGTAGCCATAAGAAAGAATCGCCTTGTACCCGTTTTTTACCGAACTGTAAAAACTTTCGTTGCCGCGCCAGGATTGAATGATAATTTCTTTGGGCAATCCCGGATGCAACACTTCATCCCAACCCATCATTTTTTTACCCGCCTTGTGGATAATGGGTAGTATGCGCTGGTTAAAATAAGTCTGCAGATCCATCGTTGTTTTCATTCCATGCGCCTGCATAAACGCTTTGATATGCGGCACCGCATCCCAATGTTTCCCCGTGTTTTCATCGCCTCCAATATGGAAATATTCATCCGGAAAAAGAGATGACATCTCCATAAAAAGCTTTTCTAAAAACGGGTATATCTTTTCGTTGGTAGGGTCCAGCACCGGATCAAATACCCCAAAATATCTTTCTAAGGTATATTTCTTTTTAACGCTTGCAAACTCCGGGAATGCTGTAAGTATGGCAGTCGTATGCGCAGGTACAACAAATTCCGGTACTACCCTGATGCCTCTTTGTGCCGCGTATTTTACGATGGTCCTGATGTCTTCCTGTGTATAATAAATGCCATCGGAAGCGACCTGTTGCAGCCTCGGAAAAACTTTTGATTCAACCCTGAATCCCTGGTCATTGCATAAGTGAAGGTGTAGCACATTCATTTTTACCGCGGCCATGCCATCCAATGTCCTTTGCACTACCGCGACTGGCATAAAATGCAGCGCCACATCCAGTAATAAACCACGCCAGGCAAAACGCGGCTGGTCCTTTACAGACACTGCCGGAATATAATACCCGGCAGTATCCGTACTAACCAATTGTAATATAGTTTCCAGTGCATGGATGGCGCCCAGGTCAGTAACCGCTTTAACGATTACCTGTCGCCCGCTTGTTTCAATTTCATAACTTTCATCTTCTCCCAGCTTCAGCAAACCGCTGCGTTGTACAGTAATAAGTAAGGTGGCTGTCGTTTTATCCTGTTGCCGGTTTACAAACTCCTGCTTATCGAGGAAAATGCCGGTTTTGTTACTCAGCCGTCTTACAAACCTGCTGGCTTCTGCATAAATCCGCTCATTCGCTGTTCCGCTTATTGCCACACGAAATTGCTGATCGATCGCAATTCTGCCTGTTGTGGCGGCTTGTATCACCAACGGTGCCGGCATCAAATTATATGTATTGTTTACCTGCCCGCAACACAAGAGGCTAAACATAACCGCTATGACCGATAAAGCTTGTTTTTTCCTTTGGATATTTTTGTTTTTCTTCATTTACCAGGGCTTACCAGTTCCATCAACTAACCAAAATTTTGACCAGGAACTATTGTTGCCATCGGTGCCCACATATGGGGATGGTTTTAATTTTGCGATGGCATCTTCTCCATTGGCTGAATTGTTTTGGAGTTCAGAATTGTCATAAGCAAAACGAAGCGGAATGGCGCCGCGGTAAGAGCCCCAGCCCACATTAATTACAGGAAACCCGGTCCTTCTCCAATCCATATATGCTTCATTACAAGCCTGCCAGGAAGCGATCCATTTTTGCTCAATGATCTGCCGCTGTGTATTATTAAATTTTACCGATGGTTGTGCAACGTAACTGGCGTAATCTTTTACGCAGCCGTAGTATCCATCCACATCAGACTGGTAATCGCTGAATACCTTCCAGTTATCAAAACTTGCTTCTATGCCTTTGTTATACCAATCTTCCGCCGTACCACTTACATTCCAGCCTTTTAAAGCAGCTTCCGCCAGGTCGAAACAAATTTCGCTGTAGGATAACAATTTTTGTCCCAACAGATCACCTGATGGATTGTCGTAAATATCTCTTCTTAGATACGACACATAATCGTTTAACGAAGTTGACTGTGTACCCGTTCCATTGATATTGTATTCAAAATCGAAATTGCTGTAGCTGATCGGAATACCAACATACCTTGATGACGTATCATACAGGCTATAAATGTTGCTGACCACGGCGCCGTAAGGCCTATCCTGCGCATAGGTCGCCGTATCAAATTGTTTAAATTTAGAAGCTGCGGCTGCCGCCGGATTGATATAACGTACACCGTTAACCAATGTAACAAGTGTAGTTTTATCACCTGCGGGAAATTTAGACGCATCCACTACAGAGGGCGTTACAATAGGTTCCGCCATAATCACTATCCTCGGATCTTTCAGCGCCTTTAACTTCATGGTAAGGGTACCGCACATTTTATTCCTGTTGAAGCCGGAAGGACCATTAAATTTTGAAGCAAACTGGTAAGATGTTCCCTGGTCTGCACCCGGGAACGGCATGTACCAGTTGTCATCGTTATTTTGAATCACTTTTGCCGCAATGGCTTCCACCTTAGCCTTTACATCCATTTTAGAAGATACCCTCATGTAATAACGCAACAGCAGCGAATATGCCAGTCGCTGCCATTTGGCCGGATCTCCCGCGTAAAACACGTCTGATGATATCGTTACTCCGGTAATTTCAGGATGGTCGCCCATACTGCCTTCCAGGTTGGGTATAGCCGCCTGCAAATCTGACACTACGTGCGCATATATCTGTTCCTGCGGATCAAAAACCGGGAACAGGTTTTCGTTGCCGGTCTGGTCACCTTTTAAAGACATTGAATCAGGAGCATCACCCCAGAAATCGGCAATGTTGCCATAATTGAAAGCGCGCATTACCAGGCTTACGCCCTGGTGAAATTTCCAGGTATTCGCCTGTGCCTTTTCCATCAACAATTTATTATCACGTAAAAATGAATAATTGTCGGACCAGGAAGTGGGGTCCCATTGGTAAGCACTGAAACTGTTGCCGAATGCATCCTGGTAGGTTTGTTGCATGCCTCCCGACATAAGGCCGGAACCTAGTTTGCCATACCACATGGCAGACCTTGTAAGTACATTCGCCATCAGGTAATCCGGTGAAGCAACGGCTGGCGTGATCGAGTTAGGATCACTGTTTAGCACATCAAACTTTTTACATGAATTACCCAGGGTGATTATAGTAAAGAAAACGCAGATAACCTTGACAACTTGAGTTGCGCTTTTCATTTTTTTCATTTTTAATATTATTAATTAGGTAAGATGATGAAGCCAGGTTTAGAAACGTACACTCAATTTAACACCAACTGGTATTGTCCAGGGAGTCATGTTGTACCTTTCTATTCCTTGCCTGAACTGGGAACCATTGCCCTGCCGGCCGGTCTGAAATTGAAATGCCATTTCGGGATCGATGCCTGCTTTGGCTTTCGTCCAAATGATAATATTTCTTGTATACAAACCAAATGAAACTCCCTGCAGTTTAAGCTTATCTGAAAATTTCTTTGGTAACTGTGCCGTTAATGTAAGCTCTCTCAACTTGATGTAGGAGGCGTCAAACATGCTCATTCTTGCAAAAGGCCAGCTTGCTGTTACCGCATCTTCATAGTTATCATATTTAGTAGTGGCCGGGTCGCCAAAGTTCTCAATATATCCGCCGTTACCATCTTCATAAACTCCCGGATAAAATGCGCCGTCATTAATGGTAATCCCATTGTTGGAATAAGGAAAGCCGCCTAATTCAGTTGTTGGTCCGCCCACAAGATGGAACTGGGCGAGGTTACCATTTATAATGATATACGCATTGGGATTTGATTGAAGGAAACCAGGTATATCATTTTTTGAACCTGCAGGAATTGGAATGCCCATATTTTCCTGGCGGGCCATGGCCGCATCTGATTGCAGGTAACGGTATGTTTGCGAGAAGAATGTTCCGCCTAAACGCATATCGATACTGGCGCTCAGGGTTAAGCTTTTCCAGCTTACGGAAGTCTGGATACCCATCAGCAGCTTTGGATTAAAATTGCCTACCACAGTTTTGTGCTGAAAATCGCCATTGCCTACTGTCTGTAAAAAGCCATCATTATCCAGTAATGGGTAGCCATAGTATTTTGAAGTTTTATCAGTCACCGTTGCGATCTGGTTATCCCACAACTGGCCTAATTTTCCGTCGCTTATGACCTGTTTGCCATTTGCATCGAAGTTGTTTGGTATTGGCTGCCCTTTTGCATAAGTCCAGGAACCGCTGCGCCCGTCTTCCCAGAAAGAAAAATAGTTTACGCCATCCGCAAGAGAAATAACGTAGGCGTCATTTTTAGTGTAGTTTACACTCATGTCCCAGGTCCAGTCCTTCTTTGAAATAATAGTTCCGCTAAGCCTTAACTCGATGCCCTGGCTGCGAACCAGGCCGGCATTGATCTGCCTGCCATTGTAGCCCGATGATCCGGGAGTAGAGATGGACAATACCTGGTTGCTGTTATCGGAGCGATATACGGTGCCTTCAAAACGAAGCCTGTTTTGATATAAATTCAATTCTAATCCCAGTTCTGTAGATACTGCTTTCTCCGGTTTTAAATTTGGATTTTTTAAAGTAGAAGAAGTTCCCTGGGTAATTATACCACCAAAACTTCCAACTCCAACAGCGCCATATAAATTATATGGATCGGTGTCCTTACCCACGCTGGCCCATCCGCCTCTAATTTTAAACAGGCTGATATTGCTTCCTAAATCAAACATTTTATTCAGCAAAAGGCTGAGTGATGTAGAAGGGTAGAAGTAAGAATTTTTGCCGGCAGGAAGTGTACTTGACCAATCGTTCCTTCCTGTCAGATCAAGGTAAGCCATGCCTTTGTAACCCAATGATGCGGTGGCATATAAACTGTACACCGCTTTCTGGCTATAGCCCGAACCATACCTGATATTTGACTGCGCGATATTAGATACGTTGAAAAATTCAGGCGCAATTATTCCACCACCATTTGCTGAATAAGTTTGTAAACTTGACCCGTAAGTGTACAGTAAGTTACCGCCTACTGAAGTAGAGAAGTCAAACTTGTTGTGGAAATTATTCTGGTAGGTTGCCAAAAAATCGGTATTGCTTTCTGAACTGTATGAATTGGTCAGGTTGTAATAACCGTTGCGTTCATCATTAAAACTTTTGGAAATTTTTGTTTCCCTGTTCTCATAAAATAAATCCTGCGAGTAGCGCGCAAACGCACTCAAATGCGGGTTGATCTGGTAATTCAGTTTTACGTTGCCGAATAAATGATTGCGCAAAAAACTGTTCTTGACCTGGTTAAGCATGAACCATGGATTGTCATCACCATTGTCTGCCGGATCAAGTACATCAGGACTTTGATCCTGGCCAACAGGTGGTAAAATTTTTCTTTGCTGTATGCCGGGTGTCAGCCAATAATTTTTCATGTCCCTGATATCCACACTTGGCGACAGGTAAGCCACGTATTTTAACACGCCATCATTTCCGGCAACAACATTGTCAGAGTTAGACCTGTTGTAACTTATAACAGAAGATAGTTTTAACGCGTTGCTTAATTTGTGATCGATATTCAGTGACAGGTTGTGCCTGGTTAAACCGGTTGTTGGTATAATGCCTTTGTTGGCAGTGTTTGAATAAGAGAAGCGGTAATTATCTTTATCAGTGGCATTTTCCACAGAGATACTGTTGGTGCTGGTTAAGCCTGTCTGAACAAAATTTTCAAGGTTATTGTGGCTGACCATATCAAGTGGTATATAATTTCCACTGGCATCTTTCTGGCTGTTCCATTGGATAGCTTTAAGTCCCTGGTTTAAAGGAGTACCAAAGCGGTAAGTATCTGTTCCGGCCAAATCAACGAGCACACCGTTCCAGCTGTTGAAACCATTCGGTGTTGTATAAGGATCTGTACCCACGCTATAACTCAGGTTAAGTGGAAGATAATGATAGGGAGTCGCTACTTCTGTTGATGAACTGAAAGTAACGCCAAGGCCCTTTGCTTTTTTACCGGATTTAGTGGTAATTAAAATAACGCCGTTACCCGCCCTGGAACCGTACAAGGCTGCGGCACTCGGACCTTTCAATATGGAAATATTTTCGATATCATTGGGATTCAGATCGCTGATCGCATTGCCATAATCTACATCGTTGCTGTTGCCATTGTTAACCCCAATATTGCTCAGCGAATTTTTTACGGGCACACCATCAATAACAAATAACGGCTGATTATCGCTGTTTAAAGAACGGGTACCCCGGATGACCACACTGACTGAAGAAGTAGGCGAAGCCCCGGTGGAACTTACTGTTACACCCGAAACTTTCCCCGCCATCGCATTGAGCACGTTGGTTTGCGTAACCCGGTTCATATCCTCGCCGTTGATCTGGCCAACATCATAGCCAAGCGATTTTTTGGAACGGGTAATACCAAGGGCGGTAACAACCACGCCTGAAAGCGTGCCGCCACTGGCAGGTTCAAGCGTAGCGTTGATAAATGCCTGGCCTTTAACCGCTATCTCGGTATTTGTGTAGCCTACATAAGAAATAACTAAAACAGCATCGGCACCAGATACAGCTATTTCAAAATTTCCCGAAGCGTTTGATACCACGACGGTTTTGCCACCTTTTTCAGTTACGCTTGCGCCTGTAAGCGGGCCATTTGCGTCCACTACTTTTCCTTGAATCTTCAGCTCATTTTGAGCCATAACCAAGGAATTTGTAAAAAGCGTGAGCCCCAGCAATATCAGCCATTGTAATATCGGGGTAAGCGAAATTTTCTTTGTCATATTGGTTTTATTTGCAGTTATGAAATCGGATCTTTTCTTTTTCCTTTTAATGGTTATTGTTTTGGTTAAAAAAGTGCTTCTGTTTTTTTGCAAGCCGGCTATAACAGCCCGGGCTTACCTTCGCGCCTGTACACATCAAGAACGGGACTGTCAGGGTCCAATTCCGTGATCACATAATCGACATCTTTTATATCCGCGATCTTTATTTTTTGAACTGAATCGAATTTCTCGGCGATACAAACAACGGCTGTTTTTTTAGCGGATCGTATCATGGCTTTGATCACCTGTACTACTTCCCAATCTGAATCAGTCAATCCATTTTCTACAGAAATACCATTGGTGCCGATTATACACAAGTCGGTTTTTATAGCGGCGAGTTCATTGATTACGCTTGCACCTGTATGGATATTGGAATTTTTGGAAAGCCTGCCACCGATAGTTATTACTTCTAAATTTTCATGCTCGGCCAACGAAATGGCAACCTGGGGACATACTGTGAAAACAGTGGCATGTAAATCTGCCGGTATTTGTTTGGAAATCTCCATAATCGTCGTTCCGCCTTCAACCAGTATCAGCATATCCTTTTTAAAAAGGGCAATTGCTTTTTGCGCGATTGTTTTTTTTGCCTCGAGTGCATACACCCGGTTTTGACCGTTAAATGGATAATGGAAGGTTTTACTCATTGCACCTCCGTGCACTTTTAAAATCATTTCCAATTCATCCAATTCATTTAGATCCCGGCGGATGGTGTCTTCAGAAACTTCTAATAATTCACTTAAATCATTGGTTAGTACCTTATTATGGAGGTTGACTTCACGTAAAATAATTTTATGTCGTTCTTCCTTTAACATGCAGTGCTGATAATCGTTTTGCTAAAACTACTAAATTTTGCGTGAATATGCATATTTTTACGAAATAAACATGAAAAAAACCGCAAACCTAACATTAAGATAATTTATGGTCCACATTACAGAACAGCCTTCCGTCCATAGACACCTGGAAAAAAAGAGTATAGAAGATATTACTGCATTAATCAATGATGAAAATAGCACTGTTACCGGGGCAATTGATAAGGCACTTCCCCAAATAAACAAGCTGGTACGGGCCATCATTGATAAATTAAAAACCGGCGGCAGATTATTTTACCTGGGCGCCGGAAGTGGCGGAAGACTTGCGGTGCTCGACTCAATAGAATTACCTACTACTTTCGGAATAGAGAAAGGGATTGTAAATACCGTACTTGCCGGCGGCATTGAACGCCTGGTGGAAGCAAGGGAAGAAATGGAAGATAATTTCAATGCGGGTTGGGAAAAATTGATGGATGAAAAGATAACTGCCGATGATCTTGTTTTGGGAATCTCAGCAAGCGGTACTACGCCGTTTGTATTGGGTGCACTGGAGCAATGCCGCAAAAATAATATCAGTACGGGATGTATTGTAAGTAACCCGAATTCACCCATTGGTCAGCACGCGGATTACCCGGTGGAAGTTATAACCGGCCCGGAAGTGATCACCGGAAGTACCCGCATGAAATGCGGCACCGCGCAAAAAATAATTTTTGATATCATCAGTACCACGGTAATGATCCAATTGGGCAGGGTAGAAGATAACCAGATGGTCCATGTACAATTGATCAATAATAAAATAACTGACAGGGCCGTAAAAATGCTGATGCAGAAAGCAGGTTTGACAGATTACGGGGAAGCCAAAACGCTGCTGCTTACCCATGGAAGTGTAAAGAACGCGATGGATCATTATAATATAGATCTTCAGAGATAGTGCAATCCTGGTAAGTCAATCTTTAGTGGTGGTCCACCAGGAACAGGCATCTTGATAATTGAAAATTAACACTACTACTACATACTGCCGAAAAGCGCATTGATTATGTCCATAAAAAAACCAATTGTTATTATCGGCGTGTTGTTCTTTGTATTTGGTTTTTTAACCTGGATCGGGTCGGTACTCATTCCTTATTTAAAAATAGCCTGCCAGTTAAACAGCGTGGCTTCGTACCTGGTAGCCTTTTCTTTTTACATTTCTTATATGGTGATGGCTGTACCGGCTGCTGCATTATTGAGGCGAACGGGATATAAAAAGGGAATGACCCTGGGACTGCTCATTATGGCTATTGGTGCGCTGCTATTCATTCCTGCCGCATTATCGAGATCTTATTTGTTATTTCTTACGGGATTATTTATACAGGGAGCCGGGCTCGCCGTTTTGCAAACAGCTGCCAATCCATACATTACCATATTGGGGCCGCTGGAAAGTGCTGCGCGACGGATCAGCATCATGGGTATTTGCAATGGCATCGCCGGCGTGATTGCCCCGCTGATATTGGGGGTGATCATTTTACAGGATGCAGATGGCATAACGGCGCGCATTGCCGGGATGGCCGGGGAGCAAAAAAATGTGATTTTAGATGGTCTTGCCCAACGTGTGATAACGCCTTACCTGGTAATAACCGTGGTTCTCGCGTTACTTGCTATCCTGGTATATTTTTCCGGGCTACCGGAATTGGATACGGATGAAACTGATGAAGCCACCGGGATCGCTAATCAACATAAAACAAGTATCCTTCAATTTCCCCATTTGCTGTTAGGTGTTGTTACCCTGTTTTTGTATGTGGGGGTAGAAGTGATTGCAGGCGATTCTATTATTAACTACGGCCCCTCGCAAGGCATACCGCTTTCCACCGCAAAATTTTTTACCAGTTGTACGCTTGGCTTTATGTTGGTTGGTTATGTGATCGGTATCATCATTATACCCAAATATATTTCGCAGGTTAAGGTGTTGAAAATATCGGCTTTACTTGGACTTGTTTTTTTAAGCTTTGCGTTACTGACCAAAGGATATATTTCCGTGGCTTTCATCGCTTTACTCGGACTCGCCAATTCACTGGTATGGCCATCCATCTGGCCGCTCGCCATTAATGGATTGGGGCGCTTTACAAAAACAGGTTCTTCCCTTTTGATAGCTGCTGTTGGCGGAGGAGCGCTGCTGCCTTTATTGTACGGCTGGCTGGCGGGCCATTACTCACCGCAGCATGCTTATGCCATGTTGATCCCCTGTTATGCCTGCATTTTTTATTATGCCGTGGCGGGCCATAAAATCGGCTTACCCTTAAACAACTCCAAATGATACTTGTCGCCGATAGCGGTTCAACCAAAACAAGCTGGTGCCTGCTTCATGAAAAAGAGGCTGGTTACTTCTTCGACACGGAAGGTTACAATCCCTATTTTGTAAACAGTAATTACATTATTGAATCACTTACTAAAAGTCTTCCATCCGTCATACAACCCATGCAGATCAGCGATATTTATTTTTACGGCGCCGGTTGTTTTGAAGATAAAACTTACATTATAAAAGACGCCTTGCTGCGGATCTTCCCACACGCAAGCCTTGATGTAGGTCTTGACCTTTTGGGGTCCGCGAGAGCGGTATTATTTGATCAACCGGGCTTTACGGCCATACTGGGCACAGGTACAAACAGTTGCCTTTACGACGGAACTAAAATAACCGCCAATATTGATTCACTGGGGTATTTGCTGGGAGATGAAGGCAGTGGGTTTGACATCGGGCGGCAGTTATTGAGCGACTATATCCGGGAGTATATGCCTGTAATTGTAAGAGATGAATTTTTTGCAAACTATCGACTTACAAGAGAAGAGATCATGAACCGGGTATATGCTGAACAATTGCCCAATCGATTTTGCGCTGGTTTTGTGCAATTTATTTCGGTCAGTATAGCTGATAAAAAATACACTCATCAGCTCGTAGAAAATGCCTTTATTGATTTCTTTGACCGGTTGGTAACGCAATACCCGAATTACAGGCAATATAGTTTTAATTGTACCGGCTCAATCGGTTATGCCTTCAAAGACATATTATCTGCCGTGGCAAATTCCTATGGCATGAAACCGGGTGTGATAATACCTGCGCCTATTGAAGGGTTGGCGAGGTATCATTTGTTGTGAAATGTCATCCACTCTGCAAGTTATTGAGTGAGTCGCACTGATCAACAGCGCAGTATCATATAACTACTAATAATACAAGTCCTGGCACAGAGGGTGAACTCAAAAAGTTTAACTTCTATGTTTTTAAGGCGGTAATTAATTTCCTGTGACCATCTTCAGCATACACGGATGAATTCATTATAATAAAATGCATAATATTTTGGCGTAAAAACTTGCAACCTCTTGCACCACCCTATGATAAAGAAATAGAATTTACACAATCCGAATTGATTTGAAAACTACCTGCTTTTAGCCGCAACGCAACAATTGGATTTAAAGGTTATTCTCCAGGTGAGAAAGACTAAATCAGGAGAAGGTATTGATTATAAAACTGTCATTGATGTATTCTCTGACTTATTAAAAAATTTACCTGCAAAAATGAATTTCCCTTTGCCAATCCATCGGATAAGTTTTTAAGCCATAAAGCTATCTGATGACAAAAAAAGGGATTGAATAATCAACCCCTTTATTATCATTTAACGTCAGCTTTATTGCTAAAAGGTCGCTCTTCAGCAGAGCCTGATTCCGCTTCAAGTTGACAACCAAAGTTCAGCCTTAAAATCAAGAAAAATTCTAACTGTTTTTGGTCACATCGCTTTAATAATTTCAAACATGTACATATGTACAATCTATCTACAAATTGGTTATATAGCGCTAATTGCAAACCCCTATAATTGATTGTGGGATAACGATGTCGATTTTTGTTGAGAGTCCTGTTGCTGGAGTTCTAGTTGAAGTCCCTCTTTCTGGTTCCGGACTGGCTCTATTATCTACAAATATTTTAAGAGATGGGTTATCTGCATCAAAGTTTACGAGAACCCGTAAGCCGACCGAAATACCCGGACTCTTAATGTACCATAAAAAAACTTCCTTAAGGCCAGTGCCTATTGGCTGTTGCTGAATTATAATAATACCTTGATTTAAAGCCCCTTCAAAAGTATGATAGAGGCCAGAAGCTACATCCTTTATCCATACGCTGTTCGTACAAAGAGGACTGGTAGCACCAGAAGCATCCCTTATTTTAAAATCCAGCGTACAGGAAGCAACGAGTGAACCTACCCTTCCTAAACATCTACCGGGAATGGCATCAGTACACGTTCCAGTACTGGCACAAGTTAAGGGAGTGCTCTCTCCAATTATTGAAGATGTTTGATCTGGTGTTGAATGTACAAATAGTTTTCCTATTATTCCATCAGGTGCACGGAGTACATGAAGCGGATTTACTGGGGCGCCTGGGGAAGGATGGTCACTAAAATTAATAAGTTTACGTCTAAGTATCGAGTTATCTGCGGTATTAATGTAATCTGTTAAATGAGAACCGGTGAATTCAGAGGGATTAAAATCGACTAAAATTTCGCTAAGACACCCATTTGACCAATAATCGAAATTTACAGACGAAAGATGACTAATTTTTGTCTTAGCCTTAAGCCCACTACCCGATGAAGTAATTTCTACATTTGATTCTAAATGCCAGGTTCCTGTCTGATTATCCAGGCTCCAGACCGGGATTGTATCTCCCTTCGCTATCGGCATTTTAGTGGTTGGATTAATTACTGTATCTGCAATAGGAATTTCAATTTCTAACGGCTTTGAAAAATGGTCAATAGTTGTTTTTCCGATATTCATCTCCAGTGAGAACCAACCTGCGGTTGTGAAAAAAATAGGGCTGGCTGCCTTTGCAATGTTATTGCCTTTGTCATCAATTGCATCTGTAACTTCGAATCCTCCGGGAAACACCCTATTGGCATATCTATCTCTTGGTTTACCAAACAGCAGGCGGTATGAGAGCGGTCCATCTACTTTTACCTGTTCTTTGCCGTTATATAGTTTCGTACCCCTTGGAATCGTAATTACCAGCGAATTGTTTTCAACCTTTGGCAGTTTGACGCCTAGTACCTGGTCCGTCGTCACTGTTCCTTTTTTTACAGCAGTTATATCTCCTGCTGCAGCAGCCAAACCGGTTGGTGGTAAGCTATCTAATTTAGCCATATATATCGGTGTGTAATTTGGAGTGGCATCTGTTATTACAATAGAACGTACAGTTGTCATATACCCTTTTGCTTCCGCCCTAATACTAAATCTGTAAGGATTTTGAATACTGAACTCGGCCCTTGGGGAAAGTCCTACACTCATAATTCCTTCGGCTAATTCTATGGCTTCAAAAGCAATACCATTGGAAGACAGCACCATTTTCCCAGGATCTATTAGTGTTATTTTTACACCATGCACATTCTTTAATACAACATCATTTACATCGATAAATGCAATGCCCTGCGGGGCTTTTACATTACTTTTAATTTCGACAATAGAAGGCCCAGGCTTACTGGAAAATTTGGAATGACAACCCTGGAAAATAAACACCAGGACTATCTGGAAAACAATACCATACAAATGCTTGCAGGCAAGCATGTTTTTTAAATTAGCTTTCATAAAAGAAAATTAAAAGTGAACAATTAAATTTTTATTCGAGGAGGTACGCTTTAACAAAGTACTGCTTAGCTAAAAGAATGTCAATTAAAATCTAAAATATTAATGAAATTGAAAAGGGTTTCAATTTACTTTATCGAAACTCTTAACCATATTATATTTCACGCAGGTTTTACCAACTGGTTTTGGCCACATTGTCTTATTTAATGCCTATTGAAAAGTCACTTTTCTAATAACATTATTATCTGTGTCCGCTACGAACAAAACGCCTGCTTTTTCAAAAAGAGCCAAACCTAGCGGATTATTGAACTTAGCCGATAAAGGAGCATTGCTATCAGGGGTATAGCCTTTGTCACCAGTACCAGCTAAAGTAATTAATTCGCGCGTAGCATAATAATATACATATATTGTGTTATTAGCCGCTATAAATATATTGCCATATTCATCTATGGTTAACGCAATAGATTGGAAAATGCCAGAAGGAAGTGTAACTACATCTGATGTTTTTCCATCAATACTCATAGCTTTAATTTTTCTTTCCAGTCTATCGCCAATGAAGATTGGCCCTTGATTATTAGCGTGACTTACTTCTAGGACTGTAAAATACTGGCTGGAGATATTGTTGCCCGAAATATTGCTGATACTATTGCAATTGCCCACGTCATTTAATTCTAATACCCTAATAATACCGTTATCAGAAAAATAGAGATTTTTGTTGTCTTTAAATAAGCTAACGGGGTTAGTTAAACTACGGGCGCGAAGGCAATTTTGCCCAGGGTCGTACCCTGGATTGCTACAATCACCTGCAATTATATCTGCCCTCCCTTCGCCGCTGCCACCGTTGCCTTTTCTTAATACCCGAATCGTATGGTTTTCATCTTCCGCTACATAAATATCACCGTTCGAGTCTACTTCTACATCGTAGGGACTTTTGAAGTATACATTCATACTTTCATCTTTACTTTCTTTAGTAAAAGAGCATGCAGGATTTGACGGATAAACACCTAAAATTTTTTCCTGGTCATTTTTGTTAAGTGGGATTTTATGAATTAAATTATTTCCATTATCTGCAACGATAAGATACTGTTTGTTTTCATCAAGAGCAATACCCATGGGATAATTCAGGCAGTTTGGGGCTTTACCTTCACATCCTCTTAAGCCATATGTTCCTGCAAAGGTTTCCACCTTTGTTGCTGTGTAATAATAAGTAAAACTATCTATGGATGTTGCTATTAGGCCAGGAATTAGGTCAGAGGTTATTGTAACTTTACCGCTTCCAATACCTACTGGCACTCTAAAGTTTATAACATCTTCCTTTATTTCCGTAATGTAATTGGTGTCGATGGGCACACCGCCGATGCTGATTTTGTAGCGGTCCCGTCTTCCGCTTATAAAGTTTTTTCCGATGATCGATACTGTATCTCCGGCATGCGCTGCAGAAGGCGTAAGAATTGTAATTGCAAGTGGGGGCACAACTACTTTCTCCAATTTGCACCTTTGAAATAATATAGTACCTGCAACAGAAATAGCGACACCCAATATTTTGAACTTGTTCATATTATTAATTTATGAATAGTGATTTAAAAATGATAACCAATTCCAATAATTGGAGCAATCCCAACCGCATAGTCTGTATTTAAATTTGCCGGCTGTATAAAACCAAACTGTATTTTCTTTCTGATGGCTGCCTTCACTTTATTCTTTTCGCTAATCTTATATATTATGTAAATAATTATAGCACCCGCCGCTACACCAGCCGCTGCAACTGCGATATCCCTCTTTTGCTGAGCTTTAGTAAAATCAGCTTCACGGTTCTTCGCATCAGTATAATTTGCATAATTTTTATAATCTTTATACATTGATTGGGAAGAAAAATACATGAACCCACTGGCCACTGCCGAAGCACCGCCACCTATCAGCAGTATCGGTCCGAGAGCAGATTTTTTATCCCTTTCCATTTCGTAAGGAAACACATTCTCCCTGGGCTCGGCAGATAAAGTGCGCTGCGCTGCAATATTAACATAACCGGGCCTGCTGATTGTAAAATCCAAAATGGAGCCGGGTTTTTGAAAAAGCCGTAGTTCAATTTCGCCTTTGATTGAAAGCAGGGTATCAAGATATGTTTTATTTCTTTGGTCCATATACTGAACAGATACGCCTTCCAGCGGCCTGCCTGTTTTTTTATCCCTAACCCTTATAAAAGCCCTTAGTCCCCTGGAAGCGACATCTGGCAACATAATATCCTGCATAGTATTCCTGTCATCGCTTGTAATCGTAAAAGTTTGTTCTTTGTCAAAATATCCTTTTTTAAATGCCTTTACTGTAATTTTTTGTCCGTAAATAAAATCCGTTTCTATCTCGAAATAGCCAAGGCTATTGGTGGATTTTGCCTGAATGAGCCGCCCCGACTGTTCATAAAAAGAGATTTCCGCATGCTGTAAAGCCTGCTCTGTAGTAGAATCCCTTACGGTGCCCGTAATAAATAATTTTTTAAACTGCAGCAGGAACTGGCCCGCATCACCTTTACTATCTATTTCATAATCTATTTCAGCTGTTTCATATCCGAGCTTACTTATTTTGATCTTTATCGTTGTCCCGATCTTGATTTTTCTTTCTGACCGGAAGCTTCCTGTGGGCCCTGTTATACTATTGTCAAGCAATACCTTTCTTACGTCGAAGATGTCGACTCTGGCACCCTGTACTGCTCCATCAGGAGACTTCACGATTCCCTTAATAACAACAGTGGTCTGCGCATTTAGTAGGGCAGGAAAACCAATGATTAAAAAAAGACTGCTGAAAATTAAATTTTTCATACAACATATTATGTTAGTGAATAATGACGGAAATTTCAATCTTTAAACATATCAGGAATTTCAAATTCTTTTAGATTAACATTTCGTGTCTCTGGTTCATCGTTTTTCTTTTTAAAGGTAACACTCACTGTTAGCTCCAGTAAATAACATGGAACTGTAAATTCCAGATCCTTCCCTTCCGATGAGGCGCTATATTTTTTATTTTTCCTGGGATCAATAAAAGAGACCTCAATATCTTTGATGCCTTTAGTATCGCAGCGTGATGTGCAGTTTTCGCTTGAAGAATCTTTCAGAATGTGCCCTGTGCTTTGACCTGTTGTTTTGGAGCCATTGCCAGCATTCGATCTTCCGGAGGGGGACGTCGGGTGCTGTTCTATTGGGTACACCGTTTCAGAAGCAATACTGTCTTCTTTAGTTAAAGTCCCTTGCTGCCTGCTAATTGTGCTATCGCCGGGCTTTACACTATCGGATGTCTTTAACAAAACTTCATAAAAAGGAAATTTTAAAGACGTAAAAGTGTGAATTGCAAATCCTAGTACCAAAGCCGTTAGTGTAAGAAGAATCGAATAAGATAAAATATACAATCCGGTCCTGATAATTTTATCATCAGTTTTTGTAAGAAATGAAAATATAAAAATCAGGAATATAATCCCCAAGGTCCATATAATGCTTCTAAAAACTACTTCACTCCGTCCGATGTTAAAAAAATTTACCAACGCCAAAATGCAGATAATTGCTACAAGTCCCCAGGAATATTTTAACGCTGGTAATTGCTTAACAGCAGTCTCGTAGAGGCTAACAATCTTATTGAGAATAAAATCTGGAAAATCGTTACGCATACAAGTTTGTTATTACTGGTTCATTGACAAGAACAAAATCTGGTTGTTAGCCGCAACTTTTGCCGGTGCCGGTTTAAAAATTGTAAATCTATAAATGCCCGTCGTCCTTAGTATATTATTGTTGGTTCAATAGGCAGCATGCCGGGTATAATCAAGCAGGAGGTGACCAACGCATTTAGTGTAGCATTTTTCAAAGCATATCCATAGACCAATATAAAAATTTAAAATATGGAAATGCAAGGGTTACGAACCAATTTTGCCAGGTCGATCCGCTGATAATTATGACCCTAAAAATTCTGTACCGGGTGCCCTTTTGAGGTGAAATCTCAAATTGCATAATACTATCACTGAATGTGAGATAACCACTTATAAACAGCTTTTTTGATGAAGTAAAACTCGATCAATCCGAAGGGCTATGCAAGGGTGTTTTTCACGTATTTGCCAGCATGTTAACATGGTTTATTTACATTGCTAATGCAACATTCCGGTGACCAGCCGGAATTATAAATATCATTGAAAGGTATGGGCCTGGGTAAAGCAAATATGGAAATACAACAGGTTAGATTTGTTTTGTTATCTTCTACTAACAGTCTATCTAATACAGGAACCTTATAAAAATGAAGAGCCCCTCGGCCTTTGAAAGGTATGCCTGCAAGCGGATAATATAATAAACAAGGAAAGACGAATTGGTTAGTAGCTTATACTGATATCGGTTGAATTAAAACGGTACAATATCATCCGCACAACTTCAATATTAACTATGGTGATAACATTGTATCGATAATGTTATCACCATAACGGATCCTGAGTTAGTTATTCGCAATGAATAATAGTGGCGCTGTTTCCAGCTACAAGAATAACTACGAAGAAATTTAAAAAGATGGTTGAAGTTTATAGTGACCCGTACCACCACGGGGTTCCAGGGTTTCGGACACTTTGGATAAATGTCCTCCGCATAGTGAGGTTCACTAACAAAAATGTTGATATTATACCCCGTTATTTGCGAGCGTTTTCATAGCATTGCTACTACAGGGAAGGTCTTAAAAATCTTCTTAAGGTTTTGATTTGGAAATAGAATCCTTGTTACCGGCACTACTACTTTCGTTTGATTTTTTTGATTTATCAGTTCCACCTGCCGCACGGTTGCTGTCAGACCCGCCGGATGAGTTAACCCTTGGGGTATCGTGCAATGGGGTTGTAGCAGTATCATTCCTGCCACTGCTGCCGGCTGCATCATTTGGGTTAGTAGCTTTTATGGCCGAATCTGTTTCTCTCACTTTAACAGCTGATTCGTTTTTATCACCTGTATTGTTACAGGCGCTGATAGTCGCCGCTATTAATATGGCAAATGCTATTTTTTTCATATTATTTTTACTGATCATACTACCAAATGCCTGCCAATTGTTTTGGTACACGAGGTCAAGCCGGTAATTGATCCCAGGCTGTTAAAATCCTATCTATTTTTTCGCCCGTCTCTTTTTATCAAAGACAGCCCCCATCCGGTTAAAAATATGGTTAGGGTGCCAATTACAATAACCATATTTGTATGGAAGCTGCTGCGGAGCCAGGATAGATTCTCCGGAATGATCGAAGGAAATGTCATCCAGGCAATTACCAGCACGCCAATGATCACAGCAATCACTGCTTCAGAATTTTTTGCCTTGCTTGCAATGCCCAGTAAAAAAAGACCCAGCATTCCTGCGGCAAAAATACCGGACAGTTGCCACCATACATCCAGTATACTTTTAACCCCGATCATCGCAATACCGGTAAGGATAGCTAATAGGCCGATCACAAAGGTGGAAGTAAAAAGCAGCGTCATGGTCTGGCGGTTGGTGATATCCTGCTTTACATATCGTTTATAAATATCAAAGGTAAATACCGTGGCGCAGGCATTCATTCCAGAACTAATGGTGCTCATGGCTGCTGAAAGTATGGCTGAAACAATGATCCCTACAATCCCAACCGGCAATACATTTACCATAAAATCGGGCAATACTTTATCTCCGTAATCTGCGGGTTGCAATGTTTTTGCCAGCGCATCTATTTCGCTGACAGAAACAATGGACGGCAACCGCTCCGCTGCTGCTCTTAATTTAATAGTATTCAGCATTTCCGGGTGTACCTGGTACCAGGCGTACAAGGAAGAACCGATCACAAAAAACAACAACGAAACGGGCAGGTATATTTTAACACAAAGCCACAGTGACTTACCGGCTTCCTTTACAGAACTGGTTGCCTGGTAGCGCTGGATATAATTCTGATCCATGCCAAAATTATTCAGGTTGATAAAAGTGCCATACAAAAAAATCACCCAGAAGGTCGACATGGTAAAGTCAGGCTTAAAACTACCCAAGCTAAATTTTCCATCCGCATTCCCGATAGCTATGATGCGTTGAATACCGCCCGGCATTTTTTGGATAATGAAATATAAAATAATAATGGCGCCAAGCGTCTTGATGATACCTTGTGCCACTTCTGTCCAGATTACTGCTTCCATGCCGCCCAATACGGTATAGATGATAATGATGATGCCCATCACAACCATAATCGCCTGCATGGAATAGCCCGTCATGGCCTGCAGACTGAGGGCTATGCCAAAAAAAACAGATCCCATCCGGGCGAGCTGTGTCAGCAAAAAACAAACGACCGCATAGGTACGGGCCCATGCACCAAAGCGCCGCTCCAGGTGCGTATAGGCAGATACTTCCCCGCTGTTCCTGTAAAAAGGAATGAAATATTTGGTGGCGATCCAGGCGGCAAAAGGCATGGACAAACTAAAAACAAAAGCGTTCCAGTTGCTGCCAAATGCTTTTCCGGGCACTCCTAAAAATGTATTGCTGCTTAAAAATGTGGCATAAATTGAAATACCTACTGCCCACTGCGGAATTTGTCCTGAGGCTTTTGTAAACTGATCCGGGTTTTTATTTTTTCTTGAAAACCATACCCCGGTCAATATCATGGCCAGCATGTAAAATGCAATAATGGCGAGGTCCGCAACCGGTAAATGTTTCATAATAGCTTATTGGAAATCGTAAATCAGCAACAGGTATTTTAAATGACCCGTTGTATGCCCAGTCGCTCGCACCAGCCAAGAAAGCTGGTATGTATATCGTCCAGTGTTTTCTTTTGATCGGGCGTTAATTCCAGCGCAAATGTTCTGCTGATAGTGCGAACAGGCAACCCTCTTTTTTGTAAAAAATATTTTGCGCTCATAGGATAAGCCTGGTGAATCAATGGGTCAACCCTGTTGATCTCCGACTGCAGCCATTGTACATCTTCCTGTTTATCCGGATCAGTAGCATTGTTGCACATCCATACCAATACCTCCGGATAAAAATTGCCTGAAATCGAAGACATGCCTTTAGCGCCCATTTGCAATGAATGCATGGCGTTGGGAGAATGGGCGTCATAAAATTCAAGGTTATTATCTTCGATTGACTGCAATACATCCAGTTTTGCCTTTACCTGGCTAAGCTCAATGGAAGTATCCTTGTGATAGACCAGCCTGTTGAAGCTTAGCAGCTGTTTGAAAACGTCGGCAGGAATTATTCTTTTGTAAGGGGCGGGGCATTCATACATGCCTAAAGGAATGTTGCCGGTGAGGTCGAACATTTTTTCAAAATTGCGCAACAACACTTCATCATTGTCTTCTACATTGGCAAAATGCCCGGTGATCATGATCGCCGCATCGATGCCGGTGTAATATATTTTTTTTGTAAACCTTGCTTTGTCTTCAATCGTTAACCCAAAAGATCCGGTAGCTACTACGGGCACTTTTCCATCTACATATTTAACAATGTGTTTGGTAATTTCAAGGCGTTCATCTTCACTGATGCTGAACATTTCACTGCTTAAACAATTGGCAAAAAATCCTTTTACACCCGCAGCCAAATAAAAATCAACCAGGCTGTTTAATGCATCCATATCCACGGTGGCCTTCAGATTAAAAGGGGTAATCATCACCGGAACAAATTTCTTTTCATTCATGTTCATGCTAATTCGCGTTTAAGGTAAAAGACAAGAAAAGTATATATTTATGATCTGGCATTAAATATATACCATCCTGATAAAAACCAACCTGATTTTATTTTATTAAATGATTACAATTGTTTTTTGCCTTGCTTGCATCATATAAAAAAATAACCCTTTCAACTTTACAAAACGCTAAAATGAAACGATTAAAGTTGCTTTTTTTACTTGGCAGTTTTACCTGGAATAATTTACCGGCACAACCCGCAACAGAAAAAGTGCAAACTGTTTTTGAGCGCCTCATATTTCCTTTGCAGTCGCAACACACGCATGGCAGCAGCATTGTTGCATTACCCAACGGAGATATATTGGCGGCCTGGTTCCAGGGAAGTGGAGAAAGGACGGCAGATGATGTGAAAATTATGGGAGCCCGTTTAAAAAAGGGTTCGACTGTTTGGTCCGCACCATTCGAAATGGCCGATACCTATGGTTTACCTGATTGCAACCCCGTCCTTTTTTTGAACAGCCAAAATAAATTGTTCCTGGTTTGGATCGCCGTACAGGCCCATCGCTGGGAATGTTCCTTATTGAAATTTCGTACGTCAGTGAATTACAATGAACCGGGAGCGCCTGTATGGAACTGGCAAGACAATATACTGCTTGCACCAACCGATAGTTTTGCAACTGAAACGGCGATCAAATTTAAACAACTGACAGCAAGTACGGCGGGTTCCGGAACTTATGCGCCTAAATATGATGATATGATCATTGAAGCAAGTAAGGACTTGGCAAAAAGAAGTACCGGCTGGATGACGAGGATCAAGCCGGTACAGCTAGCCGGGGGAAGGCTGCTGCTGCCACTCTATTCGGATGGATTCAATATGTCGATGGTGGCTATTTCCGATGATGACGGCAATACCTGGCGGGCAAGTTTACCAATTGTCGGAAGAGGGAATGTGCAGCCTGCACTGGTGCAAAAAAAGAATGGCAGTATCGTGGCTTTTATGAGAGACAATGGCGACGATCCTCCACGTGTACAGACCAGCGAATCCACAGATAAGGGACAGAGCTGGAGCGCCGCACAAAAGAGTAGCATACCGAACACCGCCAGTGTAGAACTGATCACAATGAAAGATGGCCGCTGGGCATTTGTAGGATGTGATGAAGAAGATGGCCGGTATAGGTTAAGCCTTTATTTATCTGTTGATGAAGGCGCCACCTGGAAATGGAAAAGGTTATTGGAAAACGAGCCAAAAGGCAAGGGTAGTTTTTCTTATCCCTGTTTAATACAATCTGCAGATGGGCTACTGCGCATTAGCTATTCCTACTCGCTTGATAAAGCAGGGGAAGCTATTAAATATGTAGTGATAGATCCAACATCGATCCGCTAAGATTTAAAAGTGGGTGGGGGACCGGATATTTCTTTTCGAACCTGCAAATATAACAGGCCAGCAATCCCCAGCAGCACAAACATGACCGAAATGTATTGCGCCTGACTAAGACAAATATTTGCAAGGCAATATTTTTCATTCGTCTTAATAAACTCTATCAGCAGCCTTTCCAATCCCAGCAGGAGTATAAAAATAAAAAACATTCCGCCGGGTTTTTTAAACGCATTCCTGCTGATCCACAATATTGCAAACAACCAAAGGCAAATAATCGATTCGTAGAAAGAAGTGGGATAAACTGGTTGCGGCAAAACAGTACAATATTGATCAGCACAACCCACTATGTATTGTCCCTGGTGAATTACATTGTGCGGATAATCGAAGGACCATACCCAGTCCGGCGTCCAACTTAACCAGGATGGTTTAGGATGTATATTTACAATCCCCCAATCACCATCCCCTGATAAATGGCAGCCCATGCGGCCTGTTCCGTAAGCGAGCATGATACCCGGACTGCCGATATCTGCAGCGACAAGAAAAGGAATGCCGATCTTCTTTGTTTTATAAATATAGATGCCTGCGCCAAAAATAAAACCGCCTAAAAAAGTTAAGCCATTAAAAGAACTGAGGTAATGCCACGGATCAATAAATAATTCGTGGATGTATTCAAGTTTAGCAAAAATGATGGCACCTAAAAACCCGGTACTGGCACACCATAAAAGTAACTGATCGGTAATTTCGTATGGATGAATTAGTACTTCTTTATTTTCGTATGGCAGTGCTCGGAATTTTATTTTAAAAAATTTCCAGGCGATAAATGCAAGTCCGGAAATGATACCCGCCGCAAAATTTCCTTTCCAGGAAAAAAGTAGCTGATTGGGATTACGTGAAAATAAATCAGGGTGCTGCAGACAAAAAATAAATTTATACCCGCTTAAAAAAGCCAGCATTGTGCATACAATAATTTTAAAATAATAACCTGGCCCGGAGGATGATTTTTTTTTGATAAATGGTTTGATCAACCCTTGTTTTTCTTTGCGGATAAATTCTTTTTTAAAAACGATAAAAGAAAGCCAGAATGCAAGCGCTACAAAACAACCAAATGTTTGTATCGGCCAATTGATTGTAAGTCCCGTGAAATATTTTATTAAAGAAGATAAAGTAGGGAACATGGTTGAAATATTGATTAGCCGGGAAAGTTATCAGCGATGCATACTTTACAAATGATTTTTTAATTTTGCAGATTGAATATACTCCGCCGGTGTCATGGTAAATTGCTTTTGAAAATTACGCACAAAGATCCTCACCGAGCTATAACCAACCACTTCCGAAACAGTATTCAAAGTATGTGATCCATCAGCAAGCAGTTCTGCTGCTTTTTTTAATTTGGTAAGATTGATAAGCTCATTGGGTGTCAGGTCGGAGATGGCTTTTATCTTCCGGTAAAAAGTGGGCCTGCTCATATTCAGATATTTCGCAAGACGCTCTACATCCAGTTCCTGTTCCTGCAGGTGTTCGAGTATAATGCCTGTGAGCCTTTCCATAAACCGTTCGTCTTCTTTTGTATGAGCGATACTTTTTACATGTGCAAAAGGAGAGTTGGCAAAATATTCTTTTATTTTGTTGCGGTTGGCCAGCAGGTTGGCGATCTGCATCTTTAAATGCTTCGGGGAAAAAGGCTTTTCAATGTACGCATCTGCTCCAAGCTCCAGCCCTTCCAGTTTGGATTGAAGCGTATCTTTTGCAGTCAATAAAATAAATGGCAGGTGGCTCAGTTCCACGTCAGATTTTATTTGTTTGCATAATTCAAATCCATCGAGCACCGGCATCATGATATCACTTACGATCAGCTGGACCGTATTTTCTTTTAAATAATTCAGTGCCTGCATGCCATCAAAACTTTTTACGACATCGTATTGCTCAATTAAATTACTTTCAATAAAGTCAAGTATCTCTTTATTGTCATCTACTAATAATATAATTGGTTTCATCATGGTAAAAATAATTCAGGCATCCTGCTAATTTGCCTGTTTTGGATTGATGGGCAGGATTAATAAAAATGTGTTCATGCCGGTATCGGTATTGTCCATTGTTAAAGTGCCGCCGTGAATTTCTGCCAGGGAGCGAGATAGTGTAAGTCCAATGCCGGTACCTGGCAGCTTTGCTGTTTCCCTGGCCCGGTGGAAACTTTTAAATATCATTTCACTCAGGTCAGCAGGCACAATAAATCCGTCATTTTTAAAGGTGATGGTGTACATATCTTTTTCATCCGTAACTGTATTCATGGAAACCTGCACTACCGAATCTCCATATTTTACGGCATTGTCCCATAGATTATTCATGATCTTATTAAACGCCTCCACATCAATATAGGCATAAAAAGATTTGGGATAAGAAATAGAAATATTGATTTTCTTTTGTTCTGCAATTTGTTTAAAACCCAGGTAATTTTCATTTAGCAAATCCGGGATATTTTCCTTTGTAAAATTCAGCCGGAAACCATTCATTTCTACCTTGCGAAAATCAAGCAGCTGGCTGCTTAGGTGAAGCAGCCGGTCCGTATTTTTATTCATAATTTCCAGGCTGCTCTTTATCATCGGCATTTCCTCAACCCGGTCCATGATGTTTTCCATGGGCCCTTTAATGAGCGTAAGCGGGGTGCGTATTTCATGCGCCACATTGATAAAAAATTCAACCTTGTCATTGTAATTCTCCCGCTCTTTCTCAAATTCTAATCTTTCCAGTTTTCTTTTATTTCTTTCCTTTGCCCGATCCATAAAATGCCGGATGATAAAATAGCTCAATGATGCAATTGCCAGCACATAGATCGTGTAGGCCCACCAGGTTTTCCATAGTGGTGGTAAAATTTTAATGGTGAGTATGGCTGGCTTTCCATAATTACCTGTGTTGCCGGTAAGGGCCGCGACTTTAAAAGTGTAAGTGCCCGGATTTAATTCGGTGAAGTATGCTTTGCGGTTTGTTTCCAGGTGTGTCCAGTCTTTATCAAGCCCCTCCATCTTGTATGCATACCGCGTTGTAATCGGCGCGGTATAACTTAAAGCTGCGAAGTCGATACTAAATGAAGACTGGTAATAAGATAAGGTAATGCTGTTGGTAAACGAGATAGAACTTTTTAGCGGAGAATCTTTTTCGCCGATCGGTAACTCTTTGTTGTACACCTGCAACCCGGTTAAAAAGACAGGTGGTGGAAACATATTATTTTGAATAGAATCAGGGTAAAATGTTACCAGTCCCTTTACGCTTCCAAAATACATTTGCCCTTTGTCATCTTTATAACCGGAACTGTAATTGAACTGGTCGGTGAGTAAGCCATCTGATTTGGTGTACACTTTTATTGCTTTGGTGCCAGGCGAAAAACATACCAGCCCTTTGGAAGTACTGATCCATAAATTTTTTTTATCGTCTTCCAAAATTGAATAAGTCACATTTGATGGTAGTCCGTTCAAAGTAGTATATCTCGTAAAACTGCTGTCCTTCTTTTCGTACCTGCACAACCCGCCTTCTGTGGCAAACCATAAATTGCCGCCGCTATCTTCAAAAATTTTATTGATGAGGTTGCTGGGGATACTAAGCGGGTTACCGGCTTCAGACAGGAACTGCCCCTGAACGCCGGTTTTTTCATTGTAATGAAAAACACCATCCCCGTAAGTGCCTGCCCAGATAGTACCATCAGCGGTTTCACAAATTGTTCTGTAAAAAACTTTTTTTAAATTGCTGATCATTTTAAAATCATCTTTAACCGGAAGATATTCATAGAGCCCTTTATCTGTAGCGGCAATGATATTATGATCTTTTGTTTTAAAAAGGCTGTAAATAAAATTACTTCCGATAGAAGAATTGCTGGTGTTGTAGTGTTTTATTTTTTCGCCGCTTGTCGCATCCAGTACGTCCAGTCCATGTAAATAGGTGCCTGCCCAAATTTCATTTTCATTTACCAAAAGGCCATGGATATTTGAATAGGATATACTTTCTTTTCCCATGCCGATATTAAAGTTTTTAAATGTTCCGGTTGATGGATCGAATTTATTTAAACCGGCATCTTCCGTACCGATCCAGATATTTCCTTTTTTATCATTGCAGATCTCGCGCACGGCATAACCACTGATCGAGTTTACATCCGATTTTGGAAAATATTTTTTAAACGTAACATATTGTTTGGGATAATAATTAATGCCACCAAAATAAGTACCCGCCCATATTCCGCCTTCGCTGTCCCTGCAAAGTGTATGCACAATATTATCCGAAAGAGAGTAGGGATCATTCTGGTCCCTCGCAAGGTGTTTGTATTTACCGGTTGCAGTATTCAATATGTAAATGCCCGACTGTGATGCGATCCAGTATTCATCCGGTGCGATGGCCAGTATCTCCCGCACGATGATCTCTGTTTTATCAGGGTTAAAAGTCAGCAGGTCTTTGTAAGAAGAACGCTGTATGTCAAAAGATTTGAGGCCCTCATTGGAAGTGCCGATCAGCAGTATTCCCTTGCCCGTATCGAATAGAGATTCAATCCACTTTGATACGGAGTGCGGTGATTTGTTAAACACATTGTATTCCTGGAAACTGTCATTTTTTTCATCGTACCTGGCAATGATACCGGTGGAGGTGGATACCCACAAAGTATGGTCTTTCATCAGGCAATAAGAAGTAACTTCCTGGTTCATCTTAAAGCTTTTTATCTTGCCTGTTTTTTCATTGTACCGGTAAAGCGTGTACAATGAAATATACCAGATATCATTATTAAAAACTTTCAGGTTCCTGATAGAATAATTACCGGCAACCTTCAACTGGCTGAATCTTTCTGTTGTTTCATCGTATTTGTAAATACCTTTTTCAGTGCCGGCCCATATCCTGTTATGTGTATCCTCGTAAAGGCAGGTGATGGCATTGCTGCCAATGCTGTTGGTATCTTCCGCTTTGTTCCTGAAAATTTTGAATGATAAACCGTCAAACCTGTTCAATCCATCCCTGGTTCCGAACCACATAAATCCATGATGGTCCTGCAGGCTGCACATCACCGCGTTATTGGAAAGACCGTTCTCTACCTGGTAGTGACTGAAATAATAAGGCTGGCAAAAAGACTGGTGTACAAAGATGATCATACCTACATATAGCAAAGCCAGGCTCTTCTGTATAACCGTTAACATTCAATAAAAATACAACAAAGATTTTTTGCTTTTTCATTTAACGGTATAAAATAATACTTTTCATAATTGAGACGAAAATGTAAAAGTTTGAAACAAAAAAACAGTGCCATAAGAAAATAAATATTTCTTTTTGCTTAACGAAAAGCCCGGGGCTTTGCTAACAACGATTGAACAGTTTGCTAATACGAAGCTGGTCACCACTAATAAAAACACTTACCAGCTGCTATTCTTACAATTAACGAAAACTAATAATGCCTGCTATGACTAACGCTTCATTTTACCTGTTTGCCAATACATCGCGCAAGGGTAATAATTTTTCCCTTTTTCAGAAATCCCGGCAGGGAAATATTGTAACCAGTTTTTTATACCAGTACTGAACTGGTTTTTATTTAAAAAAATATCACAACGATCGCCAAAATATTTCATGATGAAAAAGGATCAGTATTTATATTTTGCCTGCATAATGTTGACCATCCTGTTCGGAACGTCTTGTAAAAAAGATGGCTTTCTCGACCAGACGGTTACATCGAGTCTGAATGAAACCACTACTTTTTCAGACAGTGCCAATACGATGGGTTTTCTGAATAATATTTATACCAACATCGGTTTTTCATCCGATCCGAGGCGGTTTAGTGGCGGCGGTTATGCAGCAGGCCTTGATGCAGGCAGCGATGAAGCAGAAGGTCCAAATGCCTCCAGCAGCAACGGTTTTGTTCAATTCGCAACCGGTTCTGTAAACCCTACTGTAGTGCCGGATGATGCCTGGAACATTCCCTATACCAATATCCGGGCGGTCAACCAATTTCTAAAACATTTACCCGTTATTCCATTTACCGCTGCGCTGAAAACGCGTACCGAAGCGGAGGCCCGTTTTCTGCGGGCGTGGTACTATGCCATTATGTTGCAGCATTATGGGGGCGTTCCGATAATCGGTGATACCATTTATAACGCCAGCGATGTGATTGCGGCAAAACGAAATACTTATAAAGAATGCGTGGATTATATTTTGTCGGAATGCGATTATGCGGCGGCTAATTTAAATCCCACGCAAACAGGTTCATTGTATGGGCGCATCGGCAAGGGAACTTGTCTTGCTTTAAAATCAAGGGTACTGCTATTTGCAGCAAGTCCTTTGTTCAATAATGGCGGAGTATCCGGAGGTGGGGAGATGGCCGCTATTGTGGCTTATCCCGATAGTGATCCCAATCGCTGGAAAATGGCTGCCGATGCGGCAAGAGCCGTGATCGGTTTAAATGTGTACAACCTTTATTACGACTCTTCCACAGTTGCCGGCGAAAAGGGATATGGCTTCCAGGATCTTTTTACAGAGCGCTATACGTCTGAGTTTATTTTATCGCGGATGATGGGGCAAAATAAATACCTGGAGTCACTTTGGGATCCACCATCCCGGGGTGCCAGCGGCGGACCCTTCCCTTACCAGGAAATGGTCGATGCTTTCCCGATGAGCAATGGATTGCCGATCACTGATCCTGCATCCGGCTATGATCCAAATCAACCTTACCGTAACAGGGACCCGCGGCTGAATTACAGCATCATCCACGATTCCACCTTGCGAACTATATTTGGCGCTAACCAGCCGAGCCCCTTATTGCTGTACACCAACACGGCTTTGAATCCGCCGGTTGCAGCAAGTGGCGATGCGGTATTCAAAGGAACGCCGACTGGATTGTACATTTTTAAAATGATGGATCCAGGTGTTATCAACAATAGCCTGAGCGAAAGCGCGCGCTGCTTACCACTTATGCGCTACGCAGAAATATTATTGAATTTTGCTGAAGCCACCAATGAATTTGAAGGGCCCACACCGGAGGTTTACCAGGCGGTAGAAGCCATTCGCCGGCGGGCGGGATTGCGCCCCTATGCACTGCCAGCCGGGCTGCTCAAGGAACCGATGCGAACCATCATAAGGGCTGAAAGAAGGATAGAACTGGCTTACGAAGGACACCGGTTTTTTGACGTGCGCCGTTGGTTGATCGCGGAGCAAACGGACAATCAACAGATGCATGGCATAGAAGTGAAAAGAAACGGAGCCAATGTAACATACAATGTATTCAATGTGCGTAAGCATAATTTTTCAAAAGCGATGTATCTCTGGCCGATACCATTAAAAGAGATTGCTAAATCGCCTGAATTATTACAGAATCCTTTTTATTAAATATCATCCATCAAAATAACAAATTGCTATGATGAATAAATTAATTGGTACCACAGTCTGCCTGCTGTTGATCTTTTGCTCCTGCAAAAAAGAAAATACGGCCATACCTGCAGAACCGGTGAAAGACATCAGTGGAAGCTGGAAGATCATAAAGGCAGTCCGCAATGGCACCGACCTTACCAGCCGCTTCGATTTCTCGGCGTTTCGCATTAATTTTTCTGACAGCTCTTACACCATCGATAACCAGGTGCCTTTTATAATCAGTAAAAACGGAACCTGGAAATTTGACGACCCTGTTTATCCCTTTGAGATCACGCTTACATCACCCGGAGAAACGAAGCAATCGACCGTACTATATCCCGTTGTGGAGGGGGTGAGAAATTTAGTGATCTCGTTTAGTCCCGGTTGTACGTTGAATAACTATCAATACACGCTGTTAAAAGATAATTAGTTAAAGCCTTACCGGCGAATAAAAAATTTTCAATGAAATCTTTTAAAATAAAAAAGCTTAAAAATTACCTGGTGAGGATAGTGGCCACACTTGTAGTGGTGATCATCATCAGCTGCAGCATGACCATTGACACGGTAGTACAACAAGGTAGTATTAACGGGGGAGAGGTGCTGCCGGTAACTTTAAATGTGAAGATAAAAACGGATGCGGAGCGAACGGCAAAATTAATGATCGCCGTGCTGGTACCGAAGTTATGGAAAGTGGCACAAAAGGGCACGGCAACATTCGTCAGTGGTTTTACTACCGGCGTACAACAGATGAGCATCATTCCTGCGGGTACGCCTGCACCAAATGGTAACGGCCTCGACTGGCCCACCTACCTGTCAAATAAGATCGGTAACGGCGGTAACTTAATTAACGACTGGGAATGGGTAGCATTTTATTCAAAATCTGATTATGCCCTGGGCGGAGGTTTGACCATAGATGATGTTACAGTTAGCCTGCGCCTGCCGACTTCAACGGACAATCTTTCTTTTAGGCTTGCATATGTAGTGGCCAATAGCTCGGACGGGCTGAGCGGCACCGATTATTACGGTTCAATTTCCGGCGGCTGTTTCCGCGTGAATGGCACCGGCGACCTGATTGACTTTTGTAACCCGCAGCTCTCCACGATTGAGCCGCGGACCTCGCTGGACAACGATATTATCACAATTGGCTTTGACGCCGGTGTTGCTGACAATGACTTGTCAAAGGCTACTGAAGTTTATATCTGCGCAACTGGTATCACAGCTACCGGTGAGAAAATAACTGTTTGTGCGGTCAATGCAGCCAGCAAACTGAGTTCGCCTGGTGCGGGGAGATGGAGTAAGGATATATGGCCGAGGAAGTTTTTTTCTTTGAGCGACAACCAGCAACTCACCCGGATGGAATATTATTTTACGGATGCTTCAGGTGGCAAAAAAGTCGGCTATGGTGGCGGCAAAGACCCTTTCCTCTACACATTTAAATGCCAGTAATCAAAGATCAGTTTAACCATCGCAACTAAAAATATTTTATGTTTCAACATTGCTTTAGAATCACCTGCTCAGTTGCTATCCTGCTATTGTTAGCTGTATGGCAGCCCGCGCCAGCGCAAACCATCGCTCCTCAAAATGTTTCCCTTAATGGCGAAGTACTGGACGATTATGGCCGGCCTGTTAAAGGGGCTACAATACTTATAAAAGGTACCGCTACAAAAATCGCTACTACGGAAGATGGTAAATTTTCTATTGATGCATCCCTGTATGCAACACTGGTGATCAGTCATCCAATGTTTGATGTACAGGAAATAAAAGTAAAGAACAGTGATGCCTTACAGATCAGGCTGACAGACCGTTACCTGCATTCGATTACAGGTATCGATACTTCAGTGATCAATAACCCGGCACAACAAAAATTTTACCTGTTGTATGAAAATAAAAGTCCGGACAAATTAATAAGTGCCGTTTCTACTATTTACGGCAACCAGTTAAGTACTACACCTGCTTCACTGTATGCATATGCCTTGCCCGGCAGGGTTCCGGGCTTGAACGTTAACCAGGCCAGGGGGTTTTACAACGCACAAACATCTGCCCTGACCGATGTAGATTTTTTTGTTGGCAACATACCGAAAAATAATAGCGGCAGCGGCCCCAATGATAATACTGAGTTCAATATACAATTGCGCGGCCATGCCGGCAGCAGCGGCCAGGAACCGATCAGCATTGTGGATGGCGTACAACGAGAAATCTATTCGCTCGACCCCGAAAGCATTGAATCAGTTTCAATTTTAAAGGATGCGTTATCGACTATTTTGCTGGGGCAGAATAGTTCGCGTGGCGCCTTACTGGTAACCACTAAAATTCCACAAGCCGGTGCACCGCATCTTTCCTTTACTGCTGAAACAGGTACACAAAGTTCCCTCGGTTTGCCAACGCCTTTGCCTGCTTATAAATATGCTTACTTACTAAATGAAGCCTTGCTGAATGATGGTCGCACCGCCGCTTATACAAGCAACGATTTCAATGCTTACCGCGACGGCACAGATCCGATCAATCATCCGGATGTAAACTGGTACGACAAAGTGATCAGCAGGAACCCGTTGCTCACCCGCTACAATTTAAATGTAAACGGAGGCGGTGCAACTGCCCGCTACATCGTATCGCTGAGTTATCTTGACCAGGCCGGTTTTTATAAAACGGATGATAAAAATTCGTACAATACCAATAACCAGCTAAAACGTTACCTCATCAATTCAAAGATCGATGTAGATGTGAATAAAAATTTCAATATCGCTTTGCAGTTGTTCGGCCGTTTGCAACAAGGCAACCAGCCGGGCGCAGGCTCATCTGCCATCCTGGGAACTTTGTTGTCTACACCCAACAATGCGTATGCTGTTTTTAACCCGGATGGCTCTTATGGCGGCAATGCCAATTACAGAACTAATTTATTATCGATGGTGCAAAACTCCGGCTACCTGACTGATAATACGAAGGACGTAATGGCCAACCTCGACCTGAAATATAAATTTGACAACTGGGTGCCGGGGCTTTGGTTAAAAGCGAAAGGCAATGTATCGGTTCAATCTTCGTCGCTCATCAGCCGTAGTAAACAATCACCGGTGTACAATATGATCGTATCGCCGGCGGGGGACACTTCTTACACCAACTTCGGTCCTACCATCAACCAGGGTAATTCATTCACTTCCACTTCCTGGGCCAGGTATGTGTTTGCGCAATTATCTGCCGGCTACGATAAAAAGATCGGTGATCATAATTTTGGCGCCATGTTATTGTATGATAAAAAAACGACCTTGTTAAATTACGATATCCCTTCAGCGCTCACCAATTACGCGGGTAAACTTACCTACGATTACAAAGGCAAATATATGGCGGAAGGCGCGGTGAATTACAGCGGATACGACCGTTACAAGCCGGGCCACCAGTTCGGTTTATTTTATGCCGGCGGCCTTGGATGGAACATTGCAGAGGAAGGTTTTATAAAAGATAATGCGGGCTGGATCAGCCAGTTAAAACTAAGGGCCACTTATGGAAGGACGGGCAATGCCAACATCGACCGTTATGGCTATTATGTTTACCGGAGCTACTTTACCGATGTGGCAGGAACCTACGGCATCGGTACGACTTATCAAAATTCTATTGGCCTCGCAGAAGGTGGCTCGCCACCGAACCAGGTACTGGCAAATGTAAATGCCACCTGGGAAAAAGCGGATAAGCTGGACATCGGTTTGGATATCGCCGTATTCAACAACCACCTGCAATTGAATGCCGATTATTACCATGAAAAATATTTTGATGTCCTGCAAACAAGGGGTAAATCTATCCAGTTGATTGGCCAGGGTTATCCCGCGGAAAATATCGGCATCAACCGTTACACCGGGGCGGAATTAAATATCACCTATCAAAACAACTATAAGAATTTTAATTATTTTATTACCGCCAATGCCTCCCTGCAATCATCCGGAATTGTTTATATGGACGAGCAATTCCAGCAATATGAATGGAACAGGCAGACCGGTCACCCGGTGGGCCAGCGCTTTGGTTTACAAACGGACGGTTTTATTCAGACTGGTGCAGAAGCTGCCACCACGGCTACTATCACCGGTTACGCCCTGCATGTTGGCGATTATAAATATAAGGACCTAAACAGCGATGGCGTGATCAACCAGTTCGATGTAGCACCGCTTGGCAAGGAACGGCCCATTATCTATTATGGTTTAAATGCCGGGTTTAGTTTTAAAGGATTTGCTGTGAGTGCTTTATTACAAGGCGTTCAAAACAGGGAACTCTATATAAATAATGGCTATACAGAGGGAGGATTTCAACCGCAAAACAATGGCTTTTCGCAAGCTTACGAACAAGCGCTTGGCAGATGGATACCAGAGAGTGCCGCGATCGCCACTTATCCAAGGCTCACCGCGGGTACCAATGGATATAACTATGGCCCGCTACTATATTCCAATGCCGCCCTGCTACACAATGGTAATTATTTCCGGTTAAAAAATATTAATGTTGAATACAACCTGCCCTATAAATTGATCAGGTCGCTGAAATTATCAGGCATAAAGGTTTTTGTCAATGCGTTGAACCTCTTTACCTGGTCGGCCTACGATTTAGTGGATCCGGAAGTACAGCTGCCAAACTACCCGGTACAGAAAGTGATCAATTTCGGCATCAATATAAAAATATAAGATGATGGCTAAAACTATTAACATGAAATTCCTTTTTTATATACCCGTCGGTTTGATCAGCATTGTTTTATTATCGCTGGCCTCCTGCAGGAAAGCGTATGAGAGCACGCCATTGGGACAGCAGATACCCGAAGAAATAGCCTTTGATCCCCATGATTCAGCCGGCACTTACGCAAAGCGTTTTTTACTAACCACTTATGCTGAAGCCCTGCAAAATAACCACAACAGGGTAAGTTCAAATTACCTGGATGCCGCGTCCGATGATGCCGTCTCCTCACAGCCAGGCATACCCGACGTACAAAAGATCGCAACCGGGGCGTATACAGCGACAGCTGCCAATGCAGATAATGTGTGGGAGAAATCTTACATAGCTATCCGCGATGCCACCGTTTTTTCTGTACTTATCAACCAGGTGCCGCTCGCAGAAAAATTATCAAATGGTCTGCCTGCCCGGCCGGCATATCGCTCAGAAGCCCGTTTTCTTCGTGCCTACCTGTATTTTGAACTGGTCAAGCGATATGGTGGCGTGCCGTTGCTGGGTGACCAGATCCGCCAGTTGCCGGATGATGTTCAACTGCCACGTAATAATTTCGCGGATTGCATCAGTTATATTGTCAGCGAATGTGATAATATCAAAGACAGTTTACGCACAGAGCAAAGCATAAACAGCACTACTTATGGAAGGATAACCAGCGGTGCGGCCATGGCTTTAAAAGCAAGGGTTTTATTATATGCGGCAAGTCCTTTATTTAACGGCGGCAATATCGAAGCAGGTAACCCGCTTACGGGATATACCAATGCAGATCCGGGAAGATGGAAGATAGCAGCAGACGCAGCAAAGGCCGTCATGGACCGGGGTACTTACAAGCTGATGCCAAACTTTCCTGATATTTTTATCACACAGGCCGCACCGGCAGCTGCCAATACAGAAAGTATTTTCTGGCGGCAAAATGGTGAGAATACCTCAGTTGAAACAAGTAACGGACCGGTCGGCTATACAACCGCAGGCGGCGCAGGAATTACCAGTCCAACACAGGATTTGGTAGACGCTTTTCTTACTATCGATGGAAAAAACATTAAAGATGCCGGTTCCGCTTACGATCCGAACGATCCATACAAAGACAGGGATCCACGGCTGAAGAGCACGGTGTTTTACAATGGCATGTTGTGGATCAACCGGCCCGTTGAAACTTTCGATGGGGGCGTGGATAAACCGGGTGGTACTTTACAACAAACCAAGACATCCTATTACATGCGGAAGTTTATGGGCAACTTTGAAAGCGTTAGTGGCGCAACCATTTATTCCAAAACCATACATGATTTTATATACATCCGCTACGCGGAGATACTGTTGAATTATGCAGAAGCCAGCAATGAATTTTCCGGGCCTTCTGCGGAGATCCTTGATGCGATCCGTCAGATCAGGAAAAGGGCCGGTATCAACGCTGGCCCGGATAGTACTTTTGGCGTACCGGCCTCACTCTCACAAAATGAACTTCGGGAAGTGATACACAATGAAAGACGGATTGAGCTTGCCTTTGAAGAACATCGTTTTTTTGATATCCGCCGGTGGAAGACAGCGGAAACAGTGTACAGCCGGCCTTTGCGGGGATTAAACATACAGAGAACGAGCAGCGGGCAGCTGAGCTATAATATTGTCCCGGTACTTACCCCGGTATTCAGAAGCCCGCAAATGTACCTGTACCCAATCCCATACGGAGAGGTGATCAAAAATCCACAGATGGTACAGAACCCACAGTGGTAATCATGCGTATTTATTAACTCATTTTTTATCGGTCAATCACTGATTATGAAAAAAATATATGGCTTTATTTGTTTCCTGCTGATGCTTTTTCCCTTGCTTTCCCAGGCACAGCGCAAAATATCAGGGATCGTAAAAGATGCCAATGGCCCTATTGAAGGAGCTACGGTTGCAGAAAAAGGAGTTACCGGAAACCTGGCCATTTCCGGTAACAATGGAAAGTTTACGCTGACCTTAAAAGGTAGTTCAAACACTATCATTGTAACCTTTGTAAATTATCAAAAGCAGGAGGTTAGTGTAAGAGGCAATGAATCCGTAGAGGTCAGTATGCGTACCACTACATCGAGCATGGATGAAGTATTGGTGGTGGGTTACGGTAAGAAAAAACGTATCACCAACACAGGCTCGGTAAGTACGGTCAACGGTGCCGAGATCAGGAACATACCCACCTCGAGTGTACAAAATGCGTTGGTCGGCAAGTTGCCGGGATTCGTTGCGCAACAGCGTTCCGGTCAGCCGGGTAAAGATGCATCTAATTATTTTATCCGCGGTGTAAGTTCCTTGAATGCCGGCGGCAATAAACCGCTGATCATTGTAGATGATATTGAATACACCTACGAGCAGTTATCGCAGATCAATGTAAATGAAATAGAAAATATTTCAATTCTGAAAGATGCTTCTACTACAGCCATCTTTGGGATCAAGGGAGCAAACGGGGTACTGGTTGTTACCACGAGGAGAGGATCAGGTGGTCGCCCCAGGTTCAACCTCCGGGTAGAAGGAGGAATGCAGTCGCCCGTTCGCACACCGAAATTTTTAGATTCTTACAATACCGCTACACTGGTGAACGAAGCCTACCAGAATGATGGTTTAAATCCCTTGTTTACGCAAAACGACCTGGATCTTTTTAAAAGCGGCGCCGATCCATACGGGCACCCGAACATAAACTGGTACAAAGCCATTAACCGACCGGTATCCCTGCAGGCCAATACCAATCTTGATATTTCGGGTGGAACAAATGCCGTGAAATATTTTATCTCTGCCGGCGCCTTTACACAAAACGGGAGCATCCGCGATTTTTCTACTAATGCAGATGGCGTTAACAGCAATTACTTTTATCGCAGGTATAATATCCGTTCCAATCTTGATATCCAGGCTACTAAAAACCTGGCGTTGCGGCTGGATGTAACCAGCCGTTTTGGAGATATTAACCAGCCGTACGGGCAAAACATTATCGGCAGCATTTTTAATTTTTCTGAGGTCCATCCGTATTCTGCGCCTTTCCTTAATCCGGATGGAAGCTTTGCGTATTATGCCGATACAAGGAGCCAGCGGCCCACCATCAATGCCATATTGCAATCCAGCGGTTACAGCCGCCAGCGAAGGACTGATTTCAATGTGTTATTTGGGTTTACTGAAAAACTGGATGATATCACCAGGGGACTTTCGCTGGTAGGTCGTATTGCTTATGCCGGCGTGGAGCAAAACACATTGAATCTTTTCCGTGACCGGTTCTTCCCTCCCTCGTACCTGTATGATCCTAACAGTAACAGCTATTCGCTAAATACCGGCGTGAGTACCGGGGAGTACACGCTGGCCAAATACAGGACCACCGGTAATACCGACATCAGTAACCAGCGTGTTAATGGACAGGTTTATCTTAACTACGATCGCACCTTCGTTAAAAATCATTTCAGCTCTTTATTATTATACAACCAGCAAAGTTACCGGGTAGACTATGAAGTGGGTCTTTTAGGCGTGATACAGGGACAGGTACCGCAAAAATTTCGTGGTTATTCATTGAAAGTAGGATATGATTATGATCAAAAATACCTGCTCGATTTTAATGCGGCGTATAATGGCTCCGACCGCTTCCAGGCAAGTAAAAGAAATGGATTTTTTCCGGCCGTTGGTATTGGCTGGAACATTGCCAGGGAAAACTTTTTCCGTGATAAGTTGCCGGGTATTAACTTATTCAAGCTGCGTGCCTCTTATGGATTGGTAGGTTCTGATGTGGCACCCGGGGACCAGTACCTCTACAATCAATTATATTACCAGGGAAACGGTTATAATTTTGGACAAAGCAGTCAGCCGGTGAGCACAGTTTATGAAGGGCCGTTGGGCAACAGCAATGTATCCTGGGAAAAAGCAAAGAAGTTGGATATCGGCCTGGATATGAACCTGCTGAATAACAAATTATCCGTAACCGTAGATTATTTTCACGACCGCAGGTATGATCAGTTGGTTACCCGGCAGGATATCCCACAGATCCTTGGTATCGGTATATCTCCCAGCAACGTTGCCATAACGGTGAACCGCGGTTTTGACGGGCAGCTGACTTACCAGGACAAGGCGGGCGCACTGCAATACAGTATCGGTGTTGTATTTTCAATCGCGAAGAATAAGATACTTTACCAGGCAGAAGCGCAGCAACGGTATGCCTGGCTGAGCAAAACAGGCTTGCCCATCGATCAGCCCTTTGGTTATCATTTTGAAGGTTTCTGTACAGAGGCGGACATTGCTGATCCGAAGGTGGCCAAACCTATCGGGGTAGCTTTTGCAGGCGACCTCAAATACAGGGATATCAATGGAGATGGGGTAATTGACCAAAACGATATAACGGCTATCGGTAAACCTAACCTGCCAAATACAACGATCGGTACGCCCATCAAATTAAGTTACAAAGGATTTGATGTAAGCGTACTTTTCCAGGGGGCATTCGGTTACAGCCTTGGATTAAAAGGCAATGCCATCGAGCCGTTCCAGAGCCAGTTTCAGCCAATTCACGAATTAAGATGGACAGCCGCCACAGCCGCGACAGCAACATTTCCAAGGTTGACAACCAACCCTACCAGTATCAACAGTCCTTCATCCTATATGTCCGATTTTTGGTTGGTAGACGCACATTACATAAGATTAAAAACGGTGGAAGTAAGTTACCAGCTGCCGGCCAAAGTATTGCCGTTACGAATCAATAATGCAAGGGTTTACCTGAGCGCGTACAACCTGGCGACCTGGAGTAATATTACAAAAAAGTACCAGCAGGACCCGGAAGTTACCTCCAACAGCGCCGGGGATTCTTATCTTAACCAGCGGGTTTTAAATTTCGGGTTGCAGGTTGGATTTTGATGTATCGTGTAGGCCTTAGTGTTATGGATTAAATTATGAGGTGGGTATAGTTAAAAGCGGCAAACTAAATTATAAAGCTAATAAACAAATAGATTTTTAAACCCTGAAAGGGCGGCAATATCTAAGCATAGGGTGTAGCCCTGTGTAACAGAAAGACGAGGATGGAAAAGACCTGTAGGGGGCGGGACATTGAGGCCGGCTAAAGATGTAATTATATATTGTAACACCCTTACCGGGGCTTCGTTTATCCTTTGCCAATTTTCTCACAGGGCTACACCCTGTGCTATGATGTTATGGTCTTTTCAAGGCTATTCAATTTGTGTTGCAATGGTTGTGTGCGGTAGAAGATTTTAAATATCGTGGCACTGCTAATCGTGTCATA
>JBDSLD010000091.1:0-8233 GCA_039916545.1 Ferruginibacter sp.
TGGAGGTCCCATATTCCCACGTTAGCGGCGTTTGTAGCTAATTGCAACCGCTCATTAATAAGCAGGATCTTTTCTTCTGCTTTTTTGCTTTCAGTAACGTCGCGTACGTTAGCAACAATAGCGTTTACGCCAGACACTTGTAACATATTAGTAAGGGTACCTTCCACCCAAATATATGTGCCGTCTTTTTTGCGGTTTCGTACTGTCGATGGAATAGGTACTCCCGGGTTCTTAAATACGTTTTCCAATGTTTGCATAGCCATAGACAAATCATCGGGGTGCATTACATCCTTAATCTGGAGGGTTTTATTTTCCTCATTAGTATAACCAACCGTCCTTTCTACGGATGGGCTTATGTATACCATTTTTCCAGCCTCATTTATAAGCGTAAGCATATCGGCACTATTTTCTATGAGCGACCTGAATTTATTTTCGCTTTCCTGCAAAAGGGTTTCTGATTTTTTGCGCTCTGTAATATCCTGAAAGCTACCGTAAACCCGGATGCATTTACCATCCCGGAATTCTCCCCGGCCAATGCTACGTACCCATTTCAGGTTTCCTTTAAGGGTCACGATCTGCAACTCTTCATCCCAGGTTGCGCCATGATGGATACAGTCGTGAACACATTGGATTATCTTGTTTCGGTTTTCGCCTTCTTTATAAAATTCAAGGTCTTTTGAGAGATCAGGATTATAGTCGGAATCGGCTTCGTGTATTTCACGGGTAACCAAAGACCAGTAAACTGTTGATTTTTCCAGGTCGGCTTCCCAGTTTCCTATCCGGGCAAGGGTGTTTGATTTATCTAACAGGTCTTCCGTTTTTTTACGCTGAGTTATATCCCTGATAAAAGCACAAAAAAACACTTCCTCTCCTTGTTTTATGGGTATTACGGTTAATTCAATTGGAAATTCATCCCCACTTCGCTTGATGGCTGTTAATTCCAACAATATATTAAGGGCTTTTCCTTCGCCGGTTTCCAGGTAGTGTTTTATTCCCTCGTTATGATACTTTCGGAAAGGTTCAGGTACAATCAATTCAGATAACGAATGTCCCATCACTTCCGCTTCGTTCCATCCAAAAATCACCTCCGCCTGGGGGTTCCAGAAGGTAATTTTTTCATAGATGTCGATGCAGATGATGGCATCTAATGCACCATTCATGATCAGCCTTCTTTTTTCCTCGCTGTCTCTAATATCTTCTTCTGCTTTTTTGTGTTCGGTGATATCCCTGGTTACTGCCAATAAAGCAATAATATCGCCCTGCTCATTTTTCATTGGAACGGCATGCGTTTCCAGCCAGCGGCGGGTTCCTTTTAATCCTGCTATCTCAAATACAAGCTTACCGGATGCTCCTTTAAAAATATTTTTGGTTAGATTTGAAAACGCAGCCCTGTGTTCGGGTAAAAGAATTTCCAGCATTGTTTTACCAATCACCTGTTCTTCCTTATCGGCCTCAATCATTGCCAGGCCTGCCGGATTCATCATTATTAATTTCCCACCGGGGGCGATCAATTTTATACATTCGGGCTCCGCTTCTAAAATGGTACGAAGCCTGTTTTCGCTTTCTGCCAGTTCAATTTCTGAATTTTTTCTTGAGGTGATATCAAAACGAATGGCTAAGTATTGGAAGGGTTTATTTTTTTCATCTAAAAAAGGGACAATGGTGGTATACACCCAATAGTAGGACCCATCTTTTGCTTTATTCTTTACTTCTCCACGCCATACCTTTCCGGATGCGATCGTTTTCCATAAGTCGTTAAAAAATCCTGCAGGATGATGTTTAGAATTAATCAGTTGATGCGTTTTTCCAACCAGCTCTTCTCTGTTATATTTTGAAATATCGCAAAAGTTATCATTCACAGAAGTGATCACTCCTTTTTCATCTGTAAAAGCGATGATGGCTGATTGATCTAAAGAAAATTTATAATCTTCTAATGATTTTAAATTTTTCTCTAATTCTAAAGCTGATTTTGTTCGTTCTGTAATATCCTGAAGACTACCAAAGATTCTATTAGGTTTACCATCAATCATTTCCGCTCTGCCTATTACACGAACCCATTTTTCATTTTTACTGGCAGTTACAATGACCGCTTCATAATCAACAGAAATACCTTTTTCAAAACAATCCGTTAACCTGCTTTGTGCCATTGAACGAAAATCTTCCCGGTAAAAACTGATTAAACTTTCCAAATCCGGAATATCCTGCTTGGGATCCGTTTCAAGGATATTGTGCATCATAGCAGAAAATTTAATCTTATTTTCTGCCATATCAACCTCCCAACTGCCCATCCTGGCCAGTTTTGTTACCTCTTCTAAAAGAATTTCGTTCCTGGCTTCCTGGGTTACATCCAAAATAACAGAATGGAAAAGTATGGTTCCATCAACTAAAAAACTGGGTGAACCATAACCCAAATGAGTTTTAATTTCACCGTTTGGCATCACATATTTCCATCGGGCAGTCCATTTCGTTTTGGATGCTACAGATTCAGCAATACTTTTAGTAACTATTTCAATTTCGCCACCAGCTATTATTTGCTCCCAAACCAACTGGTTATTTTCATTAATTTCCTCCGCTTCAAAACCCCATATTTGCCTGGCCCCTTTTGTTACACACTGCAAGGCATCTTTTCCATCAGGGTATATCAGGTATTGAAAAACCACACCGGGCAGATTATTGGCCAGGGAGTGCAACCTGATTTCGGCTTCTTTACGGTCATGAATATCCTGAAAACTGCCGTAAATACGTTTACATTCACCATTGGCAAATTCGGCATTACCAATGACACGTACCCAAAGTTCCTTCTTTTTAGCAGTAACCACCACCGCTTCAAAATCAAATGGGTCCCCTGTGGAAATAGTGTTTCCAATGCTTGACTGAACTTGCTGCCGAAAATCTTCTCTATAAAAATTGATGCCTTTGTCCAGGATAGGCACAAATGATTTTGGGTCTGTTTCATGTAAGTGGTGCACCTCATCTGACCAGAAGAGTTTATTATTTACTATATCCAGTTCCCAACTTCCAATTTTTGCCATACTACCGGCCTGGTGATTCAATTCCCTCAACTTCTTTTCTTCGGTAATGTTTTTAGCGGTGGCATAGATAAGTCCTTCCGCTAAAGAGGAGTTGCAAGTCCAGCTTAACCATACTATTTCACCACTTTTGGCAATGCACCTGTTTTCTAATTTAAATGTGGGGCTTTCTTCATCTAAGTCAATTAGCGCATTGCTGAAAATATTTTTATCCTGGGGTATAATAAAGTCTTCTATAGCATGAAATAACAGATCGTCCTGGCTTTGGCCTAACAACTCACAACCCGACTTATTCATTCTAAGAATCTTTCCTTCAAGATCTAAAACGCAAATGATATCTGAGATTGTATTGAACACATGACTCAAGTCATTTTCAAGCTTTTTTTGATCTGTTATGTCCTTTGCAAAAATCGAAACGCCTATTTGTTTTTCATGATGGTCATAAACCGGGTTAAACTTTGTCTGATACCAAAGCTTTTCTCCAAGCACATTTTGATAAAATAGTTTAACAAAAGTACTTTCACCTTTCAATGCCAGGGGATAAAATTCATAAAATTTATCGTTTTTGTCTGGAACAAACTCTCTATAGTCCCTACCTTCAAAACTGTCCAAATTTGTATTGTGCTGAATGGTATTGGCAGCAACTTTATTTAAGGTTAAAATTTTGTAATTCAAATCAAGCAAAATGATAGCCTCGTCGGTGTTGTCTAAAATAGCTTTCACTTTTTCTGAAAGGCCCGAGATTTTTAGGGTTGCTTCTTTCTGTAGTGTAATATCTTCTGCACTTAACGTGACGCCCAATAATTCATGCTGCCCGTCATATACTGGCAACATTTTATAATCAAACCACCTGGAGTTACCTTCGACTAGGTTATGGAGTTGAACTTGAAAAGGGATGCCACTTGTTGCAGATTCAAAAGCTTCCAGGTAAAATTTTCGGTTTGGTTCGATAACAAAGTCAGGGTAGTAAGCGTCACCTTCCTTGATTTCTCTCTTAAAAAATTCAAATAAAACGTCTTTAATAGATTTGTTAAATACCAAAACTTCGTGGTTTTTACCAATCAGAACGATGCTTTGTGGGCTATTATCTAATATTGCTTTGAGGTATTCGTTTGTCATTGTTTAAATTTTTCAGTCTACTCAGTTTTATCGGTAGTGTCGCTCATAATAGATAATACCTTTCGCAACATGATTCTCTAACTTATATGTCAATACCAATTATACCACCAGCAACCATTTTGATGGTTTGGAAATCGAAGGGGTTCAATGGTCACCTTCTTTTCAATAGCAGTTTTTCGCAACCTGACTAACTTTTTGTTAGCATCGTCGGGATAAATAAATTCGAAAACATTTTTTCCTAAAAATTCTTCTGGCCGTATCCCTGTAATCGCGGTACTTGTAGGACTTCCATACATATAATTACCTACAACATCGGTTATAGCTATCATCTCAGACCCTTCCTGAACCAAGGCTTTAAACCGCTGTTAGTTTTGGAGAATTTTTTCTTCCAGTTCAATCTTTTCCCTGGCATCTCTGGCCACACAATACATGATTTTGGCATCATCATCCCACCTTGCCGGCCCTAAATTACAGGCGATACCTCCATCCCTTTTCCTGTAACGGTTAACAAAAGATTTAATCTCCCGGCCACTAATAATTGCAGCAGCTATTTCGTTTCTTTTGGGCACATTATTTTCCAAAATTAATTCCATATAAGCTTTGCCCATCAACTGTTCGGGTAAGTATCCCCAATGATTTGCGGCAGCTGCACTCACATACACAAAGTTACCCTGGTCATTAATGGAACAAAAAGCATCTAAAGAAGCATCGGTCATTCGATTCGCTTCAGATCTATTCTTTATTGTACTGGTGATATCTCTTGATTGGCAGGCTACGGCAAATATTTTTTCATCTTCTCCGGTAACGGGTTTAAAAGTAATTTGCCTGTATTGAGTCACATCTGAAGCCGCATGATATAGGTGGTCCTCCATTTCAAAATTTGTTCCTTCAAAGCCTTTTTTATAACAGGTCTTCCATTTTTCAATATCCCCTTTAATTAAGCCCTCTAATAATACAGTTTCGTTGAACTTTTGCTCCATGCCGGATACGGCTTTTATAAGATTGAGGTCGGTGTTGTTGGCATAAATCAATCGAAAATCAGCATCAATGATCCAAAAAAGGTCATTGCTTTGATCGGGTAAAAGATAGGCTAGTTCTACTTTCTTCATATTGAGAAACGATTTTTTGACTACAGGTTAGGCAGCAGAAGATGATTTAAAATTAACAACTATATTACACAAAAGCAATAGACAACCATAAAAAAATAACCCGGTGCTATATCAACATAACAGCTTTGCCTGGTAAAAAAATACGGGATGAGAATATTTTATAAAAGCACAACATTTGCCAATAAGCGCTTACTCGTTTGTAAATAGGACTGTGTCTCTGGTTGGAATATAGTAGCTAACAGAAAGGACTATAAAACCTCCTACAATGAAAAAGTCTACTACTCAATTATCAAAAGAGAAAGTAAAGTACCGGAAATGTAAAAGCTAAAAGATCAGTTTATGATCCAATTTAAAGTTAAGATTGTAAATCAATTCATTATATAATGTTAGTCAGCAAGCTTTCGTATATCGCAATTTAAAACTTACAAAAAAGGGTCAACTTTACTGTCAGTGCAATCTTAAAAACAGGTTGTAATTTTTTGAATACAAATAAAAACATACTATTTTAGCTAACGACATGTCTCACATTTTCGAACGAATGATACAGGAAATCGAAAAAACGATGGAGGTACAGAGAAAGAAAACAGGAGGTACAACATTTTTTTGCTTTCGCACAATAGGAATTCCGTTAGTCTATTAAAGAAATGCATCACATTGCTGATGAATTAATCCTCGAAATTGGAAAGGCACTGGAAATGATCTCCCGGTAAACTGTTAATCTCTTTTAAGTAATAAATCTGTATCAGGCGATCGGTAATTTGGTTCAATGTGCCGATATCCCGCGGGCTCATTTTTTGTTCGAAATTCCTCTTTTGTCTATAGTATTTGCTATTCGTTAAATTGGTTCTCTTTTTGATCCTTCAGGTAATTTATAAAAGGTAACTAAAGATGACCATACATCCAATCATAACCATTACGCCAACATGGAAGCCCTTGGCATAATTGTTTTTAATATTCGATTTATCTGCCACATGATAAAAGATACTTCCAATAATGCTGCCGCCAGGCGCTGATGAAGCCTGTTGCCGGAATCAAGGGGGTCAATTGAAAAGACTGACGGGGCATCGTCTCATTTTGTGCTAATATTCCTTTCCCGCTTTTTCAAATATTTTTTCGAAGAACCAACGCTCCGTCTGCTTCCGTTTGCTGGTGACAGGCCCAGTTTACCTTATGCCTGGTACCCTTTACTTCTAATTCCGCGTACATTTTAAGTCCCTCCAGTTTAGTGCCCTTTGGAAAACGAAACAATGCCTGCCTTATTTTTCCCGGCAGCGGGTAGCCGGCGTCCAAACTTCCCTCGCTCAATTTTTCACCGGTACTGCTTAGGATTGAAATACGCAGCGCCCCCGGAACTCCTGCGATACCATCATTGGCCAAACCAAGTACCAGGCCGGGGTACCCATCTTTTTCAAAAGACCAGATCCAGGATGGACGAACGCGGTACCCTATTCTCAGGGACAAATCATTTATCGCATCAGGGTATTGTTCGTAATAATGCTGCAGCCTTTCGGCCTGGATATTATGCCAGTTCCATAATGAAAAGTAATGAGCCCCAACATCTTTAGCATGTGATATAACACTGTCAGAATGAGTGACGCCTTCCGAGATCCGCAAACTGCCGGGAGTTCCGTCAGAGATACCGCATTCAATAAAGCCGCCGGTCCAGGCCGGCCGGTTACTCAAACTTTCAATCTGCATGTTCTCAATAAAAATAGTATCCGTGCGCAACCAATTGTGTGACCTTACGGTCCTATCCACAATTTCAGAGTTCCCTACCCGGCTATAGTCTGGCTGTGTATTGGTTAATAACGGCGTGGTCTTCCAGTTCCTGCTCTGCATATCAAATATCTTTATAAAAGTTTTTTCGGCTGTGATATAATCAGGAAATGGATTTTTATCCGGGAATGGCCAGGTATGTCCCTCTCCCCAAAATCCATACATATAGGTATCGATAAACTCAACTTCGGGATGACCGTTATACATATCCGACAGCAGGCCATCCATATCCTGCAAGGCGCTCATAAAAACGGGATGATCGTACTGCGGCGCGTACAAGACTTTTCCCCGAAGCCCTATCTCATTAGTGGTGCCAAATTTATATAGCGGAACCTTACCCGTAAGGAAGTCGGGCATCGATTGTGCCTCAATATCCGGGCTCATCAACTGAACGCGGAGGCCGATGCGTTTGTTATATTGTTTTGCGAGATCAAAAGCGATCTTCCAATGATTACAGAGATCAAGTTTACCCGGTTTGTTTTGAATATCCCGCCAATCCACGCGCATATAAAGCTTATCTCCAAGGGGCAAACTGATCAATTTTTCCAGTGACTTTTCCAGTGATTCATTCTCTCTTCTCGGGGGACCGGCCTCGTCGCACAGGTAGGTAGTCAGCCCCATGCCATAGTTCGGCACAACCTTTTTTGAAGGAGTGGTCGCCATTATCACTTCACCTTCAGGAAGAACTTCTTCGGGCTGGTTAGTAGGGAAGGGCCCCTGGTTTAGGCGATCGGTGATAACAGGACCTGGGCCAAAGTTGTACCCATCCCAGTTGTGCGCAGGGACAAATGCTTTTGCCGCGGCTGGTAAAACGCTTGCGGCCAGTGTAGCAAGTGTACCTTTCTGTAGAAAATTGCGTCGGTTCATAATTTTTAAGTTTTTCAATAATCGTGTACGCTTTTAATAACTGACACTATTAATCACATGCAAAGTTTCCCTTTTATCCAGGTGACCAGTTATTTACCAGGACCGGGTTTCTACCCTGACCCTTTGGTTTTATACATTTGTTTGTTATAGGTAATATTACCAAGAATTTTGCAACATACTTCTTTTTAGCTGCAAACTGTTTGATGGTGCAATTTCTGCCTTCTGGTTGCCATCGAAAATGGATGCTGTTTGCCAGCCGGATTGATTGGTATTATATACTTATGTAAGGTATCGGGCTCTTTCTAAGCGTTAACAAAAAAGCATTAAGCACTT
>JBDSLD010000092.1:0-22800 GCA_039916545.1 Ferruginibacter sp.
TTTTGAGATCATTGAATCACTGATCAGGTCGGTGTACCGCTATATGGCAAAGATGGAAAACCTGACCATCGTGGAGGAAGAGATGTTTAAATTTTTACGTAATTCTTTTCACGTACATCGCCAAAAGCTAAAACCGGAATTGGAGAAATTTCTCGTCAACATAAAGAAGCTCGAAAAGAACCGTTTTCAAACCCGTTCTTTCGCGTACCTCGATGTAATATCATGGGTAGAAAGTAAAGTATTGGATAAGCCGATGAGTTTGATCATCCGCGAAAAATACCTGAAGGAGAAAAAGAGGAATTACCTGGCTGCTTAGCTGCCAGCTTATTTTTAGATACCCCGTTTTAATGTTATCTTGGATGTGTGGGTTTGTAGACGATTGCGATCCGATTTATAAAAGTTACCTGATTTGGAAAAAATGCCAATATGAACAAACGAACATTTCTAAAAACATCATCAGCTTTGGCAGGTGGCGCAGTACTTTCCCGCCTGGCAGCTTGTAAACCCACTCCTATGAAGGAACCTCTTAAAAACTGGGCCGGCAATTTAGAATATAGCACCAGCAATGTCCATTACCCAAAAACGGTTGCTGAGGTGCAGGAAGCCGTAAAGAAATGCAGTAAACTCAGGGGGCTCGGCTCCAGGCATTCTTTCAATAAGATCGCCGACAGTACTGAAAACCAGGTTTGTTTGAACGAGATGAACAAAATGGTATCATTGAATAAAACGTCCAATACCGTAACTGTTGAAGGTGGTATGAGGTATGGTGAATTGGCTCCATATCTTCATGAGAACGGATACGCTTTGCACAACCTGGCGTCATTGCCTCATATTACCATTGCGGGCGCCTGTGCCACTGCAACGCACGGGTCCGGTGTAAAAAATGGCAATTTATCTACGGAAGTTTCGGCGATCGAATTTGTAAATGCTGCAGGCGAGGTGATTAATTTATCAAGGGAAAAAGACGGCGAGCATTTCGCGGGAGCGGTCGTTGGACTTGGCGCATTGGGCATTGTAACAAAGCTTACCCTTAATCTTCAGCCAACTTTTAATATGAAGCAGGTAGTATATCGCAACCTGCCGATGAAAGAATTGGAAAAGAATTTTAATGAGATCGTTTCAGCAGGATATAGCGTTAGTCTTTTTACAGATTGGAAAAATAAAAATATCAACGAGGTTTGGGTCAAAAGCAAGGCTGAAAAAGGAGATGCCGCCGCGCCAGCGGAGTTATTTGGCGCAAAGATCGCAACACAAAATATGCATCCGATAGAAACTGAGTCGGCAGAGAATTGCACGGAGCAAATGGGTGTGCCGGGACCATGGTATGAAAGGATGCCGCACTTTAAAATGGGCTTCAAGCCAAGTGCCGGTAAAGAATTGCAGGGTGAATATTTCGTGCCCATCGAACATGCTTACGAGGCAATGATGGCCATAGAAAAATTGCAGGAAAAGATCTCGCCTCATCTATTTATTTCCGAGATCCGGACCATTGCTGCGGATGACCTTTGGATGAGCCCCTGTTATAAACAGACCTGTGTGGCACTACACACTACCTGGAAGCAGGAGGTAGCCGAAGTCATGAATTTGATCCCCCTGCTCGAAGAGCAACTCGCCCCTTTTAATGCGCGGCCGCATTGGGCAAAATTATTTACGGTGGCTCCATCGGTCTTGCAATCCCGTTACGACAAACTGGCTGACTTTAAACAATTAATCAACAAATATGATCCCAATGGCAAATTCCGGAACGAATTTTTAAGCCAGCACCTGTACACCACCTAAGCCGGTACAGCAAACAACAACGGTATTATTTATAGCGCAATTATGAAATATCATTTCAATAATTGAGTTAAGGTAATAGCCTCGCCTGCCCTACACAACAACCAATTAAAATTCAGCATTGAAGTAGCAATTTATGTCGCGTAACACTGGTGAATTATTGCACTTCATCATTTAAATAAAACCTTTTCTTAATACAGGCATAATATGTAAATCGTTCTTTTGTAAAAAGAGCGGTCATCCAGGCATATCCGTATTCCGGGCTTTAAATAAAATTTTACCAATCGCGAAATCCGATTGGTCTGTTTTTTGGTATATAAAATATAAAACGAACAATCATGAAAACGTCAAAATTTACAATGGATGAAATTCATATCGGCGATGAAGTTTTATTCAATGATTTCCATCCGGTACAACATAATTTATTCTGGAGAGTAGTTAATAAATTGTCCAACAATAAGTTGATCGTTGAAATAAAGGAGATGGGATATGCTGAAAAATATACCGTGTCTATTAAAGATATTATCAACCTGCAAAGAAACCGGCTCGCCTTTTAAGTAAATGTACTAAGTTAAATATCCACATTCAATTACTAAAATGTGTACAACTACCATTAGCTAAAAATGAAGCATTCTGATATATTTACAGTAACAAAAGCTTTATATGATGAAGTATTATGCCGGCCAGGTCGTTATGCTTTTAGATACAGAATTTAAACCAGCGGGCAAAGCCGTTATCTGTCGGTATGAACAAAATCCCCAAAAGTATGAGGTTGACTTTGTATATCCGGACAAACAAAATGCGGATAAAATATCCGTTCCGGAAGAAAGATTGATCCCTTCACCCGATTTTCTCCAAATGTAATTTCAGTTTTTTCCCAGGTTTCTTTTACGCATTCCTGGTTTTCCCAGGCTTATTCCGACATGACTTTAATATCAGCAGGCGCAGGGCTCTGCCCTGTGTCTGCTTTGTTACTACTGTTTTAACGTTAGAAGGTAGTTACCAAAAAAAAAATTTGCTTATTTCGGAAGCACTGATCAGTAACAATGAGGACAGAGGCAGGGCCCTCCGCCTGGTGACCGTAACGATCCAGGGTTTCGGACACTTTTAAGCAGACCCCTGCGCCTGAAAATTCAAAGTAAAAGTTAAGTTTCGAACACCTTTGAGGCTATGCTTGCCCCCTGCGAAACCGGCCATGCCGATCGGCACCCGCGAGGGGTGCACCCTATGTGATTATTTGATATCAAAATTGTAAGTTCCAGCCAGTAGTTTATATGCTTTTCTCTTTCCCGTTAACGAAAGCTGCGTTATAAATTTGTTTGATTTTCCAACTAATACGCCATCTAAAAAAATCCCTTTGCCGGTCTCACCCGGAAAGGTAACTGTTGCGGAGGAATTGGCTGGGATAGTCACCGTGTACGATACACCTTCACCCACTCTTTTCCAGGAAGATACAATCGTGCCGTACGGGCCATCATGCTTTGCTTCAAATTGATTAAGCCCGGGCACAAAATGTGGCTCCAGCAATACATTTCTAAAACCAGGTTGGTCAGGATCAATCCTTATGCCACTGATGCCTTTGTAGAGCCAGGCGCCAATTTCTCCAAACATAATGTGATTTAAAGAGATGTCATTTTTTGCCTCAATGTTCCAGTTTTCATAAAGCGTAGTGGCGCCGTTTACGATCCACCAACCCCAGGAAGGGAACGTCTCCTGCGATGCAATTTTATAAGCCACATCCGCATAACCATTTTCACTCAGGGCATTTAGTATTGCTTTGGCTCCAAGGATTCCCGCATCAAGATGAAAGTTATCCGACGCTACTTTTTTAGCCAGGTTGGCTGCTACGTTCGCCCGCTGTGCATCCGGTACGAGACCCCAATAAAGTGGTACAGAAAGCTCGGTCTGCATGCCTTGTCCATAAATTCCTTTTGCTGTATCCAGGTATTTTTTATTGAAGGCATTTTTTATTTTGGCAGACAGGGCAGTGTATTTTATAAAGTCGGCCTGGTTGCCCAGGAGCTTTGCGGCTTTGGCTAAGATCGTGGCATCCGCAAAATAATAAGCTGATGACGTTAACTCAACGGGTGACACGGATTTAACCGGCACCCAATCTCCAAGGCCCCAGGAAGTTAAGCCGGAAGGGTAAAGCGTGTTAATGTGATCCACGTACAGTTTTATATTGTCATAGCAATCAGCCAGTGTTTTAACGTCGCCGTAGAAAAGATAGATCTCCCAGGGAATGATCGCGATCGTACTCGTCCAGTCTGGCCCGTTGCCCCAGGCATATCCCCAATCACTGGTAGGAATGATGGAAGGCAACACTCCATTTGGTTGTTGCACATCGCGGTGATCGGCCATCCATTTTTCATATATTGTTATTCCGTCAAAACTGTATAAACCTGTTTCCACGGCGATATGCGCGTCGCCCGTCCAGCCATTTTTCTCCCGTTGCGGGCAATCGGTTGGGTAGCCAAATAAATTAGACAGGTAAGAATTATTGGTGGCCTGCCAAATTTTATCGATCGTAGCATTCGACGAATTTATTTGCCCGACCGGCTTAACATCGCTGTGCATAAAATATCCTTTCAGACTTTCTTTGGTAAGCACCACCGGCTGGTCGCTGGTAACTTCTACATACTGGAAACCCTTATAATTAAACCGTGGTTTAAACGATTCATCGCCTTTGCCGTTCAAAATAAAAATATCTGTTTGAAAAGGGTCGGTATCGTCTGTCGGCCGGTAATGCACATCAATATTGGAAAGATCGACGCGCCCATTTTTATACAAACGCTCCGCATGTTTTAAACGCAGCATAGTGCCGGCATTTCCTTTAACAGTGATCATGCTGACCCCGGAGATATTTCTTCCCAAATCGAACAGGTAAGCAGTGTCATTGATGCGGGTGAATTTTTCAACTTTAATTTCCTCCACATCACGGATCGGCTGCATGGCCTGGGCCACAATGTTCCTTGACGGAGCAGGCCTGTTGATCACATTTTTCCAGGAAGAATCTGCGAAGGCCGGCGTGTTCCAACCCGTTTGTTCCAGGCGGGCGTCGTAATGCTCAGCTGTATAAATGCTGTTAAAAATGACAGGACTGAGCGCTGTTTTCCATTGCTCATTCGAAGAAATTGTTTCAACCGAACCGTCCAGGTAAGTGATTCGAAGGTCGAGGCAAAATGCAGGTCTTGCCCGCCATGCGGCGCGATGAAAATCCCAAACAGCAGTGGATTGGTGGTTGTACCAGCCATTGCCCAGCAATACGCCAATCGTATTTTTGCCGGCGGCCAGTTGACTGGTAACATCATAGGTAACATACATTGTACGCCGGTCAAACCTGGTGTAGATCGGATCGAGCCGGTGATCGCCAATTTTTTGCCCATTGACCGACAGCTCATATAAACCCGCGACAGCAATATATGCCCTTGCAGATTTGATTGCTTTACCAGTGCTAAAATCCTTTCTGAAATAAGGAGCAGGTTTCACATTAATTCCATTGTCATCACTGATCCAGAAGCCCTGCCAGTTTTTCATTTCCATCATACCTGTTTCAAAGCTTGCTATTGTTGCAGGGCCGGTTTTTTTACCATCTTTATCCCATACATCTACGCGCCAAAAATATTTCGTAAAAGGTTCAAGCGCCTTTCCTTTATATATTACGAGGTTAGCCGGGGCCACAACTTTGGGTGTTTCCCATTTATTACCTTTTCCTTTTGTCAACTGCAATGAATCGGTGCCCACTAAAATTTGCCAGGCAGTTTGTTTGGCACCCATTCTTTCATCAGATAGTTTCCAGGTAAAGCGGGGGTGCGCTGCATCGATGCCAATTGGATTTACTAAATACTCGCATTGCATTCCTGTTGGTTTGCTGATCACTTGTGCCTTTATAACTTGTACAAGGTTTAAAAAGATTAAAACTGGTAAAACTTTTATCATTGTTTTTTTTACAATTAATTTCATGGAGTTTTATAAAATGACAGCGAATATAAATTAAATCGTAAATCTGGGCTGTAATTATTTGATCATGGGAGTAGACGCCGGTGAATATTTATTACTATTTTTACGGAAGATGGAATATGCCTGCAATGAACCAGGATAACTTCATAAGTTCCTGTACCCGGCGAATTAATTTTACGTATTGCTAACTTTACAAAAAATAAATGATACAGATCATCCCCGGGATTTATTTGCTTTACCGAAAGTTGATCCTGCTTTGCATTTTATTGATTTCATTGCAAACATTCAGTCAGCAAAATATAGCTGCCATAACCAATGATTCCACGCCGGTACTTGTTTCCAGCCAATTCAAATTTACTGAAGGCCCTGCGGCTGATAGCCAGGGAAATATTTTTTTTACCGATCAGCCAAATAATTCAATCTGGAAGTATGACACACAGGGAAAGCTATCTGTTTTTTTAGATTCAGCGGGACGATCGAATGGTACATACTTTGATAAGAATGGTAATTTGGTTACCTGCGCTGATGAAAAAAATCAATTATGGCAGATTGATCCAAAAGGAAAAGTAACGGTGCTGCTGGATGATTTTAATGGCCATCGTTTTAATGGTCCTAACGACCTGTGGATAGACCAGGACGGGGGCGTTTATTTTACGGATCCTTATTTTCAACGGGATTATTGGAAACGAAAGAAAGGAGATCCTAATATAAAAGGAGAAAAATTATATTACCTGCCCAAGGGTAAAAAAAAGGCTTTAATTGCTGATGCGGATTTGAAGAAGCCGAATGGTATCGTTGGCAAACAGGGCCAGTATTTATTTGTATCAGATATGGGCGTTGGTAAAATATTTAAATACAGGATCAATAAAAATGGCAAGCTAACGGACAGGCAGACTTTTACGTCTGACCTCGCCGACGGGATGACGATCGATGATAGGGGTGATCTTTACCTGGCAGGAAAAGGAGTGACGGTGTATGATTCTACCGGCAATAAAATCCAGCATTTCGATATTCCTTCTGCCTGGACAGCCAACTTGTGTTTTGGCGGCACCAATAAAGACATCTTGTTTATTACTGCGTCTGAATCAGTTTACATAATGAGAATGAATGTGCGAGGGATCGAATAGTTGACGTATTAACACTGGTAATGAAACATACTATCCGTTAAACTCCATCTTCAGGTAATCCTTTTTATATTCAAGCGGTTTCTTTTTAGTGATCAGTTTGAATTGGTGATTGAAATGAGAGATATTGTTATAGCCTGCTTCATAGCTGATCTCCGATACATTTTTTTCATCATCTATCAATAGCCTGCACGCATACCCAATCCTTACTTCCATTAAAAACTGGATGTAAGTTTTATTGGTGGCGCTTTTAAAATACCTGCAAAAAGACTGGCGGGTCATATTTAAAAGACCTGCAACCTGGTCAAGCGAAATCTTTTCGCTGTAATGATTAAAGGTATAATCAAACACTAACTTGATCCTGTCCTTACCCGAATCTGCCGGCGACTGTGTAAATCCTTTGGAAGACAATGGAACATATTCTTTATTTTCCGCAATGTCTTCCAGCATTGACAAAAGATAAACCAGTCTTTTGCCAGGTGAAGCCGACAATATTTTATCAAAAAGGGCAGATAAACTTTTCCTTGTTTTTCCAATCAGCTTTAATCCGCAATTGCATTTCGATAATAGTTCTTTTATTTGTTTTGTTTCGGGCATATTGAAAAACTGGCTGCCAAAAATTCCAGGAACAAATTTTACGCAGATGGCCTCACCACCTGGTTTACTTTTATTGTCTGCCTGGTCATATTCGTGCTGAAAACAATGCGGCAAATTAGGGCCGATGAGCACCATGTCTCCATTTTGGAAAGGCCCGATATGATCACCGACCATCCAGGTACCGGCGCTTTCCTTTAAAAATAATAATTCAATTTCAGGATGGTAGTGCCAATTATTTTGCATCCTCTCTCCTACATCTTTTCTAACGAGAAAAGAAGATTGCGGTGTGGAAGTTATCTGGCGTAGTTCAGGCTTCATGTACAATTATTTGGGTATAGCAAGATAAGGTAATATAGTACAATTATTTGCGAAAAAATTGGCAGCATTTATTACATGTTACAAGTATGTTTACATCCGTACCCGGGGTATTGCCGAAAAACTATACACATGATTGATGTCATAAACAAAACATTATTTTAAAAGTTTTAAATAATGACTGGTTGTTAATAAAAGTGTTTCCCGGCATTTTATTAGTTCCCGCTTTTCCTATATTTAACCTTGATCAACCAACTAACCCCCTGGTGAATTCGCAGGTGTTCACCCACCGGCATTTTACGGAGGCCGCTTATACCCCGGGTACAATTTTAAAAAAAACAAACCCATGAAAATGCGGTGGTTTAGTTAAACGAGTTTAAAAACGTCTTATGGAAGCACTGATTTGTACCGGGCCGGGAACACTGGAGTATAAGGATATACCGGCACCGCTGCCGCAACCAGGCCAATCAATAATCAGGATCAAACGTATTGGTATTTGCGGCACCGACCTGCATGCTTATACTGGCACACAGCCTTACTTCAGTTATCCCCGCATATTAGGACATGAGCTCGCGGCTGACTTTATTACATCCAGTGAAGAAACGGGTTTCAAGCCAGGAGAAAATCTCACCCTGCTACCTTATTTTAATTGTGGAAAATGCATTGCCTGTAAAAATGGCAAGCCAAACTGCTGTACCGGTATTAAGGTATGCGGGGTGCATATTGACGGAGGTATGGTGGAATATCTTTCTGTTCCATCTTATTCACTTGTTAAGAGTGAAGGGCTGAGTTATGATGAGCTTGCCCTGGTGGAGCCATTGGCGATCGGCGCACATGGCATCGGTCGCGCAGCTGTACAGCCGGGAGAATTTGTATTGATAATAGGAGCAGGGCCAATAGGGATGGGCACGATGGAGTTTGCGCGTATTGCAGGTGGCAAGGTGATAGCCCTTGATATAAATGACAGCCGGTTGCAGTTTTGTAAGGACAAGCTAAAAGTGGAACATGTTATCAATGCAACTACAGAAGATGTACTGGAAAGGTTAAAGGAAATTACGAATGGCGATATGCCAGTGGTTGTCATTGATGCGACAGGCAGCCAGAAAGCCATCAATAACGCATTGCAATATCTTGCGCATGGCGGGAGGTTTGTGTTGATCGGCTTACAAAAGGAAGCGATCAGTTTTAGTCACCCCGAATTTCATAAACGGGAGTCGACCCTGATGAGCAGCCGCAATGCTACGCGAAAAGATTTTGACCACGTTATTGATTGCATGAAAAAAAGGTTGGTTGATCCTACGACATATATAACACACCGGGTAGGTTTTGATAAGGTGAAAGATGTATTTGCAACATGGCTGGATCCGGCGAATGGAGTGATCAAAGCGGTAGTGGAATTGGGGTAAATCTCTGCGAATTTTTTCACGCAAACAAGCAAAGATTTGGTTTGAAATAAATTATTCATTTGCTTTGTTTCCAATCAACCGGATATTAAAAGATCAATATGCTGAAATGTGATTACTGATTGCTTTGCTAAAATAAAATCCCAAACGATTTATTTTTATCAATTTAAAAACTTCCAATGCAAATGAAGTAAAGTATTTCCTTGCTTCTTTGCGCCTTGGTGTGAAACCATCACCTTGCTTGAAAAACATATAAACTATGTCGAAGAAAATTTTTGTTTACTGCCTTTCATGCTTGTTTGTAGCAGTATCCTTTGCGCAACAGCCTCAAAAACTTTGGTATAAAAAACCTGCCAAAGTTTGGACAGAAGCCTTACCGGTGGGAAATGGCCGTTTGGGCGCCATGATATTTGGTGGCGTTACGGAAGAACTATTACAACTAAATGAAACGACTTTGTGGACCGGTGGACCTGTGCGAACTAATGTAAATCCCGGTGCTTATGATAATTTAGTGTTGGCAAGAGAAGCGCTTTTTAATGGAGAGAATTATAGTAAGGCTTATGAATATGCAAAAGGGATGCAGGGATACTATTCGGAATCCTACCTGCCGCTTGGCGACCTGGTGATCAACCAGCGTTTTAAGGATACTACGACATCCGGCTATTACCGCGACCTGGACATCAATAACGCCATCGCTACCACGCACTTCACCGTAGATGGAATAAAATTTACCCGGCAGGTAATTAGCTCAGCGCCGGACCAGGTAATTGTTATTCGCTTTACAGCAGGTAAACCCGGCACATTAAACTTTCAAATACATACCAGGAGCCAGTTGAGGAACCAGCACCTGGTGATCAGCAGCAGCGAAGTAGCGATCAAAGGAAAAGCGCCGTCTCATCTTGAACCGAATTATATCAGCTCAGAAAATCCACTTGCGCCGGATGATACGACAGGATGCAAGGGAATGCGATATGAGTGGCGGATAAAAGCGATTGGCAAAGGCGGGGTCATAAGTTCAGATACAAGTGGCATCAATGTAACAAATGGAACCGATGTGTTGATCTTTTTATCTGCCGCGACTAGTTTCAACGGCTTTGATAAATGCCCGGACTCCCAGGGGAAAGATGAAAGCATGTTGACGGCTCAATATTTAAATGCAGCGGTTAAAAAGAACTGGCAGCAATTATTAAATAATCACCTGGCAGATTATCATCATTTCTTCAACCGCGTAACATTCAATCTTGCAGCTCCTGCTGAAAATACAAATGCATCTTTACCTACCGACGAGCGCCTGCTTGGTTACACAGAAGGTGCAAAGGACCCGTCATTGGAAACAATGTATTTTCAATATGGCCGGTACCTGCTTATTGCGAGTTCACGCACAAAAGGAGTGCCCGCAAATTTGCAGGGGATATGGAACAAGGAACTGCGGCCGCCATGGAGTGCAAACTATACCACGAATATTAATACGCAAATGAATTACTGGCCCGCAGAATTGGCCAACCTTTCAGAGATGCACCTGCCATTGATGGATTTTATAAAAAATGTCGCCACTACCGGAAGAGTTACAGCTAAAGAATTCTATCATGCAAAAGGATGGGCGCTGCATCACAACAGTGATATCTGGGCGCTTTCAAACCCGGTGGGAGATATTGGTAAAGGCGATCCGATGTGGGCCAACTGGACAATGGGATCACCCTGGCTCTCCCAACATTTATGGACACACTATGAATTTACCGGGGATAAGAAATTTTTAAAGGAAACAGCTTACCCGTTAATGAAGGGCGCGGCGGAATTTTGTATCGATTGGCTCGTGGAAGATAAAAATGGCTACCTGGTTACCGCACCATCCTTCTCCCCGGAAAATAGTTTCATCGACGACAATGGAAAACAGGGGAGTGCATCTATTGCCACTACAATGGATATGTCGATTATCTGGGACCTGTTTACTAATGTGGTGGAAGCTTCAGAAGCTTTGAATGAAGACACGGTTTTTCGCAATCTTATCATTGCTAAAAAAAGCAAATTGTACCCCCTTCATATCGGTAAAAAAGGAAACCTGCAGGAATGGTACAAAGACTGGGAGGATACAGACCCGCATCACCGGCATGTGTCACATTTATTTGGCTTGCATCCCGGCCGGCAGATCTCGCCGATCACTACGCCTGGATTTGCGGCAGCCGCAAAAAAAACGCTTGAATTAAGAGGAGATGCAGGTACCGGCTGGAGCCTGGCCTGGAAAATAAATTTTTGGGCACGGTTGCTGGATGGCGACCACGCTTATAAAATGATTGGCGATCTCTTACACCTCACGGGGCAATCGGGTACCAACTACGCCCATGGAGGTGGCTCCTATGTCAACCTGTTTGACGCACATCCGCCGTTCCAGATCGATGGAAATTTTGGTGGACTGGCAGGCATGGGTGAGATGTTACTACAAAGTCATTTGGGCGAAATTCACCTGTTGCCAGCGCTGCCGGGAGCGTGGAAAACGGGATCCATAAAAGGTTTGAAAGCCAGGGGTAATTTTGAGGTATCTATTAACTGGGCAGCGTATCGGCTAACCGGTGCCGTTATACGGTCAGGATCCGGAGGAATTTGCAAGATAAGGAGTATGGTTCCTATCAATGTTTCCGGGATCAATGCAAGGTCTGTTCCGGATTCGAACGGATTTGTAATTTCATTCAATACCACAAAAGGCAAATCTTATATCATCAATCCCGTTAAAAATTAGTAGACGGTATCGTAATTAAATACACGGCCGGCGCATAAATGTCATCCGCCAATCTCTTTTTCCAAAAATCCTTTGATCAGCGCCGACCATTGAAGTTCTGACAGAAATGCGTATGCGCCCATGGCAACGACGGAATTCCTGATCTTGTCACTCGTTTTGGTCGTATCTGTATTGGGGATTTCATTTCTTCCATGGTAAGATGCCGTTACTTTTTTTCCCTTCCTCTGAATAATAAAAGAAGAAGTAGCCTCCGCATTAAAAAAATGCGCGGTGCCATTGTCTTCTTCACCCGGACGGGCCGCCGCACGCAATTTAATTCCGCAGCTTTCTTCGTCTGTGCCTGGATTTGCATCGTCTTCCACCGATTCCAGCTTCACCCAATCATATCCACCTCCGGCCGACGGACCCGGACCGGGTATGTCAATGCGGAAATGATCACCTTTTTTTGCAAGGCGATGTTCTTCCACATCAGTTTCGCCGGTCAAAATAAATTCGGCACTGGCAGGACCGCACAGCTTGTGCCACAAAGGGGGATTTAGCATTCTTTTATGCGCCCTCTTAAAAGTATCCATCGCCTCCCCGATCGTTTCCAGTTCTACACTGGTTTCGAGGTCGGTATTTTTGCCTTTGATTTCAGGTGGTATTAATTTATCTTGCATGGCGTTAGTATTTAGCTGTTATAAAAATTGTATTAAATCAAAATTTCGCGGATTTCTAATAAACCTGTCTGAATGATATCTTTCCGGCAATGTCTCCGATAACGCAACATTCCTTACATACGCCTGACCTCATTAACAGACACTGCCTGCAAGTTTGCCTGGCAAATTTTCAAACTTCTAATAACTTATTCAAACCACCAATGGCTTTCTTTATATTAATCCCTTTGCCCAACACCGGCGAAAAAATATCACCGGTTTCTTTTATGCGTGTGATTGAATTGTGAATGGTAAAATCACTCATCTTTAACCCTTTTTTTACTTCTTCCCAATGTAAAGGCATACTCACAGTAGCCATTGGTTTAGGCCGGAGCGAATACGCGGTGGCCAGCGTGGCCTGAGGCCGGTTTTGCAAAAAATCAATATACAGTTTCCCTTTCCTTTTTGAAACAGCTCTTTCAATACTGGTGAATGCGGGTATTTGATTATGGACGAGCCGCGCTATTACCCGGGCAAATTCCTTGGAAGATTCGTAAGAATATTTTGCCCCCAGCGGAATATAAATATGTAACCCGGTCGATCCGGAAGTTTTGCAATAGGCAGGGATATCAGCCGCATCCAGGATCTGTTTGGTTACATTGGCAGTTTCAATCACCTGTTCAAAAGTATTTTTTTTGCCCGGGTCAAGATCGATAATGCACCAGTCGGGGTTGTCCGGCTTGGAAATTCTGCTGCTCCATGGGTTCAATTCTATACAACCTAGTGACGCCATGTAAAGAATATCCGCTTCATCTTTGCAAACCATAAAATTCTTGTTAACACCTTCCGTCGTGTAGGGAAAAGTTTCTATCCAGTCAGGCACTTTGCCGGTTACATCTTTCTGGTAGAAACTCATGCCACTAATTCCGTTGGGGTGACGGTTAAGTGATTGCGGGCGGTCCTTCAGATAAGGCAAAATATATGGCGCTGCCTGGTAGTAGTAGTTCAGCATATCTCTTTTGCTTACATTGTCTTTGGGCCAGTAAAGTTTACCCAGGTTAGTAAATTTCAGATCGTGTCCTTTAACCTTTCTCACCTGTGTTTCATCCGTTGGATTTAGCAATGTTTTCCTTTCCAGTTTGGCAGGTTTGGTGATCATATCTTTTTCGTTAATTGTTTTTTTACCTTTCACTATTTCTTTCGTGTGTGCTTCTTTCTCCAGCACTACTTCTTTTGCGGTTTTATCTTCGCGCATGCCTTCAAAGGAAGGATGGCGCATCACGCCATCACTCGTCATCTCGCGAAAACTCACCTCGCAAATAAGTGTTGGTTTTAGCCAGGTAGCAGTCGCCCTGGGAGGATCGGGCCGAAAGCGGGAGGGCTTGTTGACATCAGGTTCTGAACTAAAGGGAGGCGCATCCGTTATCAAGGGACGAAACTGCACCATCATTTCTTTTTGTAATTTTTCGGTAAAACCAGTGCCTATTTTGCCGGTGTAGACTAATTTTCCTTTTTCATAAACACCCACCAGCAAAGAGCTAAATGGCTTGGCACTGCCCTCATTTTTGGTGAAGCCGCCAATGACCACTTCCTGCCTGGATTGCGTTTTTATTTTCAGCCAGTTGTCCGACCGGTTCCCCGGTAAGTAAGGAGCAGAAGATCTTTTTGCAATGATTCCCTCTAAACCCATCTTTTCTGCCGTTGCATAAAATTCAATACCTGATGTTGTAAAGCTTTTGCTTAAAATGATAACGTCGTCTTGCGGAAGAACAGATTGCAAGACGATGGTCCGTTCCGATAAGGGCAGTTCCATTATTGATTTTCCATTCATCCAAAGGATATCAAAAACATAAAACAGCAGCCTGCCATCCGCTTCACTTCGCCAGTTCTGCAGGTTGCCAAAATTTGCCATTCCCTCGTCATCCGCCACGATAATTTCTCCATCCACAACCGCATTGATGTTCCATTTTTTTAATGCCTCATAAACAGCATAAAACTTTTCGTTAAAGGATTTGTTATTACGCGAACGCAGTTCAACCTTGCCTTTGTTGACATAAGCGATCGCCCTGTAGCCATCCCATTTTATTTCATATTGCCAGCCATCTTCGTCAAAAGGCTTATCTACCAGGGTCGTTAACATGGGTTCAATATCAGCTGGAAACTTTGCAGTTTTTGTTTTTTTTAAAATCGATTCGATCGATTCCGGAATTGTTTTCTTTTCTTTCACCCCGATCGGCTGCGTAATTATTTTCTTTTTGGAAGCCTTTTCATCTTTGGCAGTAGTGCCCGGCTGAATGATCGTGCGACCGTAAATATTATCCGTGGTTTTCTCCACCTGTATGATCGTTTTGCCTGATTGTACTGATTTTTCTTTTTTAGTTATGTCTGCCCTGGATGCATACTTATCTTTTAATTTCATCAGCAGCCAGGCGTTTTCACCCCTCCCGCCTGCCTTTACTAAAGCATATTCACCTTTCAATTTAGTCCCTTTTAAAGTGAATTTAAGTTTGCCGCTAAACAGTTGATGAAGCAGTTCTTTTTCCTGCGTTTTCTTATCTTTTGCTTCAATGTCAGCGGCTTCGTAAGTACCCTCATCCCATACGATCACCGTACCACCGCCATATTGCCCCTTCGGGATAATTCCTTCGAATGTCCTGTAATCATAAGGATGGTCTTCCACCATCATTGCCAGTCTTTTTATATCGGGATCGGTCGAGGGTCCCTTTGGTACGGCCCAGCTTTTTAATACACCGCGTATTTCCAACCTGAAATCATAGTGCAGGTGAGATGCGGCATGCTTCTGAATAACAAAACGCAGCTCGTTACCGGAAGCCTTGCCGCCAGTCGGTTCCGGGGTTTTTGTAAATGACCTTTTCTCCTTATATTTTGTTAATGCCATAGTATTTAGTAAAGTTTATGTTGATAAATAGCAAGGTATGGAGGTTAAACAAAAACAGGTATAAATGGAAAAAAGTATTAGTATGACAAATCTTATTGCAATTTATAAGCCAATGCCAAAAGCCTTTTTTACAAGTTAAAAATCGTGTTTAATATTTTGTATGTTAGTTGAAGTGTGGAAAAATTCTCGCAAAAAGCGGAAGGGAGAGGGCGGTGGCAAGCCTAATTATAATCGACATACTGATGACTCTTTGCCAAACCTCAGAGGTTTTTAAAACCTGTGAGGTTTGTGAAGGGCAGGCTGGTGGAAACAGTGAAGGGATACTCTAAAATACTTGCTCAGCATGTGTGTTGATAAAGTGCAAGCTCAAATCCAGGTTTACTTAATATTGCACGGCAGATTAAGCAAGAGTTCCCGCTGTAACAACCGTCATTTCAAGTCCTGCACCCCGGTTGCAACAAATATTCTTCGTTTATTTTTAACACAATGCTATCTTCGATTTTAATATATTAGCGAAGTTTTTACATCACCCGGATATTCTTTCCGCTAATATATCAAAAAGGATATATGATATGGCTAAAGTGTTTACGATTACGGAAGGATTAGAAAATATGGGCGCCTTAAAAACCGGGGGGCAGGGCTCTGTTTATAAAGCCAGGCGCATCGGCGAAATAATCACGGCGGTAAAATTGCTTCCTACTCCAATACATTCAGAAACAAATGATGACAAGAACTTTCTTGATTTTCAAAACGAAGTAGAGAAATTAAAGAAGGTTAACGTAGAACCCAATCCTCATGTAGTTAAGATATTGACCTCGGGCCTCACCGAATCTGGCAACCTGCCTTACATTGAAATGGAATTTATAGAAGGTCCGGATATGGAGGACCTGCTGAAGCCACCGTACGATCCGATACTTCCCATCAAAGAAATAATAAAGGTGGCCGACCAGTTATCATATGCACTGGCCCACTGCCATAAAGTAGACGTAAAGCATGGCGATATTAAAAGCAACAATGTAAAGTTCAATGTCAATACGGGCAATTATGTCTTGCTTGATTTTGGTCTGGCCATCATGTCTGAAGAGCAGCGGCGAACCAGTATGCGCCAGGCGGGCGCCATTGAATTCATGGCGCCTGAGCAAAGTGAGGGACTGATGTATTTTCAAACGGATATCTACAGTTACGGCATTATTTTATATGAATTGCTTACCGGCGCGGTCCCTTTTCCCTTAACCGATAAAGGTGAATCGGCCCGCAACCGGGTTATGTTGGCACACATGGAAGTACCCGTGCCGGATATCCTGTCGCACAGGAGGTCGATGCTTCCGCAAAAATGGAGCGATGAAAAAAAGGAAAGAGAAATGCAGGTGCCCCAATGGCTGATCAGCACCACCAAAAAATGTCTTGAAAAATCTTACAATGACCGGTTCAAAAATGGAATGGAACTTCACCGGTATATCATCGATAACAGCACGATAATGATTGCCGGTAAGGAAGGCAATGCACTCAATGCGACGCTTTTACAAAGTGAGAATGAAAGGCTTAGAACATTGCTCATCCAGTACCAGGAAGCTGCAAAAGTCCGCGAGGCTGCTGTTGTGAATCCTCACAAGATTTTGTCATTAAATGAAGTTTTATCTACACAGTTACCTGAAGAAAATACGGAAGTGCCTGAAGTGGAAAAACGCGTAACAAAAAGAGCGTCCATCACAGGCATTTTAATTTTCCTTGTTATTTTGGCTGGGGGAACGGGCTTACTTTATAAATACAGGGAAAAATTAGGCATCAGGCGAAAGCCCGTCCAGAGCAATGTTCAGCCCGCGGTGGATAAGCCTGTCGAAAAGCCGGCACAATATAAGATACTTGCTTCCAAGGCATATTTTCACAACCTGCCGGATGAAGATACAAGGCGAATGGCCTGGGTTAATGCGAATGATACCATAACGGCGCTTAAAGAAACGACAGATTTTGTTTACACCGAGTTTTATAATAGTAAAAACCAATTGTCAAAAGGCTGGCTTCGTATGAAAGACCTGGTTTCCCTGGACAAGGTTCCGGACAATGTCACCGCTTCACCGCCCGCTCCGATGGCTGAGACAAACAAGATTAAACTGGAACTTGTAAGGGCGGCAAAATTCCTGGCTAACAACAAATATCCGGAGAGCTTGTCGATATACGGTGAGCTTGCGAAACGTGGTATTGCCGAGGCGATGTACCAGTATGGCAACCTGGCTTTAAAAGGCAAAAATGACGAGATCACCTGTAAAGAAGGCATGGACTGGCTCAGCAAGGCGGCAAACAAAAATTATACGCCGGCAAAAAGAACGCTTGGTTTTTTATACCTGTTTGCCGGCAATGAACCAATGATAATGGCCAACGATTATGGCACTTGTTCGTTGAAAAAAGATTCGGTCAAAGGCGCTAATTTTTTGATCGAAGCGGTGTCGGAAGGTGATTCCTCTGCCATGCGTTTCCTGGAACAAATGAACAAAAAATAAGTGGTTACCTGGATCAATGTAAAGGAATGAAAGTATGAAATCGATAAGCTTGCAAGCTGAAAATTTAATTTACCCGGTTTTACACGTTGTCGGTTCGGTAAGTAATGGAATGATTGTTGGTTACTATTTAACAAAAATTTTTAATGAAATTTAGTTCACCCGCTGCAATTATTATTTTCTTTTTATGTTTTGTAATTGCCGGTTCTTCCTGCAAAACAAAAAATAGTAACGAGATACCCGATGCAGTCTATTATTTTCCGGAGAAAAATATTTATTACGATAGCCTGCGGGCTAATTATTACTATTCTTTGGATGGTGCCAAAACCTGGGACAGCATGAGTTTTAGCGGTGCAGGATATGGAAAGATATTGGGCCGTAAAATTTCGATACCAAGAACCGAGAGTAATGTATGGGCAAATAATGAATCGGACAGGAAAGATTTTAGCGGGATGAATTTAAATGTAATCAATAACCAAACTATTTTATTGGCCAGGACAGACAGCATCAGCAAGTTAAAACCTGTTGTGGCAGTTAAACCCCAGCCCAAAGTAGTAGAGCAGGAAGAGGAGCCAAAACGTGGACTAAGAAAATTTTTTAATAAATTATTCGGTAAGAAAAAGAAACCGGCGGAAGAGAAAAATCAATAAAATATTTGCTACAATGCATACTAAACGTACTTTTTGGCAACGCATGGGATTGCATGACTGGTTCCTGAAAAATGAAACAAGGGAATCGGCAACTGCCGTGAAAAGTCTTACCCCTAACACTGTCTATAAATATATCGTCGATAAATTCGAGGAGTCTGTCGGGCAGTTATCTTTTGGGCAACGGGTAGTTTTTTACCATGAGTATATTATCTCCTTTAGCACGGAAGACTACAATGAGTTCATGCACGATAAGAAAGGTATTTTTGGAATCATCATCCAGGAATCCCTCAAGCAATTTTATGCGAATCTAAAAAATTATAAATCACAGGGTAAGACGGTAGAGCCCGCCGGCAATAAATGGGTGTTTCGCTTTGCCTCCCATCCTGACTATGCAAAGGGCGACATTGGATTTATCGGCAAACTGGTACCCGGCCATGTGGTTCAGAAAGAACAAAATTTGCGGGTAACTTTTATTCCGCGCCAAACCGGTATTGCTCAAACACTCGACATCAACCAGGCCATTTTAAAAGATTTTACTTTTTATAGTGAGGGCTATTATGAAGTGCCTTTCCAGGAGGATTTGTTATTTGATCCAACCGCTAAGATTCCTGCCAGCCAGGGCAAATCATTTGCCCGCTTTGAAACGACCGTACCCGATCGTGAATTTGCCGGAAAGAAACTGGAATATTTTATGAAGGATGAAGACATCACCGTATCGGGTAAGGAAGAAGAGTCCACGGCTTCCAATATTTTCAGGGTGCCCTCCGAATGGGTTAGCACGCCTCACCTGCGGATACGCTATGATAGAAATGATGATAAATTTTTCCTGGCTTCTTTCGGGGAAAAAACAATTGTGAACGAACACGCCATATCCAAATGTGAACAACAGCAACCTGTGTGGACCGATCTGCCGGTCAATTCACGCATCGTATTAAATGGCATTGTAGGTATCAATCTTTTTAAATCCTGACCGATGAATAATATCTTATCCATTGCATTATTAGTAATATGTTTATTGCTGTTGGTAGTAAACTTCAGAGATATAAAAAATACACACAAGAATAATGGGTGAAAATTATTTTGGAATAACTGATCCCGGCCGGCAGCGCACAAATAATGAAGATAGTTTTATCGCTAAAACTATCTTCAACGGCGAATTTATATTGGCTTGTGTGATAGACGGGGTAGGCGGATATGAAGGTGGCGAGGTCGCCGCTCAATTAACGCGGGACGAGGTCATTGGCACACTGGATAAAATATCCGGCAACGTAATCGACCAGATGATCTCGGCTTTTGACAATGCCAATGAAAGGATCATCCGCGAAAAAAAGAACAGCGCCAGTAATGAAAAGATGGCCTGCGTGGTTACGTTGGCGATAGTGGATATCGAAAAAAATAAATTCTATTTTGCACATGTTGGCGACACGCGTTTGTACCTGTACAGGGACGGCTCTTTGATCAAGGTAACAAAGGACCATTCGAGTGTTGGGTTTTTGGAAGACAGTGGACGTCTAAGTGAAGAAGCAGCTATGTCACATCCCAAAAGAAATGAAGTAAATAAAGTATTGGGTTACGAAAAAGAAATAGCGCTGGCAAAGGATTTTATTGATACAGGCGAGTCTCCTTTTCTCCCTGGCGATATTATTTTATTATGCAGTGATGGCCTCACCGACATGATCACGGCGGGTAAGATCGTTTCATTGTTATCTTCCGGCAAGGACCTGCGGACAAAGGGCCAGCTACTTATCAACGCCGCAAATGAGGCGGGCGGCAGGGACAATATAACGGTGGCAATGGTGTACAATGATAAATCACCCGTTAAGCATGAAGTAACAAAACCACGAGCCGCACGAAAAGAAAGCAATACTGACGCTAACGGACAAACGAAGATTGTCAACATCGATAACACGCCAGGCAACCTGGTTACAAAAAAAGATACAGGTGAAAAAAATAACGGCTGGAAGGTGTTATCGTATTGCCTTGTTATTTTAATAATCCTGTGGTCCGTATTCAAAATATTTAAGAAAATTGCAGAAAATAAAGCGGTCATTCCTGCCAGTATAATAAAACAGCGGAATAAGCAGGAATTTAATTTATTGGATAGTATAAATGCATCCTCAAACGGCATTGTTAAATTGGCAGCAGGGCAGGCATTAATCATTTCAGATACAGTATTATTAAAAAAGGATTCCCTGCATATCGTTGGTAACGGAAGTTCTTTTACCAGGGATTCTGCTTATGGCGGTCCTGCATTTGTATTGGCTTCCAACTGTAAGTATATTTTGCTGGATAGCCTCACCATTGAAAATTTCAATGTGGGCGTATTGGTACTTAATAAAGGATTGCACCTGAAGAATGTTCAGTTCAAAAATTGCAAAGTGCCGCTCCAGTTTCAACAGCAATTGTTACAAGATACACTGGTATCCGGAAGACAGGCTGAAACGGTTTTTTACTATACGGACTCGGTGAGAAGGTAAGAAAGGGCAAAGGGGTAAAAGGTGGGAGGCAAAGGGGGAGGGCAAAATGACAATTATGAAGGATTGATAATTTCAAAACGATATCAACCTAAGTCTCCGGCCTTAAACCTTTAACCTCAAACCTTCAACCTGCTTTAAAATCAATTCATTAAATAAAATCATGCCAGCGACAACAAAGAATACTTCAAGGACGATAGAAAGGATTTTCTTATTGATCATATCGTTGGTTTTCGGGTTCCTTTTTTACCAGTTATTTGATGTACTCAAAAAAGATTTTTCCGAGGTGCCGGGGCGAATTGCGCAAGGTACCATGATGAATATTAATGACAGTAAACCAGGTGAACGCATCAAAATATTACTTACCAAAGGTTTTTACTTTAAAGATAGCCGCGACATCGAGCTGGTCAGTTCTGTGATTGACAAAGAGTACACGCTTCATCCGGGACTTACCGATAACATTGGGGAACTAAATAAAAATAAATACAATATCAATGCGGATGAAGCTTTCAAAAAGGGAGGGGAATCTTTTAAAAAAAGGGTAAAATTATCAAGGGCGCTGTTGGGATTTTCAGAGAATGACAGCCTGTTGTTTGAGCAGGAAAGAAGCAATCCTATGAAGCTGCAGGAAGTTACAAACATTGCCATGGGGCAGCATAAAATTTCAGGTACGATAAAAAATGCGGAGCGACCTGTTGCAGGTGTGTTGGTTCGGTTGCACATGGTCATCCCACATGATAGCATCGATATTGCTGATGTGGTGGAGCCGGAAAACAGGATTGCCGATTTCAGGAACGGCGTTCAGAAAACATTTATAAAAGATTCAGCCAATAACCGCCAGCTTGAATCCCTTATCGCTTATGCACGGACAAATACGGCAGGTGTTTTTTCTTTCGATGGCCTTCCTCCCGGCCAGGCTTTTGAAGTACTTCCGCTACAACCGGGTTACCAGTTTGGCCGTTCAAAGGGAATAGAGAAATTGGCCGGCGATATTTCTTTTTCGTTTGTTCAACAGCCGCATACCATAAAATTATTTTCTACACAGGATTTTAATAATTTTAAAAAAGAGAAATCATTTATTGTAAGAACGCCGGAGGAAGCGATGCAATGGTTCCTGGCCATTGCCATTGGATTTATAACTGCATTCTGGTTACTTCATATTTTATTAAGCATTAAATTTCCGCAAGCCGATCAGTTACTGTTGCCTGTGCTGATGTTGCTGACGGGGTTTTCGCTGATCACCCTGCTTAGTCTACAGGATCCGCTCCGGGACCGTTTCCTGGCCAAAAGTACATTGATCTATTTCTCCGCGGGTTTTATTGCGATAGTGATATTAATGCTTTTTAACCTCCGTCGTTTCACCATCGATTCGAGGCTCTACCGCCTGTTCCTCTTTAAAAATAACCGGCTCGCTGCAAATGGCTGGCCCTGGGCCCTGGCCGCCGCCGGCTTGTTAACGCTTACCATTTTATTTGGTACCGGTCCCGAAGGCAGTGGTGTAAAAGTAAACCTGCTTGGATTTCAGCCGAGCGAAATAGTCAAGTTTTTAGTGATCATTTTCCTCGCCGGATTTTTCGCGGTGAATGAAAAATTCATAGCTGAATATACTTCCTGGAATAAACGTTTTTCCTTTTTCTTCTTCGCATTAATTGCCATCGGAATTACTATCCTGTTGTTCCTGATCCTGGGCGATCTCGGCCCGGCAATGGTTTGTTGTTTTACCTTTATTATACTCTTT
>JBDSLD010000093.1:0-3377 GCA_039916545.1 Ferruginibacter sp.
AAAAACAATCCAGGCAAGTGTTGCCATGGCCAGCACATAGATGGATTTGGCCCACCAGGTAAACCAGGGTGCGGGTTCGATAATGATCCGGATCGATTTTACTTCAGGATTCCAAATGCCGTCATTGTTGGAAGAGCTAAAAAGAAAAGTGTAATCACCCACGTCCAGGTTGGAGTAAGCAGCAAACCTGTGGTCGTGACCGGTTACGATCCAGTTTTTATCATAGCCTTCCAGTTTATACCTAAAGCGGTTGTCTTCCGGTACAGCGTACTGCAGGGCGGCAAAACTAAACATGAAATTATTCTGCCTGTAAGAAAGTATTATTTGACGGGTGTTATTGATATTGCTGTCCAGTATGGTTCTTCCATCCACCTTTTCTCCAGGTACAATTGATTTGTTAAAAATTTCGAAATCCACGATAGCCGTGGATGGCAGGTATGGATTGCTTTTTATCTGTGAAGGATCAAAATAATTAAGTCCGTTAATGCCGCCAAAATACATGCGGCCATCCCCATCCTTAAAGGCTGCTTCTGTAAAATTGTTGCTTTGCAAGCCATCCCGGTAGGTGTACTGTCTCACTTCCCCCCGGATAACATCGTACCTGAATAATCCCTGGCTGCTGCTTAACCAAAGGTTCTTCTCCTCATCTTCCAGTATGGCAGTTATCTTCCTGTCCTTTAACAGAGGGTGCGAAATCGGTTCAAATCTCGCAATACCCGTAGTTCTATCGATAAAGCAGCGGTTCAATCCCGCATCCGTACCAACCCATAATACCTCTTGTTTATCACGGTACGTGCACCATACATGATTGTTGCTGATACTATGCGCATTTTTTGGGTCATTCCGGTAGTGAAAAAATTTATCAGCTCCTTTTGCGTTATAAGTAATCCGGTTGAGACCACCACCAATCGTACCGACCCAGATCACATTTTCTACCCTTTCGCTGTACACTGTAAAGCAGGTATTGGAGGAAAGTCCACGTGCTACGGTAAGCGTATCAGTTGTTTGTGTCACGGGGTCATAGATCATAATGCCCTGCCAGGAAGCGAGCCAAAGCCTGCCAAAGTTATCCCCGCAAATAGAACGGATGGCTGTTCCTGCCTTCAGGAGCTTGCTTTTTTGGCCACTGGTTACCTGGTAGAGCCCCGTGTCGGTACCTACCCACAAACTGGTTTTTGAAGGAAAAATACAAATGATATTCTTTGATGCCACCAGATCCCCGCTGCTGGTAAGGTTACCGGTACAGGCGTTGTATTTGTACAAGCCCTCCTCATCTGTACCGATCCAGAGGGCTTTGTCTTTTTCTGCGACGGTTGTAATGTATTTACCCTTATAACCAAATTCTCCTTTTTGTGGTGAAAGGAGGGGGTTGAATGCGTAAAAATTCTTGCCTGATATACTGGAGTAATTGACGCCTTTTCTATAAGTGCCAACCCAAAGTGTGTTGCTGCGATCCGTAAAAACCACCCTTATCCGATCTTCAGCTATATTGCAGAATGGTTGATCGGTGTTGTAAAGTCCCGATCGCACAAATTTGCCGGTATTATCCTGTGTAAATTTAAACAGCCCCCTGTTGCGACTGCTGATCCATAAGTTGCCGGAAAGATCCATGGTAATGTCTGATATATCCAGCGGCGTTATGTCCGGGGGAAGCAGCCCCTTAGAACGATCGGTAATGATCAGTTCGTTGGCAGCATTGTCTGCAATGTACCCTGCCGTAAACAGACCACCAGATTTTCCGATCCAGATATTGTGCCGGGCGTCCTGGTAAAGTGCGGTAACCGGGGATTGGCCCACGCTTTTTACAAGTTCTGCCCAATTCGGTTGTTTACGCTGAATTTTACCGGCCCGGATGATAAATAATCCCCTGTCTGTGCCGATCCAGGTATTACCGCCTTTATCACAAATAATTTTTGATACCGAGGTGTTTTCAAACCCCGGTATCAATTCGGGTTTGGTCGTATCTTGAGTAAACTTTTGATCATTGACGTGGAAAAGACCGCTACTGGTGCCGATCCAGGTATTGCCTTCATTGTCTGCAGAGAGCGACAAAATCATATCACTGCCAGTCTTTCCAGTTGACAGCGAGATGTGGCGGAAATAATCTTTGCCGGGGTCAAATATATTAAGCCCTCCACCATCGGTACCGATCACAATGTTTCCCAGGCTATTTTCCTGCAGGCAAAGGATGCGGTTGTCAGATAAACTATTTTTATTGGCCGATTCATGGCGTTTTACCTGGGTAGTAAATCCATCAAACCTGTTCAGCCCGTCGTAGGTGCCAATCCAGATAAATCCCCGGGTATCTTGTATAATGGAAGTAACGGAGTTTTGTGAAAGTCCGTTATTGCCGGTAAGACTGTTCCAGAAAATATTTTTGGTGGGTTGCAATGTGCAGGAGGTGCTTTGGGCAACTACCCGTTGCTGACCTGGATACAGCACCAGCAGCACCACTATTTCTAATAATAAAGGAATTCGCATAGAAAAATTTAAATCGGCAAAAAGATGCGTTGACCGCTCTTTGTTACAATCGAAGCCACAAGCTGTTACAAAAGTAATTTCTTTTACCTGTGCCTGATTATCAGTCAAATACAAAAACCCACCTTGTTACAAAACTCACCTTTTCTGTTACAACCATCACCAAGAGGAGTGGATTTAACCGTTAGTATTGCATTGAAATCGTAACGGTTGGATTGCTATTGTTGCTGTAATGAAATGTATTCCCTTTGTTTTACCCACTTTTAATTTCACGCACGGCGTTCACAATTTTTCCACTGAGCCGGTTTACAATTATTTGTAATCCAAAATTGACATGCATGAAAAGTTCTCCAAAAAAAACAAATTTTCTCTTTTCGATGATCCATTGGCGCAGGTTAAAGCTGCTTTGGATTGCTCTTTTATTGCCGGCCTCCTCTCTGTTGGCTCAGCAAAAAATAGTGAATGGTACGGTAACTTCTGAAACAGGTGAGCCACTGCAGGGGGTAAGTGTACAATTGAAGAATGCCGGCACCGGTGCTTTTACCGATAAGAACGGGAAGTTTAGTATTGTGGTGCCGGACAATGCTGCCATCCTGGTGGTTAGTTTTATTGGGTACCAGGCAAAAGAGTTGCCGGTAAAAAACAGTACGGCCTTGAATATCAAACTTCAATCGGAAGCTAAAACGATGAATGATGTAGTGGTGATCGGGTATGGTTCTGTTAAACGCAATGACCTCACCGGCTCCGTAAGTACCATTAAGGGTGCAGATCTAAACCGCCAAAAAGCCCCTTCTTTCCTGGAAGCCATGCAGGGCAAGGTTGCCGGTGTACAAATCACTTCGCAAAGTGGGGAGCCTGGTGCCGGTGTTGCCATCAATATCCGCGGTAGCAATTCATTG
>JBDSLD010000094.1:0-60304 GCA_039916545.1 Ferruginibacter sp.
AGTAACCGGGTTAGCTGCCTTTCGTTGGTTCGGTTCCGATGAAATCGGAATTGAAAAAATGCGCAGCCTATTTTTTCAAAGAAGCAAAAACAGCAGCGTTCCGGTTATCCGCCAGTTGGCGGACCGGCTGTGGAGGCAAAAGTAGAGAGTTGACAGGTAGTTGGTGAAGTGAAGATTCAGATTAGAAAATATTTTAAAACCCTTACCAGCTATTAATAATAGCGTTTTCTTGCAGACACTTCATAGGAACATACACGTTTTGGAACGGACTACCCTGACTGTTGGCCAGGAGATGCAACAATGCCGGACTGAATAGCGACCATTGTTAGAATCGCACCTTTTAAGATAGTGTATAAGATTTTTTTCATAAAAACCCATCATACATATTATTATCGCCATCAACTGTTATTTTATAGTTTACCGCTATTCCCCGCGATTGGCACGGCTTTTTTAATTATCTTAGTCATACCGTACCAAAAAACAGGCTGAATGAACGCTTACTCATTCATAAAATTTCCAAATGAGGAACCTTTAATTAAATGAATGACCTTTTTTACATAAAGTTGAACGATTGTATATGAACGAAAACTCCCGGATATTTGATTTCCTGCAATACCAGTTAGACAAATTTCCAAAATCGGATATGATGAGTGGTAAGGAAAATGGGACCTGGAGATCGTACAGTACTTCCGAAGTATCAGCCATAGTGAACAATTTAAGTGCGGGCCTGCTCACCCTGGGCATTAGCGGTCGCGACATGACCATCGAGAAGCAGGACAAGATCGCATTGATCAGTAAAAACAGGCCGGAATGGTTGATGCTGGACCTTGCCTGTCAGCAAGTTGGAGCTGCCTTATGCCCGATCTATCCCACTACTAATATAAATGAACTTGAATTTATCTTTAACGATGCCGGGGTAAAAATGGTATTTATAAGCGGCCAGGATATTTTAGACAAAGTAAGAAGTATCCGATCAAAAGTTCCTACTTTAAAAAATATATTCAGTTTTGATAAGCTCCCAAATGTGGACCATTGGAGACTAATATTGGAACTGCCGGATGGAAGTAATTATGTAAGACTGGGAGAGATAAAAGATTCGATATCATCCGACGATTGCGCCACCATTATCTATACTTCCGGTACAACCGGCACGCCCAAAGGCGTGATGCTGAGCCATGCCAATATTGTTTCCAACGTACTTAATTCGGTTAAAAGCTTCCCTTTTGAAAAAAATATAACCGGCAAAGCGCTTAGCTTTTTGCCCCTCAACCATATTTTTGAAAGGATGGTCTCTTACATTTATATGCATAGCGGCATTTCCATTTACTATGCGGAGAATTTAGATACGATCGCTGAAAACCTGAAAGAAGTAAAGCCAAATATATTCTGCACCGTACCAAGGCTGCTCGAAAAAGTATATGAAAAGATAATGGCCAAGGGCGCCGAATTGAAAGGCATCAAACGTAAATTATTTTACTGGGCCGTTGCCCTGGGTGATCAATATGATAACAATAAGAACCAGGGGTTCGGTTACAATTTTCAATTGGCGATGGCCAATAAAATAATCTTCAGTAAATGGCGGGAGGCACTGGGCAATAATGTAAACTTTATAATAACCGGTGGCGCCGCCTGCCAGGTCCGGCTGATCAGGATATTTACTGCTGCGAAGATTCCCATTTTTGAAGGATACGGTCCGACTGAGAATAGCCCGGTCATCAGCGTAAACTGCCAGTTTAAGGGTGGGACCAAATTTGGCACAGTGGGCCCGGTACTGCAGGGGCAGCAGGTAAGGCTGGAACCAGATGGTGAAATTTGTGTAAAAGGCCCCAGTGTTATGATGGGCTATTATAACCGGCCCGATCTGACAGCCGAAACCATCATAGATGGCTGGTTGCATACAGGCGATATCGGGGTATTCGAGGACGAGAAATTTTTAAAAATAACCGATCGTAAAAAGGAGCTGTTCAAAACAAGCGGTGGTAAATATGTGGCGCCCCAATCAATTGAGAACAGGATGAAGGAATCACCATTTATCGAACAGATGATGGTGATTGGCGCAGATCAAAAATTTGTAGGTGCATTGATTGTTCCTTCGATGAGTACCCTTAAAGATTGGATGCGGCAAAAAGAGGTTTCTTTCACTACCAGTGAAGATGCAATCCATCATCCGAAAGTACTGGCATTTTACAGGGAACTGATAGATAGTTACAATAGCTTCTTTAACCAGGTGGAGCAGGTAAAGCGCTTTGAATTATTACCGGATGAGTGGACGATCGATAGCGGAGAACTAACGCCTACACTAAAGCTAAAACGGAAAGTGATCATGGAGAAATATAAGGATGTGATAGGAAGGATATATGGATAAGCCGGATTTTTGCCGGGCCGATCAACTTCAATATCAGTTCTCTTTATCTTAAACAACTGCCCTTAGTGATTACTTTTTTTGTCTGAAAGTTTTCTTCGGAAAATTTTCTTTTTTACTAACGCCTCCAGGTTTATCAAAGATTTTTGAAGTGCTTCCATTTTTTTCATCTTCCTGGTCCTCAAGGCAATTTGTGCAACCAGGTTTTTCTTAATATAATAATCAAGTGTGAGCCTGATTTTATTGCCCGACTTTTCAAGGAGAAAATAAGTAGAGCCTTTTTTATTTCACCCGTTTCGCTGAATTCTATCCTGTCAGCATTATATGAATAGCTGGTGGAATAAATATTGCGTTTCAGACTTTTAAATTGATCACCATATTATCAGAATAACTTAATAAGGGAATAAGGTTGACGCTTAATCGGGGTACTTTTTTACAAAGGTTTAAAAAAATCGATCAAGTTCATGTGCTGCAACGTAAGAAAATTGGTGTTGATGAATGATAAATTGCCTCACTTCTATAACTGATCTAAAGCAAAAAATATTTTGAAAAGGCTGTTTAACCTTCGTAGAAAAGCGGCTAATAATTATGACCTTATTTTTTATGTAGAATAATATTTTCAGGTGTGACAAATAATCCCTTACTTAATCCATAATCAATCAAAAGGCAAATGTCCCTGCAAAAAAAATACCCCTTTATACGGGGCATTTTTCATGATAATTTATCAGTTCGATCGGTACTTTTTCAAATTCATACCCGGCATACCTGGTTACGATCTCATCTAAAACAGCATCAATTTCTTCTACGGTTTTTAATGTCACCAATTGCAAACGGTAGTCTTTGATGCCCGGCAGCCCTTTTAAATAATTTGCATAATGGCGGCGCATTTCAAATATGCCCACAACAGGCCCTTTCCATTCGTACGATTTATGCAGGTGTTTTTTACAAACCTCAACCCTGTCTTCAATCGTTGGTGGTGGCAAATGCTCCCCCGTTTTCATAAAATGTTTTATTTCATCAAATATCCAGGGATAACCGATGGCGGCGCGTCCGATCATGATGCCATCCACCCCGTAGCGGTCTTTATACTCCAGTGCCTTCTGCGGACTATCAATATCCCCATTACCAAATATGGGCATGGTGATGCGTGGGTTATTTTTAACCTTACCGATCAGTTCCCAATCCGCGGAACCCTTGTACATCTGTGTGCGGGTTCGCCCGTGAATGGCCAATGCCTTGATGCCAACATCCTGTAAACGTTCGGCCACTTCTTCTATATTGCGGGTGTTATCATCCCAGCCGAGACGGGTTTTAACCGTTACCGGCAGGGAAGTAGATTTTACTACTGCAGCGGTTAAGCGCACCATCAGGTCAATATCCTTTAAAACCCCGGCGCCGGCGCCTTTCATGGCAACCTTTTTTACCGGGCAACCAAAATTTATATCCAGCAGATCAGGATTGGTAACGTCAACAATTTTAGCTGCCAGCGACAAGCTTTCTTCATCTCCTCCAAATATCTGGATACCTACCGGCTTTTCATAATCAAAAATATCCAGCTTTTTCCTGCTTTTAATCGCATCCCTGATCAGTCCCTCGCTACTTATAAATTCCGTGTACATGAGATCCGCGCCTTTGTCTTTGCACACCGCACGGAATGGCGGATCACTTACATCCTCCATCGGAGCGAGCAATAAGGGAAATTCAGGAAGTTGTATGTTACCAATCCGGGGCATGTAATGTTATCGGTTTTCAATTGTGTGTTGTCGGGTCATTATGGGTTTTGCTTATCTGTGTGTCAATCAAAAAATCACTTATTCATAAACGTAAATTAATTAACAGATCCAGCTATTTCCAATGCTGTTCACTACAAAATACTGCATCAAATTCGGCACCAGTAAGAAGCAAATACAAAACCGTAAACGGTATATTCTTTTTTGGCTGTAAATTTACGCACTTATAAGCAAACATTATGGCGTATTTCGCAACTAAACGTATTACCTACTGGGGCCAGTTCGGTGTTTTAACTGCTTTTACAGGGGTAGGCTTCGTGATCGGGGGGCTTGCGGGCCTTGTTCCGTTGATCGGGAAAATAAAAGCGGCAGATTTCTCTTCACCGAATTTTCTAAACCAGATCTTGACGCCGGAAAATACCAATGCTTTAAGATGGATGAACTCCATTACAAATTTATTTTTCTTTTTCCTGCCCCCGATCGCGTATGGACTGATCTGTCACCAGAAACCCTTTGTTCACTTAGGATTTAAACAAAAAGTCAACTGGTCCTCTGCGGGTTTAGTAATTTTGATCATGATCGCGGCTCTGCCTATGGTGGGCGCTTTACAGGAGCTGACAGAAATGTTGCCCTGGTCAAAAGCCGCTCTTTTAAAATTCAAATTAGCCGAGGATGATTACAACAAGGCGGTGGGGATCATGGCAAAAATGGACAATTTCGGTGAATACCTGGTAGCCATGTTCGTGATCGCGCTTTTGCCGGCCATATTCGAGGAGACCTTATTCAGGGGTGCGATACAAAATCTCCTGTCCCGCTGGTTTAAAATGCCAATATTGGGCATTGTGGTTACTGCCATTGTTTTTAGCGCCCTGCATGGTTCTTACCTCGGATTTTTAAGCCGTTTTGCGCTTGGAGCAGTTTTGGGCTGGATTTATTATCGCACCGGTAATTTATGGTTAAGTATCATCGGCCATTTTTTCAACAATGCTTTTGGCGTGACTGTTATGTACCTGGCAAAAAAACCAGGGGGCAAACCGGATCCGTCGGCATTGGATGAAAGTCTTCCTTTATGGGCGGGGTTGATAAGCGCCCTGGTGGTGTACGCTTTGTTTATTTTTTTTGAAAAAATAAGTAAACAGGAAATCGATCACCCCGGTGAAGAAATACCCTTACCCGGTGTTCAATTTAAACTAAATCCTTTTGCTGACAACGATTCTACTTCTGAAAGAACACGCTATTAATTATGAGGACTTTAGTTGTAACTGGCTAACGGCGACACCTCATCACTCAATAATTATAATGAATGGCAATAAATATTGAAACGCTAAAAACCCGTGCCTTAACCGCGTTGATCTTTGTAGGCGTTATGCTGGGTGGCTTGTTGTGGAACAAATGGAGTTTCCTGGTATTATTCACCGTCATTCATTTTGGTTGCTGGTACGAATTTATTAAACTATTGAAAAAAATTAATGGCGAAAGCTATCGGAAATACATTATAGCCGGCCTGTTTTACATAACCGTGCCAATTTGCATGATGCTGGACCTGAGAAGTAATTGGGTTGATTTCGACAGTCTTGTAAAGTCCGGAGATTTTGGTAATACCATTCCAATGGCAATTATTTTTAGTATCTGGGTAAACGATACAATGGCGTACCTCGTGGGATCAGTTATTGGTAAAACGCCCTTTTCCAAAATATCCCCTAAGAAAACATGGGAAGGCACGATTGGTGGCGCGTTGTTGTGTGTGTTAGTGATAGGTTTTGTTTACCCGCTGTTGGCAGATCGCTTTTTTGTTCCTTTCCCCAAAAGGCAGGCCTATTTTATAATAGCCGCCATCTGCGCGATCTTTGGTACTTGCGGTGATTTACTGGAAAGTAAACTCAAGCGCATGGCCAATGTTAAGGACAGTGGTTCCATTATGCCCGGCCATGGCGGATTTTTAGACCGGTTCGATTCCCTGCTGATAGCTACTCCCTTTGTTTGGCTCTACATAAAATTATTTGTGTAGCAAATCGGCTTGCAGCCTGCGGCAGGTGGCTTATATTTGCGTTCAATTTGTAAAAGCATGACAATTCACAGAGAGGGTTTTAAAAGCATTGCTATAGGCACATTGATATTTGGCGCATTGAACCTGATATTTTTTTATTTTTTCAGCGCTTCCCTGCCGGTATTGGCCTGGATCATTTTTTTCATAACCCTGGCGCTGCTGCTATTCCTGATATCTTTTTTTCGCATCCCCAACCGTGCGCTTACGGTTAGTAACAATGCAGTCGTGGCGCCTGCAGATGGAAAAGTAGTTGTAATTGAAGAAGTAATGGATCCTGAATATTTTACTGACAAGCGTATACAGGTTTCCATTTTTATGAGCCCTGCCAATGTGCATGTAAACAGGATACCGATCAGTGGCAAAGTAATATATAACCAATACCACAAAGGGAAGTATCTCGTAGCCTGGCACCCTAAATCATCCACAGATAATGAGCGTCATTCTGTAGTGATCAAAAAAGAAAATACTGAGATCCTGGTAAAGCAGATTGCAGGCGCCCTGGCAAAACGGATCATTAATTATTTAGAAGTAGGCCAGCAGGTGAACCAGGCAGCCGAAATGGGTTTTATCAAATTTGGTAGCCGCGTGGACCTGTTATTACCTCTAGGTACAAAAATTAATGTAGTATTGAACCAGGTTGTTCAGGGAGGTGTGACAGTGGTGGCGACTTTAAAAAACTAGCATATTTATACCCCGGTTTTTATTAAATTCCTGGCATTGGCCAATAATGGCTATGCGGCAGATTTGCGGCTGAATATTTTGCCCCCCAAATTTTAACAATTCCGGCTTTGTCAAATGCGATTTTGTATTTACTTTCACAGTTATTACACCAAAATAAAATTAACCGCATATGAAAAAAGTATTTTTGTTAGCAACTGCAGCCTTACTGGTAACCGGAATAACATTTGCTGATAACGGGAAAAAGAAAAATAAAGGTGCCAAAGGGAAGACCTGCTGTTCTAAGAATGAAAAATCCTGCAAGAAGGATAAGGACAAAACGAAGACCGCTAAGATTTAATTTGCATTTTGCTTTATAAAAAAACCTTCCCAAACCGGAAGGTTTTTTCTTTTATGATCTATTGCCGGTATCTTAATCCCGGTGCCGATTTTTTTAAAATATATTTTCGAGTTCCTTCAGGTGTTTAATGGTATAAGTTGGCTGTAATTCCGTTGTTGCATTGATATGATTTACAAAAACTGTGTCCATCCCTGCATTGATGGCACCTTGTATATCCGCTTCCAGGTTATCGCCCAGCATGATGCTATCTGCCAAAGTAGCGCCGGCTTTGTTCATGGCAAAATCAAATATCTCTTTTCGCGGTTTTAAACTGTTGCTGCCTTCCGAAGTGATCACGTTCCTGAAATAGCTGCCTAACCCGCTATTGTTCAATTTACTCCATTGTATCTTTTCAAATCCATTGGTGATCATATGTAAATGGTAATTTTTACCGGCTAAATAATCCAGTATCTCAATGGTATGCGGAAAAAGCAATTTCCTGGTAGGAAGCAATTCTAAAAATTTGTCACTGATATCCCTGGCGAGCTTTTCATCTCCGATCTTAAACTCCAGCAAGGTGCGCCACATACGTCTCCATTTCAGCTCTTCGCCGGTAATATATCCTTTGTGATAGCGGTTCCATAAAATCTCATTGTGGTGCAGGTAATGCCTGTAAAAAGACTCGAAAGGCTTCACCTCCATTGATTCCAAATTAAAAAAAGAATACATTTCCGTAAGCGTTATTTTTGCGTTGGCATCAAAATCCCACAGGGTATGGTCCAAATCAAAAAACAGGTGTTTATACTTCATAATCGATTCCCGGCATAATTAATTGAATAATAAACGCAAAAGTAGGATTAGATATTTTATTTGCACTAAAACGAGCGGGACAGGTTGCCAATCGCCGCAGAGGTGAACAAACTCCCGACAGGTCTGTGGCAGAATCAACTCAATAATTAAATATGAATGTCATTATAACAGGGGCTTCAAAAGGAATTGGAAAGGCTATTGCGAGCGCTTATGCGGCAGAAGGTGCCACGCTTTTTTTATGTGGAAGAAATGAAGTAACCCTTTACAATGCGGTGGCTGAATTACAGACAAGATACCCGGCCAGTCTTATAAAAGCAAAGCCCGTTGATATGTCGGTTAAAGAAGAAGCAATAGGTTTCGGCACCTGGATATTAGCGGAACTTTCAAATACAGTCTCCGGTACCATAGACGTGCTGGTGAATAACGCGGGCATATTTACGCCGGGAAGTATTTATAGTGAAGCCGATGGGTTGCTTGAAAAAATGATGGAAACCAACCTGTACAGTGCCTATCACCTTACAAGGGTACTCGTGCCCGCCATGATCGGAGCAAAAAAGGGGTTGATCGTGAATCTCTGTTCTATCGCTTCGCTGCACGCCTATAAAAATGGCGGCAGTTACAGCATCACCAAATTCGCCCTGATGGGTTTCAATAAAAATCTGAGGGAAGAATTAAAACCCCATCACATAAAAGTAATGGGTATTTACCCCGGGGCAGTAATGACGGATTCGTGGGGGGATTTTGATAATTCATCGCAACGTATAATGGAAGCAAGCGACATCGCCACGATGGTACTGGCTGCGGGTAAACTTTCGCCCCAGGCGGTTGTTGAGGATATCATTATGCGACCTTTGCTGGGAGATTTGCCCTGATGTTAAAAAATTATCGGGCGACCACCACAGGTTGGTATAACCGGCGGGCAGGCTGCAATTATTAACAGTCATTTATTTCACCGCCGCATGGCTATCGTTTATTTTTGTAATAATAATTATGGTATTGTATTCAAAAAAATTATACCTGCTTTTTATTTTATTGATGATAATTTGCCAATATGATCTATTGGCACAGGCCAGCTTTACGGCAAAAATATCTCCCGGATCAATCGGTAAAAACGAAACGGCGGAATTAAGACTGATGATCGATAACGCCCGCAAGGTGGATGAGATCATCCCGCCATCTTTAAAAGACTTCATTGTTATCAGCGGGCCCAACCAGGAGAGTGGCATGGAAAGTAACAACGGCGTAACCCGGCAATATATCGGGATCACTTATTTATTAAAGCCAAGATCAACAGGGAAATTTATGATCGCCGGCGCGATGGCAAAAGCGGATGGCAAAGTTTTAAAAGGCAATGCAGTAACGCTTGAAGTAACTAAAAATTCCACAGGCGCCCAAAATAGCCCAGCTACCGGATTTGGCCGTTTACCGCCTTTTGCCGAACCTGCTATCCAATCATCCTTTAATGATTTTATTATAAAAAAAGGAGAGAAAGTAGCCGAAAAGATCAACAAGAATATTTTTATCAAAGTCGATGTGAGCAAAGTTTCCTGTTATGTTGGCGAGCCGGTGATCGTTACCTATAAATTATACACCAGGCTGAAATCGGAAAGCGGCATCACTAAGAATCCATCATTCAATGGTTTTTCGGTGATCGACCTTTTGCCACCAGGCAACACTTATTATTCCATCGAAAAATTAAACGGGCGGGAATACAATGTTTATACGCTCAGGAAATCGCAGCTGTATCCCTTACAGCCCGGCCCCGTGGAACTGGAGAGCGCAGAGGTAGAGAACAATATACATTTCATAAAAGAAGAATACATAAACAGGCAGCGCAACGGAATAGACGATATGTTCCGTGATTTCATGCAGACTGCCATACCGCCGGATGGCATACAGGACGAAAAAGTGACCTTACAAAGTAAGCCGGCATTGATCACAGTTAAGGCATTACCGGAAAAAGATAAATTGCCTTTATTTAAAGGGGCTGTGGGAAATTTCACCATCGAAGATGCGTTGGAGAAAAATACTTTTACAACAGATGATGCAGGCAAATTACGGATCGCTGTTTCCGGGGCGGGTAATATGTCGATGGTCATATCTCCGGATATTTCCTGGCCCGCCGGGATTGAGGCTTATGAGCCAAGGGCAAAGGAGCAACTGGATAAACTGGCCGTTCCTGTTAGCGGCACAAAAGTTTTTGAATACCCTTTTACGGTAGCAAAACCAGGCAATTACAATATACCGGCAGTCGCTTTTAATTTTTTCGATGTGAAGGAAGGTATCTATAAAACCGTAAGCACAAAACCTTTGCTGCTGGTAGTTACAAAAGGCACCGGAAAAACACCGCCTGTTATCACCGGCAGTGTTGTAAAATCAGGCAAGGAAGAATTTTTTGAAACGTTGTTTACTAATCGCTGGCTGATTGTGGTACCGATCGCGATACTGATGCTTACGGGTCTTTTTGTATGGATACAAAATGAAAATAAAAAACAATCACGTGTGGAAGCGCGTAAAAAGAAGGAGGAGGAAATTGCAGTTGAAGCATCGGACAATATAGCCGGGCTGATACGTGTAAATCCATTGCTGCTGACGGAAGAAAAATTGGCCCACCAGGATACCCGGGGATTTTACGAAACGCTGAACCATGAATTAAGGAAATTCTTAGCAGATAAATTTCAGATCTCTTTGGCTACGATCAATAAAAAAAAGATAGCAGAAGAAGCCGATAAAAAAGGAATCGCCGTCCATACCACGCTGCAAATACAACAATTACTCGACGACATCGAATGGGAATTGTATACCCCGTTTGCCGCAGGCGACAGAATGCAGGAAATATATGACAGCGCTGATTCGGTTGTGCATGTGCTGAATGCAAATGCGTGAGAAATCATTAATAAATCAACAGTATTAAAAACATATTGGGAACTTTCAACCCGGTTCACGCATCATCGGTTTAGAATTATTGCCTCTATAAAAACGCTCTTTTCTACAGCAGGGTTGCACGACCGGATGTTTTATAACTTATATAGCGAACTGTAAAACCCCGCTGGGACTTACTTGTGATTGGGCAGCGGCTCTACCTATTGCTCTGTAAATTTATACCCTATCCCCCTTACCGAATGAAAGAACCGGGGATTCCGGCTATCTTCTTCAAAGTATTTACGAAAGCTTAAAATAAAATTATCAATGGTACGCGTGGTTGGGTAAACATTGTAGCCCCACACGGCTTGTAAGATCTTTTCCCTTGTTACTACTTCATTCTTATTTTCGACCAGCAATTTCAACAGCATGATCTCTTTCCGCGTAAGGGTAATTTTTTCGCCATCCTTTGTAATACATTCGAGCCCTTTAAAATCTACCTGGTTCTTGCCAAAACGATAGACCTGCTCCAATGGTTTCCGCAATGAGAGCCGGTGACTTTTCTCTACCAGTTTATTTACCCGCAATAATAGTTCTTCCAGGTTGAATGGTTTGGTCAGATAATCATCAGCGCCCTTTTTCAGGCCCAATACGCGATCTGCACTGCTGTTCCTGGCACTTAATATCAATATGGGGATATCGTTATTTTGCAGGCGGATACTTTCGCATACGCCTATGCCATCCAGTTCGGGAAGCATTACATCCAATATCATCAGGTCAAAATGTTCCTGTTGAACCGCCTTTAAAGCTTCTACCCCATCATATGCACTTGTCACTTCGTAATCTTCCAGTTCCAGGTTGAGCTTCAATGCCTCCTGCAGGTTTTCTTCATCCTCTACCAATAAAATAGATATCTTTTTAGCGGCCATCGTAATTTGATAATTATTAAATTGATAATTAAAAATAGTTGAGCAATTGCTGAAATTAAAAGCGAAAAATTATCTGCTGATCAATTACCGCTTTCCTGGTCAAATACTATTGTAAAATTACTCCCTGTTGGTATATTATCGGTGACAAAAATATCTGCGTTGTGTTGTGAAGCAATTTTTTTTGTAAGGAATAATCCAAGACCCGTGCCTTTAGCGGCTTTGGTGGCTTTGTTACCAATCCTGTAAAATTTATCAAACACCTTTTTCTTCTCTATTTCATCTATGCCCTTTCCTTCATCTTTTACAGATAAAGTAATATGCCGTTTTTGTTGCTGAAGCGCAATTGTTATAGCCGATTCTTTGGGAGAATATTTAATGGCATTATCAATTAAATTATTAACCGCCATCTGCAACATCAGCATATCGCCGTTCAGATAAATGGCACCTGCTATTTCCTTTCTAAATTTCCTTTGCGGGTAACGCTCCACAAAATCATCCACGCAGTCACTCACAAGATCCGTAAGGTCAATCTCTTCTTTGGTGATGGTATGGCCGCCTGCTTCTATTTGTGATGCCAGCAGCATATTATTGCAAAGCGCGTTGAGGCGGTTAGCTTCCTGGATGGTATTTTGAATTAACCGCTCCCGCTGGCTATCCTCTAATTTTCTTTTTTGTAAAGTCTCTAAATTAAGCTTGGTTATCGCGATAGGCGTCTTTAGTTCATGAGTTATGGCCATCATAAAATTTTGTTGCTGCTGGCCAGACTTGAACTGTCGCCTTACGGCCCTGTAAATAAAAAAAGCGCCCGATAAAATCAGCAGTAAAAAAATACTTCCCTCACCAAGGTACTGTGCAGTTTTTCTCTTTTTGAAGTCAGCTATTTTGTCTAACTGGATGTTACGCTGAGGATCATCCTCCCTTAACTGGGATATTTTAAATGATGCCATTTGCTGGTTCTGTTGATTTAATTCAACGAACCAAAATACCAATGCTGCAATGATATAAGACAGCAGGAACCAGTATACAAGAAATATAAACCGTAACCGTGTTGTTTTATAAAAAGAAAATGGCATCGATGTATATCAGTTTACTTAAAGAGCACACTCATTATTCATCACCACTCACTCCTCACTTTACTTTCTCCACCCTTACCCCAACACTTAATATTGCAGGCAGTGGGTTCTCTCTCATCACCTGGGCTATTGAAAATTTATAATTACCTGTTTTATTAAATTTGAACGGCCCTTTCGTGATTGATTTGCGAACCTCCCAAATATCATCCATTCCCATACCTTCCCAGCCAGTAGCGTCCGTGCCCAGTTGTAGCTCAAATAGCTGGTGGCGCATGGTGTCAGCAGGTGCCTGTGAACCGATATTCAACCAGATATTATTATAGCGGTATGCGTCTGTATGACGTAATACTACGTAGAGATTATACTGGGATATGGTATCGCTGATTGCGAAATCGAAGGCCGGTTGTAAACTATACTGCCACTGGTGATCGGGTATACCCGTATTTTTTTCGAAAACTTCAATTTTATCACAGGAAGTCAGCCATAGTGCCATTGATAGCAGGGCAACAAGAAATGATTTATATCGATTGATGATCACAAAATATTTTTTACAAAAATAAAAACAGTTTTTCAAAAACAGTTTTATTCGAAAACTGTAAAAAAAATTTTGCCCTGAAAATTAACGCCATGTTGTGCATGGTTTTTCACCTGGTAAATTACATGACCCATAATGCGAATATCAATAATTGCCCGGATCAAATCTTACAATACATTCAGCACTTGTTCTTTGGCTTTCTCTAATTCATCCTTCATGGTGACAACACATTTTTGTATATCGGCATCGTATGCCTTGCTGCCTGTTGTATTTATTTCCCTGCCAATTTCCTGTATGATAAAAGACAGTTTCTTTCCTTTTGCATCATCCTTATTTTCGAGCAATGACCGGAAATATTCACAATGTTGCTTTAGTCTTACCTGTTCTTCGTGGATATCAATTTTTTCGATATAGTAGATAAGTTCCTGTTCAAGGCGGTTACCATCGTAATTCTCCTTGCCGACATGTTGCTCTAATAATTGCACTATTTCTTCCCTTATCCTTTTCATGCGGTTGGGCTCCAATTTAACGATTGCTTCTTCCTGCGCATTGATATTGTTGATGCGTTTGATCAGGTCATTTTCTAAGCTGGTTCCTTCCTCTTCCCTATGCTTGTTTAATTCACCAAGCGCGATCAGCAATACTTTTTTGAACTCTTCGAAGTCATTGTCATTTAACACATCATTGGTGGGAGTAACTACTTCCGGCAAGCGGAGCAGGGCGCTTAAAACGGAATTGGTATCTATATTTAATTCGCCTGCTAATGTTTCGATCTGGTGGTAGTAAGCCTTGATCAGGTCGGTATTGATATTGACTGGTTTGGAAGTGCCGTTTTGTTTGATAGTGATCACGCAATCAATGGTGCCGCGTACCAGCTGTTCCTGTAAAATATTCCTGATGTCGAATTCGTAAGGCCTAAGCAATGGCGGCAACCGCAATTGCATTTCGAATTGCTTTCCGTTAAGCGCTTTTACTTCTACCAGGAAGGTTTTATCATTTACGGTTTGTTCAGCTCTTCCGAAGCCAGTCATGGATCTTAGCATTATTTAGTGTTGTTTTTTTTGATAAGATATTTAATTTGCTACAAGGTAGCCGAAAAAATGTCAATCTTTTGTTTTATGCATATCATTTCTACCCGGAAATAAAAAATGGTAAATTTCACCTTTGGTCAGGATACGCATTTCACCCGGCTGAAGGCCTTCTATCGTACACTTTTCTATCCGGTACCTGATGAGTCGCAGGGTTGGAAATCCTACCGCAGCTGTCATCTTTCTTACCTGCCTGTTCTTACCTTCCGTAAGCACAATTTTTACCCAGCTGGTAGGGATATTTTTTCGAAACCGGATAGGTGGATTTCTGACAGGAACAGGCGGAGGCATTGTAAAATAATTCGCCTTACATTTTTTTGTCCGGCACAACTTTCCATCTACTGTAATGTCTACTCCGTTTTGCAGATCGCGCAATGCCTCTCCTGTTATTTCTCCGTCTACCTGTACCCAGTATTCCCGGGTATGTTCAAATGAAGGGTTTAATAATTCGTGATTGATTTTTTTATCATTGGTTAAAACCAATAATCCTTCACTATCATAATCCAACCGGCCCACCGGGTATACATCAACAGGCACATCAAAAAAGTCTTTCAATGTTTGCTTTCCTTCACCTGATGTAAATTGAGATAAAACATTAAAGGGCTTATAAATAATACAATAATATTCCAATGGGAATTAAGTTAACGGTGAAATGAAATATTGTAAAGGTAACTGCGGAACAAGTGCTTTGTTCAAATCTTTGAAATCATAAAGCCCGGCATTTGCAGCCGGGCTTTATTATATTAATGGGTTAGTAAGTACCTGGAAAACAAATTTCCATACACAATATTAAAAAGAAATTTTGCTATCTAAAAAAATATTTTTGATATTTTTATTCACATTTCAATTTACGTTGTGGATAAGGCATTGCCATTAGAATGGCCGCAATCAAATAATACACATTGCTTTCATGGTATCAATTCAAAAAAAATAATCCTTCATATTTTTATCACTCAATGAAACCCTTGATTCTACTACTATTACAAGAGAATTGCTCTTATGATTTTTTTTCAACTGGTTGATGGAAAAAATTAAAGCACTTTAAATACGCGTTGTTTTGTGATGAATAATTTATAGGTTTTTGCAATAAAAAAAGTGCATAAAAAAATTAACTGCAGTGGTCCGTCTTACCGGTTTCCCCCCATATTTGTTTATGGTATCACTAAAAGCAAAGCACAGTACCTTTGTAAAAAAAATATTGTATGCAATTTCCTGCCCCTGTTTATATCGAATGGATCGCTGAATTAATCAACGCTGAGTTAATTGGGAACAATAAAAATTATGCAACCGGCATCAACGAGATACATAAGGTCGAAAAAGGAGACCTGGTTTTTGTAGATCATCCAAAGTATTATGAACTATGCATTAATAGTGCTGCGACATTCATCATTATAAATAAAAAGACAGATTACCCGGAAGGCAAATCATTGTTGCTTGTTGAAGACCCCTTTGAAGCGTACTGCAAAATCGTTGATCATTTTAATCCATTTACACCATCTGCAAAACCTATCAGCGATACTGCCGTGATCGGTGAAGGAACTGTTATTTATCCGGGTACCTTTATTGGTAACCAGGTAACGATCGGTAAGAATTGTTTGATTCATCCCAATGTTACGATCATGGATAATTGCATTATCGGCGACCAGGTGATCATACAGGCGGGCACCGTAATCGGCAGTGACGCGTTTTATTATAACACCAAAAAAAACAGGCCCAACTGGTATAAAAAAATGCCCAGTTGCGGCAGGGTAATCATTGAAGATTTTACAGAGATCGGGGCCGGCTGTACGATCGATAGAGGCGCAAGCCATGACACCATAATTGGTATGGGAACCAAGCTGGATAATACCATTCATATCGGGCATGATACAGTGATTGGGAAAAATTGTTTGTTTGCCGCACATGTAGCGATAGCCGGCTACGTAAATATAAAAGATGGTGTAACCTTATGGGGACAGGTAGTGGTAAATAAGACCCTTACCATCGGTGAAAACGCCGTAGTACTGGCAAGGGCAGGTGTCAATGGCGACCTGGAAGGCAACAAGACTTACTGGGGTGCGCCTGCACAGGAAGCAGGTATCGCAAAAAGAGAATTGGTATGGATAAAACGGATACCGGCAATCTGGGAAAAGGTAATGAGATAGCGTGAAGATTAGAGTATGATTGCGAAGTTATTCCTAATTAAATATATCAAAATCCCCCACTGGCCGGCGCTGTGGTTGCCACCGGGATATGAAAATCATACGGTAACATATCGCCCACTTTATCCCATATCCAATAACCTGTAATGGTGATATCGTTCTGATCAAAATAGTAACCATTTTGTTCTATACCAATGGATTCATTGGCCGTAATATTAAGAACAGATAATTCAAATGTTTTAGGCGCATCTTCATTTTGCGCCAGGTAACCGGAATCAGGACCTTCATCTTTATATATGACAGCCAGGTCCGGTTGGTTGGTTAAGATATTTACCACCATCGTTGTATCGTCTTTATCATAATTTAAGGCACCGTAAAAATCAGGCAGGCGTATCGCTGTATCCTTGTCATTGTTTTTTGCCACATATTGTATTTCAAAGCCTTCTTCCTTTAAAGATTTATTGTAGATACTTCTCATAAAATGAAGTATAGAGCCCTTGTATGCTTTTAACCGGTTTGCATCCCATGTCGCCTTTTCTACACTATCTTTTGGTTGCATTTCTTCAAACAACGGATAGCCGGTGTAGATGCCAGCTTCTGTTCCATACTCGTGAACAAATGAGTCGAGGGTATATTTTAATTTATATCCCAATGCCATATTCTCCATTTCCACCGGTGCCGTGGCCAATACTTTTAAACGGTTCTTTCTTTTATAAAAATAAAATTTCAACACCTCTTTATTGGTGATCGTACATGCCTTGCTGTTAACCGTTTTACCTATAAAATTATCGAGGAAAAAACTACCATACTTTTCCCAGCCATCCTTTACTTCGTTACTTGCCTTTACCACCACATCTTCCATCGCGCTTTCTTTTTGCCTTAATTCTATTACGATATTCTTATCATCTGCATCTGCTGTAGAGATGCGCCTGCTAACAGTTTGATAACCCGTAAAAGTGATCGCAAGATCATACCCGCCATTCGTTAACCTAAGCGTAAAATTACCATTGGCATCTGTTGTTGTTCCCGTAGTTGTATTCTGGGCAAATACGGATGCCGCCTGCATTGGATTTTTTGTAGTGGCATCAACCACTTTGCCGGTAATGCTGTAAGTACCTGACTGGGCAAATGAAATAATAGATAAACAGAGGAAGGTTAAAAAGCAAACGGTTGTTTTCATATTTATTTTTTAAAGTGGATCTTAATACCTGTAACTGCAATGCGGATCTTTATTAACTGCGTACATCTGTACCTTGCAAATATTAAACCAGCATACCGGGATTTATCAGGACGGTGAATATAGGCTAATGATTGTTAAGCTTATGTTGCATTCGGGCACAAGTATAAACGATTGTTTCTTCCATTGTGTTGTAGCGAAACCCAGGTAAAAATTTCAGTAGTTTACTGTTATCGTAATATACGCTTGCCAGGGCCGTCTCTGCGGTTTCTTTTGTAACCAAGGGCTTTTTGCCGGTTACCAGGCTCTTGATCGCTTCCAGCCGCCAAACTATTTTTGCAATAAAAGGAGTAACTTTTTTACGCGGCAGCTTTTTACCAAAAGCCTGGGCGATCAAGTTAAATATTTCCCTGTAACTCCTGTTTTCAGCACTGATAATAAAACGTTCGCTGCTGATGTCGCTTTCCATTAATGCGATCATCGCTTTCGCAACATCTCTCGCATCTACAAAGCCGGTGATGCCTTCAGTGTACCAGGGAAACTCATTGTACACACTTTTAAATATTTGTGAACTGCCTGTATTCCAATCACTTTCTCCCAGTATTATTACCGGGTTTACCATTACCGCGTCCAGGCCCTCCCCAATGCCGCGCCATACTTCCATCTCTCCCAGGTATTTGCTTTGTCCATAATTACTATTGCTGGTATCTTCCGTCCAGTTCATCGTTTCATTGACTGGCTCATTTTCCCTGATCCTTCCCAATGCGGCAACCGAGCTTACATGCAACATTTTTTTTACGCCGGTGGTTAAGGCTGCATTTACGACATTGGTAGTACCTTCAATATTTATCTTAAATAACTCGCGCTTACGGGATGGTTCAAATGTTACAATAGCGGCGCAATGGTACACCTGGTCCACGCCCTGCATCGCTTCTTCCAGGCCAATCACATCCAAAATATTACATTGAAATTGTTGAAGAAGACCTGAATGAAAATCAGGCAGCAACGTTTGATTATAGATAGCCCTTACTTCGCTCCCCTGAGAAAGGAGCTGCCTAATTAATTCGCTTCCCAGTAAACCCGCGCCACCTGTAACTAAAATCATATCAGAAAAATTTATGCAATCGCAAAAGTAACGGATGCAACTGTATGGCTCATCAAAATAGTTTTATTATTCCCCTGGTACCCATGTACGTCATGACGATTACTACCAACCAACCCGCGGCCTGCATCCAATATGGGTGTTTATAATTACCGGTTATATTTTTCCTTAGCGCGCTTGTTAATATCAATGACAATGCTACGGGTAAGATCAATCCGTTTAAACCACCTGCAAATATCAATACTTTTACCGGTTGGCCCAGCCAAAGAAAAATAGCCGTGGAAAAAAATATAAATCCGATAATAAAATACCTGAAATTTTTAAGTATAAAAGGGCTCCATGTTTTCATAAAAGAAACAGATGTAAATGCTGAACCCACTACAGAAGTGATCGCGGCGCTCCACAATACCAAACCAAATAATTTATATCCTACCAACCCGGCTGCAGATTGAAATACAGTGGCAGCAGGGTTTTGCGGATCCAATGTTATTCCTTGTTTGACAATTCCGAGCGCTGCTAAAAACAAAACGATCCGCATGACAGCAGCGATCACGATCGCGTTTACAGAACTGGTGGAAACTTTTTTTAAATTCTCTTCTCCTGTGATACCCGCATCAAGGAGGCGATGAGCTCCCGCAAAGCTAATGTAACCGCCTACTGTTCCTCCTACGATGGTCAGGATAATCGTTTCATTGATCCTATCCGGAACAAATGATTTGAGTATAGCTTCTGCAAGAGGTGGCTGAGACCGGAAGGCCACATTAATTGTCAGGCCAATCATGATAAACCCAAGCAACTTTGCAAACCAATCCATTGCCACACCAGCTTCTTTTATTGAAAAGATCATTACCGCAATAATACAGCTGGTAGCGGCACCTGTTTTTACATCCCAACCAAACAATACCTGCATGCCTAAACCGCAACCTGCAATATTGCCAATATTAAAAGCAATGCCACCAATAACAATCAATATGGTCAGCAATAATCCGGCGCCTGGAAAAACTGTGTTCGCAAGTTCCTGCGCATACAATTTACTCACACTGATGATTCGCCAGATATTCAGTTGCGCACCGATGTCCAATAAGATAGAAATTAAAATTACAAAACCAAAACTTGCCGCCAGCTCCGCTGTGAACCGGGTAGTTTGCGTAATAAAGCCAGGGCCGATAGCCGAAGTAGCCATTAGGAATGCGGCGCCCATCAGTGCGCCCCGGTATGGTGAGTTTTTTTTCAGCAGTTGATGTTAGAATCCATAAAATTATTATTTACGCTGCAAGCCATTTAGTAAGTTATATTCCTTTTACCCGGATACCCGCTGCAAGTAAACCATGGTTTATTTCCCTGGCCAGTTCAACAGCATTGGGGCCATCTCCATGGATACAAATGCTATCTGCCCGGACTAACATCTTTTCACCATTGGTGGCAGTGACTTGTTTCTCAGTGATCAGCTGCATCACCTGGAATAAAACCTGTTCCACAACTGTCAGCAATGCACCGGGCATCGACCTTGGCGTTAATGATCCATCAGGCTGATAAGACCTGTCGGCAAACACTTCGTGCGCAACCTGCAACCCTGAAGCCATTGCTTCATGGATCATAACCGATCCTGATAAACCGTAATAAATTAAACCATCGTCGAAATCCCTAACTGCTTCCGCGATTGTCATTGCCAGCAACACATCTTTTGCAGCCATATTATACAAGGCGCCATGTGGTTTAACGTGGTGCATCTTTCCGCCGGCTGCGATTATTATTTGGTTAAGCGTATTCAGCTGCTCTTTAATGAAGTGCCGTATTCTATCGGCAGTAAAGTTCATTACCGATCTGCCGAAATTCTCCCTGTCCGGAAAAGATGGATGTGCACCAATCGCCACACCATGTTGCAGACAAAGTGCCACCATTTTCTTCATTTCATTTTCATCACCCGCATGGTATCCGCAGGCAATATTTGCAGAACTGATGAATGGCATCAATAATGCTTCATTGCCGACTCCTTCCCCTATATCACAATTGATGTCAATCTGCATCATAATAATTTTTACATCCATTCTTGATGGAGGCCATTGTTTGATACAATGAAAATAATGCATCTTCTGCATTTTCAATACCAGTCAGCTCAAATTGTAATTGACTATGAACTGTTGCCTGGGCAAGCTTCGGCAGATCGGCGGATATCACGTTAGCAATCCTGGGGTAACCGCCGGTAGTTTGATGGTCAGCCATCAGCAGTATCAACTGACCGTTGGGCAATAATTGAATGGTGCCTGAATCTACAGCGGACGAGATTAATTGAACCGGATGATCCAGTAAAATGTCCATTCCATTTAAACGAAAACCCATTCTGTCGGATTGGGGCGTGATAGAAAATAGCATGTTGGTAAAGGTCTGTTTAGCTGCATCATTTAGCAGGTTCCATTCAGGTCCCGCGATACAACGGATGATATTTTCCGGTTGATAAACGGTGTCGATCTCTTTTGAAAAATCAGGGAAATTTGTAAACGCTTTAGAAACGATCGCAGGATTTACAAAAATGATATCTTCCTTTGCCAATGGTCTTCCCATGTGTCCGCCAGCTTTTACTTTTGTATTTGTACTAAAACTATTTAGCCACTCGCCCGATGCCATGCCGCCATCAATAGCCAGGTAGGATCTTGCTCCTTTCAAATATTTTTTAAACCGCAATTTTTCATTTCTTTTTATGCAATGGGGCTTCCATGGCGCAATCGGTTGATCATCTACAAATGCATTAAAATCTGCACCGGTGATACTTATCAAAGCATCTTCTTCAAACAATATTTCGGGGGCAGGGAAATGCATTTCGATAACCGGTTGCTTTTTATCATTGCCAACTAAGTAGTTTGCAACAGAAGCAGCAAAATGATCCATTGCTCCCCCGGGGCTGATACCCATAGCACGATAACCACTTCGCCCGAGGTCCTGGATAGTGGTAAACATACCCGGTTTAATAATTTTAATAGCCATGTAATTGTTCAAATTCGTTTTTATCAATAGAAGCAAATTGCACCTGGTCACCTGCTGACAGCAAGCAAGGCGTTGAACTATTAACATTGAATAATTGCAAAGGTGTTCTGCCAATGATCTGCCAGCCGCCGGGAGAAGCAACCGGATAAATACCTGTTTGCGAACCGGCTATACCGACACTTCCCGCAGGTATGTTTAATCTTGGCTGGTGCTTTCTTGGTGCAATTAATTTTTCATTTACGGTACCCATGTAAGCAAAGCCAGGCATAAATCCTATCATATAAACCCTGTAGATAACGGAACTGTGTAGGCTTATGACTTCACTTATTTTTAGCTGATGACTTTCGGCGAGGTGCTCAATGTCCATCCCAAAAACAGCATCATAGCAAACCGGTATTTTAATAATTTCGGCAGCAGGTTCGCTGTCTGTATTTATCTGTAGTAATAATTGTTGCAGGTAACTTTTTACAAAAATAAAAGCAGGAGATTGCGTATGTTTTTTTATTTGAACAACATCATAAAAAATAGCCAGGGAAGCATATGCAGGCACTGATTCAAGGAAACCATTGAACGCTGATTGCAATAATTTTTTATGCAGGTATAAAACCTTTCGGTTAATTGCTTCAGCAATTATATTTCCAAAACTTACCAGCACTGACCGGTCACTTAAAGCGGTAATTTCAAAATCAGTTATCGTTGAATTGGCTGCAGGCAATAACAAATTATTTTAGCTGTAATTATAAAATCCCTTGCCCGTCTTTCTTCCCAATTCACCTCTGGCAACTTTTTCGACCTGTAAAGCGGAAGGTGCAAACCGCTGCTCTTGTTCAAACGCGTCGTATATACTTTCGGACACCGCTAAGTTTACATCTATCCCGATCAGGTCCATCAATTTAAACGGTCCCATTTTAAAGCCGCTGGCCTCCATCAGCGCATCTACGTTTTCAATGGTTGCAAAACCCGACTCCACTATTTTCATTGCTTCCAGGTAATAATGACGGGCCACCCTGTTTACGATAAATCCAGGGGAATCATTGCAATATACCGGGATCTTTCCCATTGCCTTACATAGTTCATAAATGCTTTGTGCTGTTGCGTGGCTGGTCTGGTGACCTTTTACAACTTCCACGAGTTTCATAATTGGAGCCGGGTTAAAAAAATGCATACCCACTACTCTTTCAGGATGATTAACCCCGGCCTGGATAATCGAAACCGGCAGTGAAGATGTATTGGTCGCGAATATGGAAACTGTCTTATTGAATGTGGCAACCCGGTTAAAGAGCTTAATTTTTTCTGCCGCTTTTTCGATGATCGCCTCAATAAAAAGATCAGCAATGCAGTCATTTATTTCGCTGGTAAAATGAATTCTTTTTAAAATTAATCTGCCTTCTTCAACCGTGATCTTTCTTTTATCAGTTAGCTGCTTAATATTAATTTGAATAGTGGTGAATGCCTTTTCGAGTACCTGGCTATTGAGGTCAAACAATAAAGTATTAAACCCGCTTTGTGCAGCTACCAACGCGATACCGCTACCCATCGTTCCTGCCCCGGCTACACAAATTGTTTTTATCATACTACAAATGTAGGATGACTGATTTAATAATAAACAGTTGGAAAGCTATTGCAAGGGTGTAATCAAATTATTTTTTTCGCCCCGGTGAGAAGGATTGCAAGTACATTTATCTTAACCAGCAGCGTCTCTATTTTTTCACAAAATTATATACGATATTTCCTGGCTTTTCTTCAAAAGTAATCACTGATTTTAATTGCATGGAATTTTTATCCAGCATTGTTACGCTTAGCTTAAAGCCATTGCTGTCATCCATTGTATTGTTCTTGTCATCCAGTCTTTTAAATTGAAACTCTTTAGTAGCATCTTTCGATTCAATAATGGACCAGCGTATATTTCTTTGTAAGGTCGAGCAGCCTGTAGTGCCACCAACCAATTTATAGGAACCAGTGCTGTCATTCATACTAAAATCCCAGTTGCTTCCAATAAAACAATTCAGGTTGGCCTCATTAAAAATGTTTGGTGAAAACCTTTCTGTAATCCCTTCAATATTGATCGTCTGGAGTGTCCAGCTTCCGTTAACTCCTTTTTTTGCACTCATTCCCTGGCGGGAAGAAGTACAGGCAGCCATTGCGGCAATCAATATCAGCAAGCTCAGGCTACGGTTTACAAGTCTCATTTTAATTTTATTTTAAGGTATTGGTTTTTAATACCAACCAGTTCCAATTATAATGCCAATGAGAATAACAACCAATGCCTTAAAAATCCATCATCAACACAGACATCTATAAAAAACCAAGCCCGGCATGGGGAAATTGTTCTACGTGACCAATCAACTATTGATTACTACACCGCAGGTGTAAATTGTTTCAAAAACCGAACGTCGTTTTCGCTAAATAACCTTAAATCTTTTATCTGGTATTTAAGCATGGTAATTCTTTCTATACCCATACCAAATGCAAAACCAGTGTACTTGTTACTGTCTATTCCGCAGTTTTCGAGTAAGTTCGGATGCACCATGCCACAGCCTAATATTTCTACCCAACCTGTATGCTTGCAAACATTACAACCAACCCCTCCGCATATCAGGCAACTGATGTCCATTTCTGCACTTGGCTCTGTGAAAGGAAAATAACTGGGGCGAAAACGAACTTTAAACCCTTTGCCGAACATTTCCTGTACAAAGAAATACAAGGTCTGTTTAAGATCGGCGAATGAAACATTTTCCGCAATGTACAGGCCTTCTACCTGGTGAAAAAAGCAATGCGCTCTTGCGCTGATCGTTTCATTGCGATAAACACGGCCCGGGCAAATGATACGGATAGGCAGCTTGCCTTTTTCCATCTCCCGCACCTGCACGCTTGAAGTATGGGTGCGTAAGATCCAGTCAGGGTTTTGACTTATATAAAAAGTATCCTGCATATCACGTGCTGTATGATTTTCAGGCATGTTCAATGCAGTAAAATTATGCCAGTCATCTTCTATTTCAGGACCTTCCGCAACAGCAAAACCAAGGTGCTGAAAAATAGAAACAATCTGGTTGCGAACCAGGCTGATCGGGTGACGCGTACCGGGAGGCAATGGGTCACCGGGTAGCGACAGATCTGGCTCATTATTGTCAGCGGTTTCCTGGCCATTGCTGGTCGAGGCTTTTAGCTCCTCGTATCTTGCTTCCGCGAATAATTTAAATTCATTGAGCAACTGGCCGAATTCTCTTTTTTTATCCGCAGGTACGTTCTTCATTTCACCCATTACTTCTTTTACTAACCCTTTAGTTCCCAGGTATTTAATTCGAAAAGCCTCGGTCTCATCAGCTCTGGTGGCAATAAAACCGCTTATTTCATTTTTGAATGAGTCTATCTTTTGTAACAACTGTTCCATACTGCAAAAATAAGGATTTGTTGAAGAAGGTTAAAGGTTTAAGCCCGAACGACCATCAACAAAAACAATGGCGCTTAAATCCCAACCTTCAACTATCTTCCTTAAGTTTGCTGCTAAATGTCAAACCGATGTACGACCTGCAAGACTTTTTAATTCCTATTAATATTCATACCTTAAATGAAGACAGCGGGTATAATGACGGGCAAATGGCCAGGCACATATTTGGTTATGGCAACGAGATACCGGATATATCGGCAGCAGATATTGTTTTGGTAGGCATTGGAGAAACAAGGGGCGGTGGCATTTTTAATAATGGTTTTGAAGCTGCCGATGCCATCCGCAAACAACTTTACCAATTGCATTACTGGCACACGGATGTCAGGATCGCCGACTTTGGTAATATAAAAACCGGCGCCTCCTTAAACGATAGTTATGCTGCTATCAAAACGGTGGTGACTGAAATATTAAGAAGTAATAAAACGGTAGTGCTGATCGGTGGAACACATGACGTTACGCTTGCTCAATATTTTGCTTACAAAGAATTGGGCCGGCCAATAGAGGCCACTTGTATAGATTCTACCATAGACCTGCGTGGAGAAAGCTCAATCCGCAGTGAAAATTTTTTACTGGAGATGCTGACCAGCGAACCCAATATGGTAAAGCATTACAACCATATCGGTTTTCAAAGTTATTATGTGCATCCGCGCATGTTGGAAACGATGGATAAATTACGATTTGATTGCTACCGTGTTGGTATAGCCAAAGAAAATATGGAAGAAATGGAACCGGCTATTCGTAACACGGGTCTGTTAAGTTTTGATATCAGCGCGATAAAATACAGCGATGCCCCCGTAAACGAAAATAGTCCCAACGGCTTTACAGGTGAAGAAGCGTGTATACTTGCCCGCTATGCCGGGATGAGCAACCAATTAAGTAGTTTTGGTATTTACGGTTACCAGCCCCAGGCAGACGTGAATGAATTGACCGCTAAACAGATCGCGCAAATGCTTTGGTATTTTATAGATGGGAAAAGTCGCAGTAAACAGGAGGCTTCCCTGGAAGACAGGGCGTTGTTTAATGAGTTCCATACTGCCTTTGCAGAAGTGGATACAGTTTTTTTACAAAGCCGCAGAACCAGTCGGTGGTGGATGCAATTGCCCAATAAAAAAATGGTTTCCTGCAGTTACCTTGATTATGTAAATGCCAGCCGGAATGAGATCCCGGAACGGTGGTTGAGGGAGCAGGAGAGGAACTAATTAATTAGCCAATGTGCTGATTTTCCAGGATTATCGCCTGCATAAAAGTGAGTATCTATTAGCACGCCGCTGTTGCGTCTCTGGCCAACAGCCGAAGAGAATAAAGAAAAAAGAAATTTCAATTACTGTATATGATAGATACTGTCTTTATGAAATTTGCATACAATTGTAGTTACCGCAACTATCAACATGTCCTCTGCAATTCCTTTAAAAACATTTTCCGCTACTGTTTTTTGTTTTCCAGTGCTGTTTTCATTTTATCATCCTGTTCTCTTTCCAATAAAATTTCTAAGCAAGCCACCAGGATCTTATTAAAAGATTCCGCTATTGGTACCGGGCATATCGGTATCAGTATTTACGAACCTGCTACTGACCAATATTGGTATAACTACAATGCTACAAAATATTTTGTACCTGCATCCAATACGAAATTATTTTCATTGTATGCCGGTATGAAATATTTAGGAGATAGCATAATCGGGCTACGATATGAAATTGATAAAGATTCAAATCTCCGGATACAACCCACTGGCGATCCATCATTCCTGCATCCTGATTTCACATCTCAACCGGTTTTTGATTTTCTGCAACACTTTAAAAAGATCACATTTACAGATAGCGCTTTCAGGGATAATTTCTTAGGAGCTGGATGGGCATGGGATGATTACAAAGAAGATTACATGCCGCAAAGAAGCAATTTTCCCATTTATGGTAATTTAACCTCGATCAGACTAATTGGAAATAATGTAACGGTTATCCCACGTATTCAGCAATATATTATACCTGAACACACCAATTTACAGAACGGTTTTGATATCCAAAAAAAATGGAATGATAATCTGTTAACCATACAAACCGGGGCAAACCAACATTTATCTGTTCCCTTTTCTACTGATCTTACTGATATCATTGGAATGTTGCAGGACACGCTGCATACAACGGTTTTACCCGGTCCCGGCGACACCAAAAAATTTAAAAATGTTATTCATTCGCAGCCTGTTGATGCTTTGTTTAAACCCATGATGTACAACAGCGATAATTTTTTTGCGGAGCAAATATTATTAATGTCAGGGAACGAATTATCAGGCTATATGAATGACGAAAAAATAATTGACACAATTTTAAATACCGATTTGAAAGATATCCCGCAAAGACCTCAATGGGTGGATGGCAGCGGGCTTAGCCGGTATAATTTATTTACCCCGCAATCATTTGTATACATCCTTAACAAGTTAAAAAACGAATTCGGGTTGGAACGGTTAAAGCATATTTTGCCAACCGGTGGTACAGGCACACTTTCATCTTATTATAAAAAAGATGCAGGATTTATTTTTGCCAAAACCGGTACCCTAAGCAACCATTGCGCGTTAAGCGGTTTTATCATAACTAAAAAGAATAAACTCCTGGTATTTTCTTTTCTTGAAAATAATTTCCAGGGAAGCGCTACACCTGTGAGGAAAGCAGTGGAAAAATTTTTACAGCTGATCAGGGAAAAATATTGATCATCTCCCAAACATCCTATCGAGCTCATTTTTTTTAAAGGCGGTATATGTCGGTTTGCCATTGGGAGTAATGTTTGGCAAAGCACAAATAAAAAGATCCTGTACCAGCGACCTCATCTCTTTTTGTGCCAGTGGTTTGCCTGCTTTGATCGCTTGCTGCCAGGCCAGGGACCGTAACAATTTTTCTCTTTTGCTATATTTCAAATCATTACTAAAATGCTTGTACTGCTCCAGCATTTTTTCTATCGCTGTCTTTTCATTTCCCTGGTCCACATCAGCCGGCGTGCCTTGTATCACAAAAGTATTATTGCCAAAAGGTTCCAAATGGTAGCCAAGATAATGCAGGTCTGGCAGCAACTCTTTTAATACCACCACGTCAGTAGCAGCTAACTCCATAGTTTGAGGAAACAGGCTCTGTTGTATGGCGATCGGTTTGCCGTCAAGGGCCTTTATAAATTTTTCATACAAAACGCGCTCGTGTGCATTTTGCTGGTGGATAACAATAAAACCTGCATCATTCTGAACCACGATGTAGGTAAAATGCATTTGCTGTAAAGGGGTATCGTCCTGTATTTGCAAACGTTTTTCTGTGTACAAAGGCACATGATCGTTAGTAAAAGCGGTAGCGTTCGGCGATTGTAGTTTTTCATCAGCAACCGGCTGATTACCAGGTGCCGGCTCATAAAAATCACGCCAGTGTTTCAGTTCACTTCTGTTCTCGATAAAATGCGCCTGGTTCTTTTGCGAAAATGTATTGTATAGTGATGACGACGTAGCAGAAGATTTTCGCTCGTCGGTGAAAGGTTTACTTATGGCATCCAAATGCTGGATCGAAGAATCCAGCTCAAAATCTAAAGTCGGTGAAATGCTGAATTGCGCCAGTGAATGTTTGACCGCACTTTGCACAAAGGCATAAACGATCTTTTCATCTTCAAATTTTATTTCCTGTTTGGTCGGATGCACATTGATGTCCAGTTGAGCCGGATCAAGATCGATGAACAAAGTGTACATTGGGAAACTATCCTTCGCGATCATCGAATCGAAGGCGCCCATTACCGCATGGTTGAGGTAAGCACTTTTGATAAAGCGGTTGTTTACAAAAAAATATTGATCGCCTCTTGTTTTCTTGGCTGTTTCTGGTTTTCCGACAAATCCATAAATATTCATGTAATCTGTTTTCTCCTGAACGCTTACCAGTTTCGCATTGTAATTATTTCCCAGTATCTGAACAATGCGTTGTTTTAATGTACCTTTTTCCAAATGAAAAACCTGCTGTCCATTACTGGTAAGAGAAAAGAAGATTTCCGGGAAAGCCATTGACACGCGAATGAACTCATCTATGATGTGTCGAAGTTCCGAAGGATTACTTTTTAAAAAATTACGCCGGGCAGGAACATTAAAAAAAAGATTTTTCATGGCAATGCTGGTGCCTTTGTCCATCGCAATCGGCTCTTGCTTTTTAACCAGGCTATTGTCTATTTCAATATAAGTGCCGGTAGTTTCGCCTTCTTTTTTTGACCGCAGTTCTACCTGTGCTACTGCACCGATACTTGCCAGCGCCTCACCCCTGAAACCCATGGTTTTAATATGAAATAAATCTTCAATATTTCTTATTTTAGAAGTGGCGTGTCTTTCAAAACTCATACGGGCATCTGTTTCGCTCATACCCTTGCCATTATCAATTACTTGTATAAGGGCCTTACCGGCATCGTTCACAACTAATTTTATTTCGGTAGCTTCCGCATCCACGGCATTTTCCAGCAATTCTTTTACAGCGCTTGCCGGTCTTTGAATTACCTCTCCGGCAGCAATTTGATTGGCGATATTATCGGGTAGTAATTGAATGATATCAGGCAAAATAACTCCTTTCTTTTTTGCGAAATTACGTAGATAATAATTGGGTTAATCCCAAAATATTTAAAAGAATTGTTTAAAGATTGATCGCCTGACACCTAACGACAAGCTATATTTAAAGCCATTAACAGTCTGCCAGTCTTGTAATGCACCCAAATCTTCCTATTTTGTGATACATCTTTTATATTATGAGGAAAGTATATTTATTGATCGGTTGTTCCATATTTTTTTTACAGGCAAAAATCATTGCACAAAATAAATCCATGACCGATCCAAAAGCGACCGCGTGGGTGGACAGTGTTTTTAAGACGCTGAGCCAGGATGAGCAGATCGCCCAGTTGATGGTTGTCCGGTTATCTTCCTATGATTCAAAAAATAAGACTGCCATTTTTTATGATGAAAAAGTCGATAGCCTTGTAAGGCAATACAATATTGGCGGTGTTTGTCTTTTCCAGGGAAGCCCGGTAAAACAAGCCACGATAATTAACCGGCTACAGTCTGTTGCCAAAACCCCCATCCTGATGTGCATCGATGCAGAATGGGGCGTAGGCATGCGAATGATCGACAGCGTATTGCCACTGCCGCATCAAATGATGCTGGGCGCTGTGCCTGATGCGGGCATCGCCTATCAATACGGAAAAGTAGTGGCGGAACAATGTAAACGGGTGGGCATCCAGGTCAATTATGCACCGGTGGTAGATATCAATAATAATCCCAATAACCCCGTGATCAATGACCGCAGTTTTGGCGAAGACAAATATAAAGTAGCACTGTTCGGCACTCAATATATGAAAGGTATGCAAGACATGGGCGTGATGGCTTGTGCCAAGCATTTTCCCGGTCATGGCGATGTATCAGTAGATTCGCATTACGACCTGCCTTTAATAAATAAATCTTTGGCACAACTGGATTCACTGGAATTGTATCCATTCCGGGAGATCTTTAAAGCGGGCATCGGAAGTGTAATGATCGCGCATTTGTTTATACCCGCCATTGATAGTTCAGCAAACAGGGCTACTTCTATTTCAAAAAATAATGTGACCGGCCTGATGCGGGATCAACTGGGTTACCAGGGGTTGACTTTTACAGATGCATTGGAAATGCAGGGAGTAAAAAAATATTTCCCGGATGGAGAAGCCTCGGTGCAATCGTTGATAGCAGGTAATGACATGCTCTGCCTGCCGGGCGATGTGCCGATGGCGATGGAAAAAATCAAAGGCGCAATCGACGATAAAAAATTAAGCTGGCAGCAAATCGAAATGCATTGCAAAAGAGTGTTGTTGGTTAAATATCAATATGGCCTCACACAATTGAAACCTGTTAATACAGAAAATTTAACTGCTGATCTGAATAGTAAAGTAAGTGGTATGAGAAAATTAATTGCTGAAAATGCCCTGACTGTTTTAAATAAAACCGACGATAGTTTTTTCTCCCTTAAGCCGGAAAAAAATAATGCGAAAGGTGATGTGATATACGTAAGCATCGGCGCCAGCGTTGATAATGGTTTGGCTAAACGTTTAAGGGCTGATTACAATGCCGATGTCATTTATTTTAATTACCTGCAGGATGCGGCAAGAATTTTATCTACGGTTGAATTAATAAAAACGAGATACAAAAAAGTGATCATTGGGATCCATAAATACAACCGTACACCGGCAAATAATTTTGGCATCAGTAAATATGCAATCGACCTGGTAACGCAATTACAGGAGCAAACCAATTCGGTCACATTTGTGTTTGGTAATCCTTACGCGATCAAAAATTTCTGCCAGGCAAAAAACCTGGTTGCCTGTTATGAAGATGATGATATCATTCAAAATACCGCGGCGGACCTTTTACAAGGGAAGATCAGTGCAAAAGGAAAATTGCCGGTAACAGTTTGTGACGCTTATCCATTTGGCACCGGTATTGTAACTTCAAATTTTTCTTTCCCCCGTGCAAACCCTGATGAACTTGGCCTCGATATAGTGCAGTTAAGTAAAATAGATTCCATTGCCAATAATGCCATTAGCAAAGGCGCTACCCCGGGTTGCGTGGTATTAGTTGTAAAAGATGGTAAGATCGGCTATTACAAAGCCTTTGGCCATTATAATTATGATAACGCGGCGCCCGTAACAACAGAATCTGTTTACGATATGGCCTCTGTCACAAAAATTTGCGCCACCACCATTTCTATTATGAGGTTGTACGAACAAGGCAAAATTAGCTTCAAAAAAACATTGGGAGACTACCTGCCCTGGGTAAGAGGTTCTGATAAAGAACATCTTTTAATTGAAAATATCCTGCTCCACCAGGCGGGCCTGGTTGCCTTTATCCCATTTTATAAAGAAGCGCTCGACTCGGCGGGAGTGCCGTTGTCAAAATACTTTGCCGGCACCCGGACCGATTCATTTAATGTACGCGTTTCAGAGAACCTATTCATGCGCAATGACTACACCGATACGATGTACCAGCATATTTTAAAAAGTCCGCTGGCAGAAACCGGAAAATACATTTACAGTGACAATGATTTTATTTTTTTAGGTAAAATTGTAGAGGCGATCAGTGGCACAAGCCTGGATGAATATGTATCCAGAGAATTCTATATCCCGTTAGGACTAACGACGGCAGGTTTCAAGCCCAGGGAGCGACTGCCGCTGAGCCAGGTAGCGCCGACAGAAATGGAAAAGCAATTCAGAAGACAGTTGATCAGGGGAGATGTACATGATCCTGGAGCAGCGATGTTTGGAGGTGTAGCCGGCCATGCGGGTTTATTCAGCAACGCTTATGACATTGCGGTCATTATGCAGATGTTGATGAATGGTGGTGAATTCAATGGCAGGCGTTATTTTCAAAAATCAACAGTCGACCTTTTTACAGCATATCATAGCAACATCAGCAGGAGAGGGTTTGGTTTTGATAAACCGGAAAAAGACAATAAAACACGTCCGGAGCCTTACCCGACATTATCTGCCTCACCATTAACTTTTGGCCACACCGGCTTTACGGGCACCTGCACCTGGGCCGACCCTGCAAATAAATTGGTATATGTATTTTTAAGTAACCGGGTTTGCCCGGTGGGCGATAATCCGCTGCTGGGGAAAATGAATGTAAGGCCGGCTATTCATGAGACAATTTACCGGGCGTTGGGCCTGGGTGGGGTTAAATAAATAATAATCTTTACCTCAACCCTTTATAAATTCCCCATTCCAACCCCCTCAATTCCGCCAGCCCCTTTAACCTTCCGATGGCTGAATAACCGGGATAGGTTTTCTTGCCCAGGTCATCCAGCATTTGGTGGCCGTGGTCGGGGCGCATGGCAATGGATGTGCTTCGATGTTCCTGGATATTGAGAATTTCTTTGATCACTTCGTACATATCGGTGTCACCGGTCAAATGGTCAGCTTCATAAAAATTACCTGCCGCATCGCGCTTTGTATTTCGCAGGTGAAGAAAATGTACCCGGTCGCCAAAACGTTTGAGCATTTTCAATATATCATTATCGGGTCTTGCGCCAAATGAGCCGGTGCAAAAACACAAGCCGTTGGCAGGCGAGGCTACTGCGTTAATTATGTCAGCTACGTCCTGCTCCGTACTTACAATCCTTGGCAAACCTAAAATGGAATAAGGAGGGTCATCGGGATGTATCGCCAGTTTTAACCCGCATTCTTCCGCAACCGGGATCACCTGTTGCAGAAAAAACGATAAATGTTCTTTGAGTTTAGCAGCATCTATTGATTCATAGTCTTTCAGCGCGGCTAAAATTTGTTCCGGTGTAAATGCGTCCAGGCTGCCAGGTAATCCTAACATTGTATTCCGGAAAAGCTTTACCCGTTCACCTGCCGCCATCGCCTCATATTTTACTTTGGCACTTTCAATTTCTTCCTTCGAATAATCGTTTTCCGCCCCCGGCCTTTTTAACATAAAAAGATCAAAAGCTACAAAAGCAAGTCGCTCAAAATACAAAGCTTTGCTTCCATCCGGCATGTTGTAGGAAACATTTGTCCGCATCCAATCAAGGATTGGCATAAAGTTATAGGTGACTACTTTTAAGCCGCAACGGGCAACATTACGCAGGCTTTGTTTATAATTCTCCAGGTGAAGCAGGTAATTGCCATCCTGTTTTTTGATGTCTTCGCTTACCGGCAGACTTTCAATCACCGTCCAGGTCATCCCCGCAGCTTCAATCAATTGCCGGCGCTCAATAATAGCGTCGATCGGCCAAACATGACCGACCGGGATTTGGTGCAGGGCGGTCACCACACCTTCACAACCAGCCTGCCTGATATCAGCCAGGGTAACCGGGTCATCCGGTCCGAACCACCGCATGGTCTGATGCATCAACATAAAATCAAGTTATTCAAAAATTCTAACAAATATACATCTACACCTCAGCTGCAACCGATTACATTTTATTTTTTCCAGAAAGGGCTATCTTTAATTCTTAAAAGAATAAATGGCTGTTGCGAAAGAAATAACGATTTATGATATTGCCCGGCAACTTAATATCTCTGCTGCAACTGTCAGCCGTGGACTTAAAAACAACCCGGCAATCAACAAAAATACCAGGAAAAGGATTGCCGAAGCAGCGAGCGAGCTTGGGTACCGGTCTAATACTTTTGCAAGCAGCCTGCGCAGCAAAAAGACGCATACACTGGGGGTTATTGTACCCAGGCTCAACAGCTATTTTGTAGCCAGCGTGCTATCCGGCATGGAAGACGTGGCTAATAAAGAAGGCTACAACCTGATCATCAGTCAATCATTGGAAAACGTAGGAAAAGAAGTAGCCAACGCACATACCATGTACAATAAGAGAGTAGACGGGCTGCTGGTATCGCTGGCATACGACTCGGAGAATATTGATCATTTGCAACCCTTTTTTGATAAGCATATCCCGGTCGTTTTCTTTGATCGAACCTACCCGCATAGTGAAAGCACCAGTATTCTTATTGATAATTTTGAGGCTGCTTACGATATAACCAGGCACCTGCTGAACCAGGGTTGCACAAGGATCATGCACCTGGCGGGCAACACTTTGCGGAATGTGTACGCGGATAGACTCAGGGGCTACAAAGAAGCACTTCGCGATTATAAAATAAATTTCAATGAAAAGTTGATCTACACCAGCAAACTCAGCGAGGAATCCGGTTCGGAAGCAGCCGAACTGATACTGCAAATGAAGTCGGGAGACAGGCCTGATGGGGTTTTTGCTGCCAATGATACTGCCGCTGTTCATTGCATGATCCGGCTTAAAGCTGCCGGTGTCCGCATCCCGGATGATATCGCATTTGCCGGCTTTAATAATGATCCCATCAGCAAAGTTGTGGAACCTAACCTTACCACCGTAAATTATTCCGGCTACAATATTGGAGAAACAGCTGTCATGAGCCTTATCAATCATTTAACCGGTGTATCAGGCACAAAAAACACCAATACGATTGTTTTAAGATCTGACCTGATCATCAGAGATTCTTCCTTGAAAAAGAAATCCTGATAATTAGAAAAAATTTGCGATTTTTATGTAACCGATTGCAGGTTATGAATAAATGCGACCCAATTTCAACTTTTTACAAATTTTCGGCTCATTGTTGGCGGCTATTTTTTCCAGGGTAAAAGATGCATCGGAGAATAGGACCAATACCATGAAATGTGCTATCAAGCTTACCAATTGCAGTTGTCATACATTTAGAATCACGCAATAAAATCCCTCAAATTAACTTTCAAACAGACCCGGTTTCCAAATCATTGATCGATAAAACAAATGAATACAGATAATCAGAAAGTAGCGATTGTAACCGGAGGCGGTTCTGGTCTTGGATTTGCCATTGCCGAAAAATTTACACAAAATGGCATCAGGACCATTATTGTCGGCAGGGATGAAGAAAAATTAAACAAGGCGAAAGCGGCGTTGGGCGATAATGCAATTGCTATTGGCTGCGACCTCAGCGAACTTTCAACCATACCCTCTTTGGTTGAAAAAGTGTTTACTGAATTTGGCCGGATCGATATACTCGTGAATAATGCCGGCATTAACATGAAAAAAAACTTTGCAGAAGTAACAGATGAAGAGTTCCAGTCGGTGATCACCACTAATTTATGTTCGGTATTTGCCATGAGCAGGGAAGTGATAAAACATATGTTGACCCAGGGCTCCGGCAATATAATTAATATCAGTTCGATGGCGGCGCAATATGGATTACCTTATGTAATTGCATATAGTGCCAGCAAAACAGCCATTGATGGAATGACAAGGGCCATGGCAGTCGAGCTTTCACCAAAAGGCATCCGCGTAAATGCCATTGCACCGGGCTTTATTTATTCGGCTATGACAGAGACCGCGTTGAACAATGACCCCGAAAGAAAAGCAAAAGTATTTGCCAGAACACCCATGGGCCACATGGGCCAACCGGCTGATATCGGGGAAGCGGCGCTATTCCTGGCAAGTGATGCGGCCAAATATATTACCGGCGTTATACTACCGGTCGATGGAGGCAATAGCATTGGTTTTTAGTTTCCGGATATACCTGCCGTTTGATCCCTGTATATCAAGGCTACCCGTGAAAACAACTTATCCAATTTAAAAAATAAAGGTTGGCAAAACAGTACTGGCATATAATTCTTTTTCTAGGTTTGATTTGCTCATTGACTCACGTTAGCGCGCAAGCAATTCTGGCAGATAAAAAATCACCGGGGGATTTTGATCTTGCCGGCGCAATCATCTATACTGATGCCAACGATGCAGGACTTGTAAAAAGAGCTGTTAAAATGCTACAGCAGGATATAGAGTTAGTGACAGGCGTACATTCTTCCATCAAAACAGAAATGGAAATCTCAAAAACAATGGTCATCATTGGTTCAGCCGACAAATCATCTATTATTCAGCGACTGGTCCGGGAAAAAAAACTGAATATCTCTTCGATACAAAATAAATGGGAAGCTTACCAGGTTCAACATATTAAAAATCCGTTTAAAGGAATTGACAATGCGTTGGTGATCACTGGCAGTGACAGACGCGGTACTGCGTTCGGAATTTTTGAGCTATCCAGGCAAATGGGTGTATCACCGTGGTATTGGTGGGCTGATGTTCCCGTGGTGAAAAAAACAGCTTTGTATGCAAAAGCAAATTTGCTGATAATCGATTCTCCTAAAGTGAAATACCGCGGTATTTTTATCAATGATGAAGCACCTGCGTTAAGAAGCTGGAGCAGGGAAAAATTTGGAGGCTTTAACCACCTCTTTTATGCGAAGGTCTTTGAATTGATGCTTCGTTTGAAATCAAATTATCTATGGCCGGCCATGTGGGGCAATGCATTTTATGATGATGACAGTCTGAATATAAAAACGGCGGAGGAATATGGCATCGTTATCGGCACATCGCACCATGAGCCGCTGATGAGGGCGCATGATGAATGGAAAAGATATGGCAAGGGTAAATGGAAATACGATAGCAATGAAGTAAAACTAAAAGAGTTTTGGCGCGGTGGCATACAAAGGGCAAACAACGAAAAAATTGTAAGCATAGGCATGCGTGGAGACGGTGATGAACCAATGAGTCGCGAAACCGCCACGGCACTGCTGGAGCGTATTGTAAAGGACCAGCGACAAATTATAACTGAGGTGACCGGTAAGCCAGCTGCTGAAACTCCGCAATTATGGGCATTGTATAAGGAAGTCCAGGCTTACTATGACAAAGGAATGCGTGTACCCGATGACGTTACTTTGCTGTTGTGCGATGATAACTGGGGCAATATCCGCAAGTTGCCTCAATTGAATGATAAACCCAGGAAAGGCGGTTATGGTATTTATTATCATTTCGATTATGTAGGTGATCCGCGAAATTATAAATGGCTCAATACAAATCCTATTCCCAGGGTGTGGGAACAAATGCACCTGGCCTGGGAATACAAGGCCCGCCAGGTATGGATCGTCAACGTAGGTGATATCAAGCCAATGGAGTTCCCGATTTCCTTCTTTTTGGATTATGCCTGGAACCCGGATAAAATTGACATCGATGACCTGCAACGATACACAGAGAAATGGTGCGCGGCACAATTTGGAAATAAATATGCAAAAGAGATCGCGGATATCATCTCGACGTACACAAAATACAATGGCAGAAGAAAACCCGAATTACTTGATGCAAATACTTACAGCCTTGATAATTATGAGGAAGCCGGAACTGTCACAAAAGATTACAATGACCTGCTGACAAGGGCAGAAAAGATCAACAATGAATTAGCCCCGGAATACCGGGATGCATTTTTTCAATTGGTGCTACACCCGGTAAAAGCCTGCGCCAACCTGCAGGAAATGTACACCACCGTTGCAAAAAACTATGAGGCTGAATCATTTAAATTTGAAGATGCCAATATCCTGGCCAAAAAAGTGAAAGAACTATACGACAAAGATTCACTCATCAGCCTGGAATATAACAAGTTAAATAATGGAAAATGGAACCATATAATGGACCAGACGCATATCGGTTACACTTATTGGCAGCAACCTCCTTTTAATAAAATGCCCGAAGTAAGATATATTAAACCTGGTGAAGTAAGTGCATATATTATTGTAACTGATACTACCAGGAAAACGCTTAATAAATTTATACGGGATAACAACAGGGGCAATATATTTTATGAATTTATGGAGTATGTTTCTATTGAAGCTGACCACTTTACCAAAGCAATAAATGCCAATGGAATAAAATGGAAAGTGTTGCCCGGGCTTGGAAAAACAGGATCAGCCGTAACGACATTTCCCGTGACTGCATCCGACCAGCAACCGTCGCCGGGCGCTCCGCATCTACAGTATGATATTTATACAACCAGCAAAGGCGTTTTTAATTTAAATGCATTTTTTTCTCCGACCTTAAATTTTCAAAATACTGTTACAGGTTTGCAATACGCTATCTCCATTGATGACGAAAAACCACAAGCGATCAGCATCAATAAAGAAGATGGTGATGCAAAAACATGGGGAAACTGGGTCGCCAACAATATTATCATTAAAACTACCCAACATAAAATCTTAAAGCCAGGCAGGCATACGGTAAAGTATTGGGTAATAAGCCCGGCCGTAGTATTGCAAAAACTGGTGCTGGATTTTGGCGGCGTAAAACAAAGTTACCTGGGCCCACCAGAAACAAAATTGAATTAATTTTTTCATCATAATTTAACCACCTAATGCGATTGATCAATATGAAAAAGATTTTACTGGCAGGAGTTATTGCTGCTACCGTTTTTGTAAGTTGCAATAATACAACTACAGGTAACACAGACGTGAAGGATACCACGGCGACCTCATCAGCTGAGAAGAAAAAGGAACCCATCTCTCAACCTTTGGTTTCAAATATTTATACAGCCGATCCATCTGCCCATGTTTTCAACGGCCTGATTTATGTTTATCCATCACATGACACTGCTACCGGTACGCCCGAAAATGATAATGGGGATCATTTTAATATGATGGATTACCATATCCTCTCCATGGACTCAGTTGGTGGAAAAATAACCGATCATGGTGTAGCACTGCATATAAAAGATATCCCATGGGCGGGTCGCCAATTGTGGGCACCTGACGCTGCCTTTGCCAACAATATGTATTACCTGTATTTCCCCGTAAAAGACAAGCAGGATATTTTTAGGATCGGTGTTGCTACCAGCACGAAACCGGAAGGTCCGTTTGTTGCAGAAAAAACATTTATCCAGGGAAGCTATAGCATCGACCCAACTGTTTTTAAAGATGATAACGGAAGCTTCTATATGTATTTCGGTGGCATTTGGGGTGGCCAGTTACAACGATGGAACAATAACAAATACGACTCTGCAGGCAAGTTGCGCCAGGCAGGTGAACAGGCTATTTTACCACGCATCGCCAGATTGAGTAAAGACATGAAAAGCTTTGTGGGTGAAGTAAAAGAGATACAACTACTGGACAAGGATGGCAAACAATTTACGGAGAAAGATAATGACAAGCGTTTCTTTGAAGCAGCCTGGATACATAAATATAAAGGCCGGTATTATTTCTCCTATTCAACAGGTGACACGCATAATATTTGTTATGCGATTGGCGATAATCCGTACGGGCCATTTACTTATACAGGGATAATTTTGAAACCGGTTGAGGGTTGGACGAACCATCACTCCATCATTGAATTCAAGGGTAAATGGTATATATTTTATCATGATGTGCAATTAAGCGGCAAGACACATTTACGGAATGTAAAAGTGACGGAACTGAAGTACAACGATGATGGCACAATACAAACGATCGACGCATACCGCTAATTATAATTTGATTATAATTACAAGAATTTTTAATGAAAAAATCATCCACTCTTTTCCTCTACATTGCGTTCGTCATCTATGCATCCGCGCAGCAACCACTTTCCGCTGCGCAAGACAGTATCAAGAAATTGACAGAACAGGACCATGCCGACATGATGAGCAAGCTAAATATTATCTTGCTCCGGCCGGGTGCCAATGGCAATGATCCAAAGGCGCCCAATGCAGCCAATTATGATGAAATGAAAGCGAATCCATACCCGGATCTGCCTGATGCATTGGTTTTTAAAAATGGTAAAAAACTAACTGCCGCAGCAGACTGGGTGAGTAGAAGAAAGGAAATCATTGAAGACTTTGACCGCGAAATATATGGCCGTGTTCCGGCAAATACACCAAAAGTAAATTGGGAAATAATCAAATCAACCGATACTGTTTTGGGCGGAATAGCTGTGGTGGAAAAGAAGTTGTTGGGCCATGTTGAAAACTCGATATTTCCAAAAATAAATGTCGATATCCAGTTAACGCTAACCTTGCCTGCGGAAGCAAAGACGGCCGTTCCAGTTGCCATGGAATTTATTTTTGTATTCCCCCCTGGTTTTCGCCGTCCGGGTGATACTGCAAAAATGGGTGGTCCTCCTCCGGCTCCTGGATGGCAGTTGCAATGCCTGAAAAAGGGCTGGGGTTTTGCAGTATTGATACCAGTCAGTATACAAGCCGATAACGGAGCAGGATTAACGCAGGGGATCATCGGGTTGATGAACAAAGGAGGGCGCCGGAAGCCGGATGATTGGGGATCGCTCAGGGCATGGGCATGGGGAGCGAGCCGGGTATTAGATTATTTTGAAACACTTACAACGGTCGATGCAAAAAGAATAGCGATCGGCGGGCACTCCAGGTATGGCAAAGCCGCGTTGGTTACCATGGCTTATGATGAGCGTTTTGCGATCGGCTATATCAGTTCGTCTGGTGAAGGCGGCGCCAAACTGCATCGTCGCAATGCAGGTGAAATTGTGGAGAACATCGCCGGCAGCGGTGAATATCATTGGATGGCGGGCAATTTTATCAAATACGGCGGGCCATTGAAATGGAGCGACCTGCCGGTTGACTCGCATGAACTGATCGCATTATGTGCACCACGCCCTGTATTTATAGGCTGTGGCGATAAAGGAGATGCCTGGACGGATGTGAAAGGTATGTTCATGGCAGCAGTAGCTGCAGGACCGGTTTATAAACTGCTTGGTAAAAAGGACCTGGGGACGACAGAATTTCCGCAGCTGGAAACGGGATTACTGGAAGGCGAGATCGCGTTTCGCCAACATAGCGGCGGACATACACCGGCACCTAACTGGCCAATCTTTCTTGACTATGCAGCACGGTATTTTAATAAAAAATAACAACCAATACAATAAAATGAAGAAAAGCGTATCCTTCCTGGTAGTACTATCACTATTGCTTCTGCGCAGCGATGCAGTTTATTGCGGGCAACTACAATCCAAGGGCAAAAAATCACCGGCCTTTAAAAATGGTAACAAGTACCAGCCGGCAGACAGCACAAAAGGTTTGAAGGACTATTATAAAAATTATTTTACCATGGGTGTTGCCGTTTCGCCCCGGTCATTAAAAACCGGTGAAGCAGACCTGGTCGTCCAACAATTTGGCAGCATGACACCAGAGAATGCCATGAAGATGGGGCCGATCCATCCAAAGGAAAATGAATACAATTGGCGGGATGCAGATTCTATTGCCGCCTTTGCAAAACGCAACCAGCTGAAATTGCGCGGCCATACCCTTTGCTGGCACAATCAAACTCCTGACTGGTTATTTAAAGATTCAGCAGGAAAACAGGTAAGTAAGGAGGTTTTACTACAGCGTTTGAAGGATCATATCACTACTGTCGTGAAAAGGTATAAAGGAATTGTTTATGCATGGGATGTAGTGAACGAGGCCATCAGTGACAGCAAAGATGAATACCTGCGAAATTCCCTTTGGTACCAAATATGTGGTGAAGACTACATTGCGAAGGCTTTTCAGTATGCCCATGAAGCAGACCCGGATGCATTGTTGTTTTATAATGATTACAATGAGATCAGTCCGGTCAAAAGGGAAAAGATATACCGGCTGGTAAAGAGCTTAAAAGATGCGGGCATACCGATTCATGGCATTGGGCTGCAGGGGCATTGGGCGATCAATGAACCAACCCACAGCCAGTTAGACAGCACTATCAGGCGATTTACCGAACTGGGTCTAAAAATTCAGCTCACCGAATTAGATATTTCTGTCTACCCAAAAGAACATAATGCGAGAGAAAAGAAACCGGAAGATGCCAACACAATTTTTACTCCCGGGAAAGAGCAACAGCAAATTGACATCTATAAAATGTGTTTTGAGATATTCAGGAAATACCGCGAATATATTTCGGCGATCACTTTCTGGAATATCTCCGATAGGAACAGCTGGCTCGATAATTTCCCGGTCAGGGGAAGAAAAGACTACCCGTTACTATTTGATGCCGCACTAAAGCCAAAGAAAGCATTTTGGGAAGTCGTGAAATTCTAACCAGGCTTGTATTAGTTACATTCCAATCACAAATAAAATCAATCAAAGGAGACCGGCAATCACAACTCGTCAGAACTCTCTGGCAGCTTATCGTACTCTCCTTTAAAAGAATAATATCCGAATATCATTAGTCCAATTGCAATGGGGGTGAAAATTGCAATGATGATTATCCAGGGAACAGGTTTATTGATATCCTTTGTTCCCGTGCTGGTGATATTGTGTACCGCCCCCATTACCAAAAAATAAATCACCACCGGCGCAAGGACCATCCAGATAATACCCATTAGTCTTTTCAACTGGTTCATATAAATATTTTTAATCGTTGATATTTTTATCCTTTTTATTACGCAGGTAAAAAACGCCGATGATAAAGGAAAGTCCGGCTACGCCTATGGGGTACCAAAGCCCTACCAATGGATCATTGGCAAAACTCGTAGATAATAAAGTAGCGATAAATGGCACCAGGCCGCCAAAAACGCCGTTACCGATATGATAAGGCAAGCTCATAGAAGTGTACCGTATTTTGGTAGGGAACAATTCAACCAAAAAAGCAGCGATGGGTGCATAGGCCATAGTTACAAAAATGATCATGGACCAAACTAAAAAAATAAATTTCCATTTTAATGAGGTAGAAAGGATCTTATCAGAATCGATCCGATGAGTATCTGATTTCACCCCGCTTCCTAATTCAATATTGCCGGTATTTCCAACTTCAACTGCCCGGCCGGAATAAGATGACAGTAGCGTGTCGGCGCTGGTTTGCTTCCATTGCCTTCCATCAGTTAATGCCCAGTTGGTTTTACTATGTACCACCTTCTCATTTAAACCAGCTAAATTAATAATGGTATCAATTTTCACAATGGTAGTTGTAATAGCAGCATCAGCGATCAGCTTGCTTTCTTTTCGCCATTCCTTTGTATCCGCATTTTTTAAAAAACTGCTGAAGATCGGCCGGTAGAAAATTACACCCAGCAACATACCAGAAAGCATGATCCACTTTCTGCCAATCCTGTCACTCAATGCGCCAAATACCAAAAAGAAAGGTGTCGCTAATCCTATGCCCCATAGCAAAATTTCCCTGTTTTGCATGAATTCTATTTTCACGGTATTTTCTAAAAAAGATTGCGCGTAGAACTGGCCCGTGTACCAGATAACCCCCTGCCCCATAACGGCACCGAATAACGCTAACAATACCATTTTGAAATTGGCCTTGTGCCCAAAGCTTTCCTTTAATGGATTTATGGATGTTTTACCTTCCGTCTTTAACTTGGTATAAAGGGGTGATTCACTCATTTTTAGCCGGATGTATATTGATACGCCCACCAATAAAACAGATATCCAGAAAGGATAGCGCCATCCTCCCCATTCTGCTGTAAATGCAGCATCCGACATATTTGATTTCACCGCCATAATTACACCCAGTGCAACGAACAGGCCTAGTGTAGCCGTGGTTTGTATCCAACTTGTATAGTAACCTCTTTTATTTACGGGTGAGTGTTCGGCCACGTAAGTTGCAGCGCCACCGTATTCCCCGCCCAGCGCAAGGCCCTGTACCAATCTTAACAGTAATACCAGCAGGGGAGCGGCTATCCCGATTGTTTTATAACCCGGCACCAGGCCGATTAAAAAAGTGGAGCCGCCCATTAAAACAAGTGTTAATAAAAAAGTCGATTTTCTACCGATCATGTCTCCCAACCTTCCAAATACAAGCGCTCCGAAAGGGCGCACTAAAAATCCTGCAGCAAAGATCGCCAGGGTACTCAGCAAGGCTGCCGTATCATTGCCTTCGGGAAAAAATTCTGCAGAAATTGTCTTGGCCAACATGCCAAAAATGTAAAAATCGTACCATTCAATCAAGGTGCCCAGGGAGGAAGAAAAAATTACTTTACCAATTCCTTTGGATGAAGTTGACAACATATATTATTTTGTAAGAATTCAATCAATCGTTTTGTTAAGGATATCTTTAATTGTTGCCACTCTTTTTAAATTTCCTGTAAATAATTTAACATCCTGGTGGAAGGTTGGCAACCCCGGCAACATTACAGAATGAGCCTGTTGTTGTATTAATTAGCATAAATATATTAATTTGGGAACGAATACAAATTATTAATTTACAAATTTCTTATTCTTGCATATGCCATATCCATATCAGATTACTTCATTGGAACAATATCAAAGCGAATACAAACGTAGCGTGGAACAGCCGGAGGATTTCTGGGCCGGCGTAGCAGAAAATTTTTACTGGCGAAAAAAATGGGACAGCGTACTGGAATGGAACTTTACAGAACCTAAAATTGAATGGTTCAAGGGTGGAAAATTAAACATTACTGAAAATTGTATTGACCGGCACCTTGAAAAACTGGGTGATCAACCGGCCATTATCTGGGAACCAAATAATCCTGAAGAGCGTACCAGGGTGGTAACCTATTCCCGGTTGCATAAAAGGGTTTGCCAGTTTGCCCAGGTATTGATAAACAATGGCGTTAAAAAAGGCGACCGGGTTTGTATTTACATGGGCATGGTACCCGAACTGGCGTATGCTGTTTTGGGTTGTGCCAGGATCGGCGCCATTCACAGCGTTATTTTTGGTGGGTTTTCAGCTCAAAGCATTGCTGACAGGCTGTTGGATGCGCAGGCAGAATTTATTGTTACCTGTGATGGTGCCTACCGCGGCGCAAAAGATATCCCGTTAAAAAGCATCATTGATGACGCGTTGATCGGCAACAAAACCGTTAAACGTGTAATCGTTTATACCCGCACGAGAACGCCTATTTCCATGATAAAAGGCAGGGATGTGTGGTGGGAAGATGAAATGGAATATGCGGAATCTCAGATAGAGAAAGACAATATCATAACCATGCCCGCTACGGAGATGGATGCAGAGGACCCGCTCTTTATTTTATATACATCGGGCTCAACAGGCAAACCGAAGGGGGTGGTACACAGTATTGCCGGGTATATGGTTTGGGCCAATTATACTTTTGTAAATGTGTTTCAATATCAGCCGGGCGATGTGCATTTTTGTACCGCCGATATTGGCTGGATAACAGGACATAGCTATATTTTATACGGTCCGTTAAGCGCGGGCGGCACCAGCGTAATGTTTGAAGGTATTCCCACCTGGCCCGATGCCGGAAGATTTTGGGACATCATCGATAAATATAAAGTGAATATACTTTATACCGCACCGACCGCCATCCGCAGCTTAATGAGTTTTGGCCTGGACCCATTAAAGGGAAAGGACCTTTCTTCATTAAAAATATTAGGCACGGTAGGTGAACCGATCAATGAAGAAGCGTGGCATTGGTATGATGAGCACATTGGCAAAAATAAGTGCCCGATCGTTGATACCTGGTGGCAGACTGAAACCGGTGGTGTTTTAATATCTAACCTGGCGGGCGTTACACCGGCCAAAGCGAGTTGGGCCACTTTGCCAATGCCTGGCATACAACCGTTACTGGTAGATGAAAACGGGAAGGAAGTAACAGAACCGGATGAAGATGGTTTGCTGAAAGGCAACCTTTGTATTAAAGCCCCATGGCCCGGTATTTTGAGGACAACTTATGGAGATCATGAGCGTTGCCGAACCAATTATTTTGCCACCTATGCCAATCTTTATTTCACCGGTGATGGCGCCTTAAAAGATGCCGATGGAAATTACCGGATCACGGGCCGGGTGGATGATGTATTAAATGTAAGCGGGCACCGCATCGGTACCGCTGAAGTAGAGAATGCGATCAATATGCATGCAGGCGTGATCGAGAGCGCTGTAGTGGGATACCCGCATGATATCAAAGGCCAGGGAATATACGCTTATGTTATTTGCAGCCACAAACACGGTGACGACGAATCAACCAGGAAAAATATTAACCAAACCGTTAGCAGGGTAATTGGCGCCATAGCCAAACCCGATAAAATTCAATTCGTCACCGGGCTGCCAAAAACCAGGAGTGGAAAAATTATGCGCAGGATATTAAGAAAGATCGCGGAAGGGGAAACAGGAAATTTGGGTGATACATCCACCCTGCTGGACCCGGGTGTGGTAGATGAAATTAAGAATGGGAAATTGTAAGGAAGCGCCCCAGGCTCGGGGCATTTTGTAGCAACGGGTTTTAACCCGTTGTTTTTTAATATGCTATAGAGGATCCCGAAATGTATATTGTTCATCAAATTCCACTCTAAAAATCTTTAAAAAGTTTAAATATTCGTCTTTGAATGTTTTTTTTTATGGTGTGTCTCCTGGTTTTGAATATATTTAAATACTGCATCCACGCCCGATTGACTATAGTAAAATACGCCATATCCTTCCTGCCATTCAAAACGGTTATTTGTTAACGAGTGGTCATTAATATATTTAGAAGATTTAGCCTTAACGGTCTTCATTAATTCTGACACTGAAACAACCGGCTTTAAGCCAATAAAACAATGTACATGGTCTTCGACACCGTTAACAATAATTGTTTTGCATGTTGTTTCATTAATTAAGTTGCCAATGATCGCAAATAAGGTCTTCTTCCAGGCATTATCAATCATCGCTTCGCGATATTTTACTGCAAAAATTGTTTATAGATAAATCTGGTGATAGGTATTTGCCATTTTGTTGATTAAAATTGTTATTATTTATTATCACGCGAGCCGAATTTACTGCTGTTGTAAATAATGGATTAAAATGCAACGGATTAAAATCCGTTGCTACAAAATTGATCGAAGCTACGCTTCCTGCGTCGTTAGAATATACAGGCATCAGCGACACACTCATGTTAACTGACATTACCCCTCGCCTAAATCACTTACTATTCAAAACATTCCTACTTTTACTTTTAAAATATACCGATGAAACGGCTGATGAAATTATTGTTTCGTACCCTGCTATTTATATTTATATTGCTTAATATCATCACTGCTTTTCATGCATACAAATTCACCCATTTTTATAATGCCGGTGAAATATCCGTTAATAATAATAGTGGCTGGGATAAAACCAAGACGATACTGTTTGGTATCAATGCAGTAAAGCGGCCGAATAAAATTCTTACAGATACAGCTTTACAAACAGTTTATTTAACCACCAAAGACAGCATCAAAATTGAAGGGTGGTATATCCCGGTGGCCCGGCCCGCCAAGGGCACCATTATATTATTTCACGGCCATGGGAGCACCAAATCTGCTGTAGCCAATGAAGCGGAAGCCTTTCGGAAAATGGGTTACCATACCCTATTGATAGATTTCAGGGCGCATGGCAACAGTGGTGGCAATACCTGTACCATCGGTTACTACGAAACAGAAGACGTAAAACTTGCCTATGACTATATCAAAGAAAAGGGCGAAAAAAATATTGTGCTTTGGGGCATATCCATGGGTGCCGCGGCCATTAGCAAAGCGATGAACGATTACAGTCTGCAGCCATCCAAAATAATTTTAGAGATGCCTTTTGGATCCATCCTTCAGGCAGCGGAGGGCAGGATAAAGATAATGGGCCTGCCACCGGAACCCCTGGCAGTGCTGATCACATTCTGGGGTGGTACAGAACATGGCTTTTGGGCATTTGAAATGAAGCCGTCCGAATTTGCAAAAAAAATAACTACTCCTACTTTACTGCAATGGGGTAAAAATGATACACGGGTTTCACAAAGTGAAACGGACCTGATCTATCAAAATTTGGCTGGAGTAAAAAAATTAGTGGTATATGAAAACAGCGGCCATGAATCTCTTTGCAAAAAGGAAAATTCGAAATGGCTGTTGGAGCTACAAAATTTCCTCGCCAACTAATTTTTTGAAAAAATGCATCCAAAAGACATTTCTATCCTTGATTACACCTACTCCCTGCCAGACGATCGCATCGCTGCTTTTCCTTTGCCCGAAAGAGATCATTCAAAATTATTAATCTATAAAAATGGCCTTCTCCAGGAAGACAGGTATAAAAATATACCCAGCTATTTGCCTAAAAACAGCCTGCTTGTTTTTAACGATACACGCGTGATACAGGCAAGGATATTATTTCAAAAATCCACTGGCGCTTTTATCGAGATCTTTTGCCTCGAGCCTTATGAGGCCATCAATGAATACAGCACCGTTATGGCAAAAAAAGAAAAACTGCGGTGGAAATGTTTGATTGGCGGGGCAAGCAAATGGAAAGACGGAAAGTTAACAAAACACTTCGATGTCCAAAATTCCAAAGTTGAACTACAGGCGAGACTGGTTGAAAAATTGACTGATGCTTATGTAGTGGAGCTTTCCTGGCAACCGGGTCATTTTACTTTTGCCGAAATTATTGAGCAGGCGGGTGATACCCCTCTGCCCCCGTATATCAAAAGAAAAGCCGGTGAAACGGACAAGGAGAGATACCAAACCATCTACGCAAAATATGATGGATCGGTCGCCGCCCCTACAGCAGGGCTTCACTTTACGCCAGCTATATTTTCCTCTATCACAGCAAAAAATATTTCTTCAGCATATGTCACACTCCATGTTGGCGCTGGTACTTTTAAACCGGTAAAATCAGGCTCATTGCAGGGCCACCAGATGCATGCGGAATGGATCGATGTAACGGCCGCCACCATCAGTAAATTGCTGGACAATAATTCCAACTACATCATCGCAGTTGGCACCACTTCCTTGCGCACACTGGAAAGCCTGTACTGGATGGGAGTAAAAGCAATGCTGTATCCGGATCATAAAATGGACGAGTTGACGATCCTCCAATGGGATGTGTATGAAAGCCCGCTAAAGGATATAAATTTCTCAGCGACCGAAGCATTAACCGGTTTATTGATGTGGATGAAAAAAAATAATTGCGACAGGCTGATCATCCGGACGCAGATATTGATCGCACCGGGTTATCACTTTAAAATGGTCAAAGCGATCATCACCAACTTTCACCAACCTCAATCAACGCTGTTGTTACTGGTTGCTGCGGCAATCGGGACAGACTGGAAAAAGGTTTACAATTACGCGATGGAAAATGATTTCCGTTTTTTAAGTTACGGGGATGGGAGCTTGCTTTTCCTGACCGATGGGCCAGGCGAAAATGATTGAAAACAATTGTGGGGCAGTAATAATTCGTCTAACCTATTGCTGTATTGTAACAGGCGTACCAACAGGAATAAAACTATATAGATCCTTCATTTCGGTATATTTTACAGAAACACAGCCGTCTGTCCAATTGTAAAAATTATCTACGGTCCACTCCTCCTCCGGCCGGGTGGCATGTATCGCGATTCCGCTGCCAATCTTTGAATTTTTTGGCAACAATCCACGCGACTTCCGTTCATTAAACCGTTTGATACATTCTTCGTTGGGAAAGTCTAACAATAATTCGTAGGACCATTTGGGATGAATCTTTTTTTGAATGACCTTAAAATGGCCATCAGGCGTTCTCTTATCTCCTTCCTTCATTTTATCGCGCAGGTCCTTGCTTCCGAACACAATTGGATAAGTTGCATACCAACCTTCTTCATCATATACCTTTAATTCGTAATCACTCTTATCAACAATTATATAGTAAGGATTTTCATTGCTGCGGGCTAAAACCGTATTCCTGATCAGCCTCAGTGCATTACTCCTTTTTTCCAACACCAACTTCTTGTTTCGACCGGGCACAAAAGATACCATGGCGAAAATGGAACACAAAAAAAACATGGGATACACTCGGGAAATCTTCATACCAGGGAAAAAAATTTGATAACACCATTCAAACGTTATGCCATCAAAAAATATTATACCTTAATTACTAACATTACTACTGTTTTAACAAAAGCGCAACCTTTTTAGCACATATTATCTTTATCATCATATATATCGACCAACAATAATGATATAGGGCGCTATCCATTTTCCAAGGATAGGCAGACCGGCATTGAGTATTTTTTTTGCATAATGTTTAAGTCCATGTTCATACTTATTATAAAACCCATTGTAAAATACAGGTTTAAAACCCGCGGAACCGTATAAGGAAATATACTCTTTCAAGGTCAGAATTCTTTCTGTCCAGCAACCACTCAACGGATCACAGGTATTGGCGCCCGGCGGTGGCCCAGGCATTTTGCCTGAAACGCTATATTGTTCAACGGCAAAGATAATATCCTGCCTGTTAAGTCCCCGGGTCGCCGTCGCCAATTCAGTGATGGCATCAACAGGCAGGTCCGGCTTGCATTCCATGATGATTCGCTTTCTTATTTGCAGGAAGGGCTCGAGCGGGCTGTCGCCAAAAAAAATATTGTCCCCCGCTGCCCCGCCAATAAACTCATCTTTTAATTGCATTTTTTTCAGCTTGCTCACCTTAAAATAATTGCTGGGGTTTGAGGCGGTTGTAAAAACCGAAACCATCGATTGGTTAATATCCTGGAGGCTCTTCAAAAAAGATCCCAGGTCATATATATGTTCGATCACATCGGTTCCAACAATGGCACCAGGTATTTCATTTTTAAAATACGCCCTAACCTCAGCTACATCGCCTGCTATAAAACCATCTATTTCAATACCTGTTTGTGCAGACAATTTTTCGGAAGCTGATACAAAATTTGCATCAATGTCGTTAAGAAAAACTTTTTGGAAGCCGCAGAATTTTGCAAATATCCCAAGCAGCCCATTACCTGATCCGTAATCCAATAATAAAATGTCCGACTTTTTTTTATCTGAATGCCTGATTAATTTATGCAGCACATCGGCATAAATTTCCAGGTAGTAATCTTTATGATCCAACAGGTAGGCGAGGTATCTTTTTACATACAATGTTGAAGTAATATCATCAATGATAACCAGTTCCAGCTTTTTTTTAAAAGCAAAAATATACCCGGTAAACTTTTCTTCTGATTGCACTGGTAATCAATATTAAGCCACAATTTAATTAAAAATACAGGGAGCAATGATTAAACCCCGCTGCAATAAACAGGTTTTATTGCAGCGGGGTTTATTAAAGTATCAATCCGGGAATTTTACCAGTTACTAAACCTGATGCCGACTGTGTATGGCTTCATATTTAAGCCGGTACTGTAAAAAGATGTGGGGCTGTAAGAACCGTATAGCCTTACCGGGCCAAGGCCAACTTCAGCTACGTACGATAATTTAAAACGTTCCAGGTCGTAATCTCCCTTGTTTTTTTGCTTACCTCTTTCGTCGCTTATTTGCTTGTTGCGCTGGCTGTATAAATAACCCGCACTAACACCTACGCTTAAACTAAGCCCTTTATTTGTGTAACCAGGACTGGTAGAAAAATTTAACATCAGCGGTACAGTCAGGTAATCGGCTGCTAATTTGTTTTTTGAAAACTGGATAGAATCCCTGAAAATTACTGGTGCGCTGGCCTGGCCGGGAACAAAAGGGTTTTGCTCAAGGTAACTAATGCTGTTGCCAGTTTTGTACCGGTAGTTATTTAACTCAAGACCTAAACCGTATTTCAGGTTTACATGCTGTTTTATTAAATTCAGCCGTTGCATAAAGAACCAAATGTTTACATTGATACTTTTCCCATCTCTCAGTTTAAAATCATTCTTTCCCAATGGTGTGGTACCTGGCCTGTTATAAAGATAACCGTCTGTTGCGCTGTAATTGGTTTTATCAGCGTAGTTAGCGATCCCCAGGTCAAGGATTCCCCAGTTGGTGCTTATGTTTGCCAATTTTTTATGGTACTTTCTTCCCATTGTTATGTGAGTATTACTATTCCGGCTCTCATCCTTTTTATTAGGATCCCGGGTGATAATAATATTTCCAATGCGGATCGTATCAGGCTCTTTGCCGGTGTTTTCCTGTGCGTTGGCTACTGTGCATACCATCACCAGTGCCATTAAAGTAAATAGCTTATTCATCTTGTTTTTTTAAATTTTTATTGAATTGCAAATTCCAGGTTGGCGACTTTAATATTATTGCCGCCGGGTTTAATGTTGGCTTTCCGTTCAAGTACCCTCTTCACTTTTCGGAAAATTCCGCCGAGCTTTGTTTTCTTTACTTTTTCTTCATCCATAAAGAGAACGCGATCGTTGTTTTCCTCACTATCTCCAGTATAGGCTGCGGTAGAAGCAAATTGATTGGCAGGGGTTTGGTTGCCACCAATATCATTGTTCCCGGGATCTACAATGTTATTGGGTTGCTTTTGTATTGTTACGTCAGAAGGAATGGTTTCGTTACTTTTAATTTTGTTAAGGTTATTAGAATATGGCTTAGGTAGATTATTGTCTTTTTCAACTACAGCAATCGGTTCAGCATCCTTTTTGGTCAACCTGCTGGGTTCAATCTCTTTAGATGCGGGTATTAAAGTTTTTGTATTGGAAGTCTTTTTATTATCTGCCGGAGCCGCTACTAAAGCCTGCTCCTTTGTATCAACCGGTATTCCTGGTACAACTACTTTACCTGGCACTGGTGTAACAATTGAAGGAATCGATTTTGTTTCGTTCTTTTTGACAGTCTCAACATTAGCTGTTTTGTTGCTCCTGTTCAAATAAACAGTTACGCCCAATATTCCAAAACCAATAAAAAGGGCGGCGGCAACTACTCTCAGCCAGGGGAAGGCGATTACCCTGCCTCTTTCCTTTCTGTATAAAGATTGCTTATCAGGAAACAGGATCGTATCATCAGGCAATAGCCTCGTTTGCTGCAGTATATCCCATTCTCTCTTAACATTGCTATCGGAGCCTATTAACGCGGTTATGTCATTTAGCCTCGCCGCAGTTAACTCCTTATCTAAATGCAATAGTAATTCCTCCTGGATATCAGTAGGAACCGATTCATTTTTAAATAAACTGAGCTTATCATCAAACACGATACTATCTGGTTTCAGGACACTCTGTTGCAACATCACAAGTTCCTCCTGCAAATCCGGATTTGATTTTACAAATTCCTCCACAGCCTTTTTTTCCGCAACCGACAATTCATTGTCTGTGTACAGTAAAAAAAATGTTTCGTAATTATGCCTGTTAATATTCATTTGTTGATAATTCGTTATTGATAGTTAATCAAATCCAATTCCACATTCACCATTCATTACTCATCATTAGATTACATTTTCCGGTTTCACGATATATTCTCTCAGCTGCAATCTTGCCCTATGTAAATATACTTTTACCTGGCTCTCATTCAGCCCGGTAATTTTGCCGATCTCCTCGTAGTTGTATCCCTCATAATCCTTTAACAGAACCAGGCTTCTTTGTGTGTCATTTAACCTGTTCAGCGCTTCATGCAATACTCTTTTTGAATCGTGTTGCGGTTTATCGGTAATTTTTGCTTCCTCATTAAATTCTTCCCGCAGGCTCACCCGTTTATTTTTCCTTATATGATCGATCATTTGATGATAGGCCACGGTAAATAAATAACTTTTGCAGCGGTTATTTTCCACCTGCTCCCTGTTGATCCACATCTTTTCAAAAGTGCCTTGCACAATATCCTTCGCATCTGCTTCGTGCCGCAGATTTTTCAGGATAAAGCGGTACACATTATCTGCATACAGTTTAACGCACTGGTTATATTCATTTTCCGTCATACAGCAATTGTGCTGGTTTAGTTGTTAATTTGGCTAATTTCATGTAATACGCCCTTGAAGGTAAAAAGTTACAAATAAAATAATTAAGCGGCAGATTTCCACATTATTTCGGAGATCATATCCCAGGTGGAGAAATTTTTAGGCTCATTTACCTGGCTGCAACACTTCTCCGGCGTGCATTGGGCCGGAACAAGAGGCACTTCGCTGACCGGGGGAGCGACAGCTGCTGAAAAAACCAGCAAACTCATCGAACTGACGGCTAGTATTATTAAAAGTAGGGCTGATCTTTTTAAGGGCATATACGGTAGTTTTTGGGTAAAACGAAAATAACAGCTAAAAGTTACATCGATAAATAATTATTGTTAAAACTTGTTAAAACAAACTTCCGAAATGCACAATAGCTTGACTATTTTTGTTTCCATAAATTTTAATTATGAATGAAAAATTCGTATCCCGGATAGCCACGGAACTGGCCGGAATTGAGCAGGCGGGTTTGTATAAAAAAGAAAGGATCATCACCAGTGAGCAAGGCGCAGAGATCATCGTTGGCGGAAAAAATGTACTTAATTTTTGCGCCAATAATTACCTTGGATTGTCATCTCATCCAAAAGTGACGGCTGCCGCCAAAAAATACATTGATATCCGTGGGTTTGGTATGAGCAGCGTACGTTTTATCTGTGGCACCCAGGACATTCATAAGGAACTGGAGCAAAAGCTGTCTACCTTTTTGGGCACAGAAGACACCATTTTATATGCTGCCGCTTTTGATGCCAACGGCGGCCTGTTTGAACCATTGTTCGGGGAAGAAGACGCAATTATCAGTGATGCGCTTAACCATGCGAGTATCATTGACGGTGTAAGGCTTTGCAAAGCGCAGCGTTACCGCTATGACCACAACAATATGGATGACCTGGAAGCAAAACTGAAAGAGTCTGCTCACTTACGTAACCGCATCATTGTTACAGACGGCTCATTCAGCATGGACGGCACCATTGCGCAGCTCGATAAAATATGCGACCTGGCCGATAAATATGATGCTATCGTGATGATAGATGAATGCCATTCATCCGGATTTTTAGGCAAGACGGGCAGGGGTGCCCATGAATACCGTGGCGTTTTGGGCAGGATCGATATTATTACCGGCACATTGGGCAAGGCGCTGGGAGGCGCCAGTGGCGGATTTACCAGCGGCAGCAAAGCCATTATTGAAATGCTTCGCCAGCGTAGCCGTCCTTACCTGTTCAGTAACACTTTGGCGCCAAGCATCGTTGGCGCTTCCATCGCAGTACTGAATATGCTAAGCGAAACAACGACCCTCAGAGACAAATTAGAATTCAATACCAAATATTTCCGGGCAAAAATGACCGAGGCCGGCTTCGATATCAAACCCGGTGAGCATCCAATCGTTCCGATCATGTTGTACGACGCGGTGGTTGCTCAAAATTTTGCAGCCAAATTATTAGCTGAAGGCATTTATGTGATCGGTTTCTTTTTCCCGGTAGTGGCAAAGGGCCAGGCCCGGATAAGGGTGCAGTTAAGTGCCGCTCATGAAAAGCAACATTTGGATAAGGCCATTATTGCATTTACAAAAGTGGGTAAAGAATTAGGCGTTTTAAAAGAAGCCTGAATTACCGGTGATCAGGAATAGTCCTAATGAATTACAAGTGTGCCGAAATTAAGATGACAGAACAATCACAAAACTTTATTGCAAAAAGCACGATCAAGGCGGCCGACCTGGATCATCGTCGTAAGATCAATTTCAACATTGGGAAATATAACTCCAAGGTACCGGAAGGGAAGGAACAGTTTGCCAATGTACACCTCGCCAGGGAAAGGGCCAAGAATGTGAAATGGCGCGCCATTGAAACACTGGATAAGCAACTCGAAAATTTTGAGATCAACTTTACAAAACGGGGTGGGAAAGTTATCTGGGCAGAAAATTCGGACCAGGCCATCGAAGAAATTCTCAATATCTGCAAAGCAAAGAACTGCAGGAAATTAGTGAAAAGCAAGAGCATGGTTACGGAAGAGATCCACCTGAATACTGCACTTGAAAAAAACGGGATCGAAAGTGTAGAGACTGATTTGGGTGAATATATTCAGCAGCTGGATGGCGAACCTCCCTATCACATCGTAACCCCGGCGATGCACAAAAGCAAGGAAGATGTCGCCAAACTCTTCCATGAAAAACTCGGCACTTCTATCAACCTTACCCCACAGGAATTAACATTGGTGGCGAGGGATATTTTACGGGAAAAATATGTCACTGCCGAAGTAGGGGTAACAGGAGCCAACTTTATCATCAGCGATATCGGCGCCGTTGCCATTACTGAAAATGAAGGCAATGCAAGATTAAGCTGTGCTTTTCCCAACACTCATATTGTGATAGTCGGTATTGAAAAAATGCTTCCTTCCCTGACTGACTTAGGATTATTCTGGCCCTTGCTGTCAACATTCGGAACCGGGCAAAAAGTTACGGTGTATAATACCATTGTTGCCGGACCAAGACAGCCCGGTGAAACGGACGGCCCGGAAGAAATGTATGTAATACTGCTAGACAATGGCCGTACGAATATTTTACAAAGTCCGAAGCAAAGAGAGAGCCTTTATTGCATCCGCTGCGGCGCCTGCCTGAACGCCTGTCCCGTTTATAAAAATATCGGCGGCCATACTTATGGCGCTACTTACAGCGGTCCAATCGGAAGCGTGATCACGCCCAACCTACAGGGAATGGATGATTTTAAACATTTAAGTTATGCCTCTTCGCTTTGCGGAGCCTGTACCGAAGTGTGCGCTGTAAAAATTAACCTGCACGAATTATTGCTGGACAACCGCCACCAATCCGTAGAAGAGGGCTTGAATAAATTCTCAGAAAAAATAGCCTGGAAGATATGGAAGACAGCCAGTCTGAACAGGGCAATGATGAATATGGGCAACGGTAATTTAAAAAATAAAGTCGTGAATGGTTTATTCAAAGACTGGAAAAAGCATAGAAGCGATTTAAATTTTAGTCAAAAGACATTTAATGAAATGTGGAAAGAGCGGTTTAAATAAGCGTTGCCAGCCTTTGAAAGGTTGGCGTTCCCGCGTAAAAGGAGTAACCGATTAATTCTGTATATTTGGAATACGTGAAGCCAATTATTATACATAGAAAATTTGAAAGTATCGAAGCATACCTTTCTTTTGAAGAAAAAAGCGAGGTGAGGCACGAGTATTATCTTGAAAATTTAATTGAAAGGGCTGGCACTACAAAACTTCATAATCAAATCGTTTTCTTTCTTACTTTGTTGTTCAGACAGGGGTTAGCATCTCAACAGTTTGATATTTCATCAGAGCAAGTGAAGGCTTTTATCAAAAAGGAAAATATATTTTTTTATCCTGATGTGATGGTTGCTATTCCGGAAGAACATCCTTTTTATAATTCACAGCCTGTTTTAATCGCTGAGGTGTTAAGCGAAAGTACCCGCAATTTTGATATGGTGGATAAATTTATCCAGTACAAAAAACTGGATACCCTTCAGTATTATGTATTGGCAGAGCCGGATAAGATCCTGGTGATCGTTCATAAAAAAACTGATACCAATGAATGGCAAACTGATACCTATACTTCAATAACCGACGTTATTGATTTACCTAAATTGCAGATCAGCATCGCGTTGAAAGATATTTACCAATCTTAATGCAACTCCTTTTACACGCCTCCTCTATTTCCCCCCGTTTACAGTATATCTGCGATTTTATTTTTAAAGAAATAATGCTGGCAGATGTCCGGATAACTACGAACCAGGAGCAATTTGACAGTTCTACAGGAATTAAAATAAAATATGCCAATGAATCAAATGTAGCTGATCATTTCACAATCGGTAACCATGGATTATTGTTTGAAACTAATATTCGTGAGCAAAAAATCCAATGCTTTGAATTAACCGATTTCAAAGCATTTTTTAAGACAGAAACCGGAGATTATCCTTTTGATATTTTCTCCGCGTCATTTTATTTATTGAGCCGTTACGAAGAATACCTGCCACATAAAAAAGATAGTTACGGCAGGTATGCCCATGAAAATTCCCTTGCCTTTAAAGAAAATTTCTTACACCTGCCCATTATAAATATCTGGGTCAATCATTTTATTAAAATGCTACAGGAAAAATATCCTGGTATGCAGGTTAGCCTTCCGCCTTGCACTTTCTTTCCTACCTATGATATTGATATGGCTTTTTCGTACAAGCACAAAGGGTGGCTCAGAAATATTGGCGGCTTTTTTAAATCGCCCTCGCTCGGGCGGATCCGCGTTTTACTCGGTCTGAAAAAAGACTTTTTTGATTCTTACGAGTGGTTAGATGAATTGCATAGCCGGCACAACCTGCAACCGTTGTATTTTTTTTTAATCGCAGCAAAGAATAGCCGGTATGACAAAAATGTCCTGCCTGGAAAAAAAGCTATGCGGCACCTGGTACAGCAACATGCTAACAAGTACCCGGCGGGCATCCATCCTTCCTGGCAAAGCGGTGATCAACCAGGTTTATTAAAAAAAGAAAAAGAACTACTGGAAACAATAAGTGAACAGCCGGTAACCAAATCCAGGCAGCATTATATTCGTTTTAATTTACCCGAAGGCTACAGGCAATTACCAGGGCATGGAATAACAGATGATTATTCCATGGGGTACGGCAGCATCAATGGTTTCAGGGCGTCAGTGGCATCTTCCTTTAATTGGTTCGACCTGCAAAAAAATGAGCCGGCATTATTACGCGTACATCCCTTTTGTTATATGGATGCCAATTCATTCTATGAACAAAAATACAGCGCAGAAGAAGCTTTCAGTGAGCTGTTACAGTATTACGCAATTTGTAAAAAAGTGAAGGGGCAAATGATCTCCATATGGCACAACAATTTCCTCGGAACCGATCCACAATTTAAAGGCTGGCGGGAGATATATGAGCAATTTATTATCGAAGTTCAACATCCATGTTTTTAACCCGCAAAATCTTCTACACAATATTAATATTGATGAAAATTTTGGACAATAATTTCTTATTCCATAATTTTTTATGTTACTTTTTTATGGCATATGGTTGGCACCTTAATTATATGTTTTTCTAACTAAAAACTTATTATATGAAAAATGATAAAGGAATGCCGAAGTCAAATGAAAAAAGCAGTTCTACTGGTAAAAAAAGTAAAAGTGGAGTAGTAGAAACCAAGTCAAATCCTACTGCAAGTGAAACCGCTAAAGCAAGGTCAGGCAGGGGACTTGCAAATGAAGGTACAGTGGTTTCATACGAAGAAGAGCGTTAATAAACTATAATACTTCTGCGAAGGTTTTAATATTTGAGGGTTCTTAATTGAAACCCGGAGTAGCAAGACTTTTTAATTGATTTAGACAAGAGTGGCTGGTAATTACCAGCCACTCTTGTCTAAATCAATTCCCCGGATGCATTAAATATAATTTTTAAGCATAATTTTAATGGTAATGATATATTTAACATAAAAACATACAGGTGTGTTTTTTGGTAATTTATCTTTGCAAAAAAGCAATATGAAACTCTCACACAAAATAGCCGTCGGAATTGTAGCAATGACAGCAGCAGTAATAGTCCTATCCGTCATTAGCGGCCGATCACATAAAAGAAGAATGCTTAATAAAATAGCTGATGAAGGATATGAAACCGCGCAGGATGTACTTTATCCTGGCAAGAATATCCAGGATAAACGCTTACATTTTGGACCAGTTCTTCCAGGATAATACAGTTTAGACTGGTTTATAACTACAATACTCAGCTGCCCTATCATTCAAATTCCTACCAAGAGTCGTTGTATGATCCGTGCAACGAGGAAAGGTCATTCAAAATTAAATAATTAACTAACCAGGCTGCTAAACTTTCTTCCCCAAGCTTTCACCTGCTATCAGTGCCCACCCTGTTTATTTGCGTGTTGATTCACAACTATATAATTGTCTATGCTGAATGCATTATAATTTATGGCATGCATTTGGTTTTAATACAAAACAGCTAATAACCGGCAGCTAATAAAACGCGGAATTTTTAATGAACTGGCCCAGAATTTCAAGGCCTTTTATAATCGTGAATCCAGCCGCCTGTTTATTAATCTGCAATTTTAGAACAACAAGCAAACACTCATCTTAAAATTCATATTATGAAAAAATTATTGATTTTTT